>CAZTOA010000092.1:0-1639 GCA_964614975.1 uncultured Gammaproteobacteria bacterium | reverse complement strand
CGCGATTGCAGGTATTCCAGAATTAACAATCGGTCAAACGGTTACCGATCCAGCTACACCAGAATCACTTCCTACAATTTCTGTCGAAGAACCAACCTTAAAAATAACTTTAGGACCGAATACTTCACCTTTCGCTGGACGAGAAGGTGAATTTACAACAAGTCGCCAAATTAAGGAGCGCCTTTTAAGAGAAAAAGAAATCAACTTAGGTCTTCATATTGAAGATGACACACAATCAGTAAACTTTATAGTTTCTGGCCGTGGTGAATTACATCTTTCAGTCTTAATCGAAACAATGCGACGCGAAGGATTCGAAATGCAAGTATCAAAGCCAGAAGTTTTATACAAAGAAATTGACGGAAGAACGTGTGAGCCTTTTGAAGAAGTAACGATTGATGTCGCTCCAGATTTTGTGGGCGCGGTCAATGAAGAAATGGGAAAGCGCCGCGCAGCAATGCAAAGTATGCATAGCGAACTCACAGGAACTTCTCGCCTCGTATTTAAAATTGCTTCTGCAAATCTTTTAGGTATTCGTAGCACATTAATGACAAAAACTCGCGGAACTGCGGTTATGTCGAGTTACTTTTTGGGCTACGAGCCAAAAGAGGGTGGTAGTTTAGAGAGTCTTCGAGGTGGTGCAATGATTGCGACGCAGACTGCAGTTTCTACGACTTATGGAATTTTGAATGTCCAATCCCGTGGTTCTTTATTCATAGCTCCAGCAGAACAAATTTACGAAGGAATGGTTGTCGGAGTAAGCTCACGTCAAGATGATATGGAAGTTAACGTATGTAAAGTAAAAAATCTTACGAATAATCGCTCACGTGGTGAGGGTGTGACTGACGGTTTAACACCGCACGTAATCATGACACTTGAAGAGTGTTTAGATTTCTTAGGAGATGATGAGCTTCTAGAAGTAACGCCAAAGAGTCTTCGTATTCGTAAAAAATTCCTCAAAGAAGCCCAGCGCCGCGTTTCTGGAAGAAAGTAAGCTATACTTTTCTGTATGAGCGATACAGACTTCATGAAAGTCGTCCTTCAAGATGCGCAGAAAGCAAAAGATTCAGGAAATCTTCCTAGTGCCACGATTCTTGTAAAAGATGGTGAGATTATTGCTCGTGGCGTCAGTCATGTCGGATCCAACATGGATCCATCAGCACATGGCGATATCGAATGTATTCGATCAGCTTGTAAAACACTTAATACCTTAGATCTTTCTGGGTGTACTTTATATACCGCGATCGAGCCATGTTCAATGTGTCTTACATGTGCAAGTTGGGCAAATATTTCAGTAATAGTTTTCGGAGCATATAGAGAATTTATTCCAGCAAACTCTTATCTATTAGATGAATATCATGCACAAGATTTTGGAAAAAAACTTATGTCACTTAGCGGAAAACCTATGGAGATACGCGGAGGAGTACTGGGCGAAGAATGTCGTGAGTTAATGAAAAATGTTGAAAATTGGGTACCAAAGGTATAAAAAAACAAAACCACAGACAAATTGCCTATGGTTTTGTTTAACGGCATGATGTTGAAAGTTATTTCTTTTTTTTAGCTGTTTTCTTCTTAGCTACTGTCTTTTTCTTTGGTGCTACTTTCTTTACCAATTTCTTAACCTTAGCCTTAAGTCCTGTAG
>CAZTOA010000091.1:0-1642 GCA_964614975.1 uncultured Gammaproteobacteria bacterium | reverse complement strand
CTGTTTTAAGAAAGATGATTACAATCTCCGACATACTCATCTGCTATAATTTCAGCTATATGTCCGACATGCAAAACGATTCACAAACATTCACAATAGAAACAATCGCTTCGCTTTTAAAACGCCGCGGCTTTGTATTTCCTTCATCAGAGATTTATGGTGGTTGGGAAGCAGCATATGACTTTGGCCCATTGGGCGCTGAGATACTTCGCAATATTCGTAATTCGTGGTGGCATAGATTTGTTCATATGTCAGATAATAATGTCGGTCTTGATGGCGCACTCATTTCTCACCCACGCGTTTGGGAGGCAAGCGGTCACACAGAGTCTTTTAATGATGTCATGGTCGAAGATATAGAAACACATAAGAGATATCGTGCTGATCATATTATTGAAGAAGCGACGGGAGACAAAACTGATGGTATGTCCCCAGAAGAAATTAACGATATCATAGAAAAAAAGAACATTCTTAGTCCAGACGGAAACAAACTTTCTCAAGCAAAAAGGTTTAATATTCTAGTCGAAGCACAAGTCGGTACTATTGCTGATCAAAAAACAACGGCATATCTTCGTGGTGAAACATGCCAGCCAATTTTCTATAACTTTAAGCTTGTTAAAGATAGCATGCGCTTAAAGCTTCCTTTTGGAATAGCCCAAATTGGAAAAGCCTTTAGAAATGAGATTAAGGTAGGTCCATATATATTTAGAACAAGAGAATTCGAACAGATGGAGCTGGAAGTATTTGTAAGAGAGGCTGAAGCAACAGCAACATACGAAGACTTAAAGCAGAAAAGCATGGACTGGCTAAAAAGCATTGGCGTTTCTGAGGAAAAACTAAGATTTCGTGATCAAGAGTTTAAGGAACGTGCTCACTACAATAAGGTAGCCACAGATCTTGAATATGAGTTTCCATTCGGCTGGAAAGAATTTCAAGGCGTTCATTATCGTGGCGATTGGGATCTAAAACGCCACAGCGAGTTTTCTGGAGAAGACCTCTCGTATCGCGATGATGAAACGGGCGAAACATTTATTCCCCACGTTGCAGAATATTCCATAGGTCTTAATAGGCTTCTGCTGGTGTTAATATGCGATGCATTCCGCCAAGATGAAAAGCGCACATATCTAAAACTACATCCTAAAATAGCACCTTACGTTGCTGCGGTCTTTCCACTCGTCCGCAACAAAGAAGAATTAACAACGAAAGCCCGCGAAGTATTTACATCCTTAAAAGAATCGGGAATGCATGTTGCATGGGATGACCGAGGTAATATCGGTAAGCGTTATCTTTCGCAAGATGAAATTGGAACTCCACTTTGTATTACCATCGACTACGATTCACTCGAAGATGATTCAGTTACCGTCCGTAATCGTGACACAATGGTGCAAGAGCGCGTAAAACTTGATACACTGGAATCGTACATTGCTACATTTATTAAAAATTACGCTTAAATAATATGAACTTGACCGAACAGAATAAAAAAATGTTAATGGTCGTTGCAGTTGTCCTATTAGTTTTTGGAGTTGGTTTTTTCCTTGTGAAGGGAAATGGGTCTAACAAAACCAGTGAAGAAGCCAATGAAGAAGTTCTGCCAGATATTGAAGTTCTTCCAACAGTTGCAGACACAGTTAAAGTAAAGATAACG
>CAZTOA010000090.1:0-1957 GCA_964614975.1 uncultured Gammaproteobacteria bacterium | reverse complement strand
GGGATTGGATCTGAAGAAAATACAACCTTATCTCCTTTTGAAATGCGCACAAACTTATTTTGATTCGTCGCCAGGCGCGAAAGCGCAGCTCCGTACTGACCTTGTGATCCTGTCGCAATAATACAAATCTCGTGCGGCTTAAATTTTGAAAGATCTTTTTCTTCAATGAGGAATTTTGGAGGAATTGGAAAATACCCAATATCCTTTACTAGCTTTGTATTTTCCTTCATAGAACGCCCCAATAAACAGACGCGCCTATTAAATTTAACAGCCGCTTCTGCACATTGTCGTACGCGCGAAATATTACTTGCAAACGTACTCATAATAAATCTTCCACGCGTGGTTCGAATTTCGTCTTCAAATGTCTTACCGACGATGCTTTCTGACAACGTAAATCCCTCCCTATCAGAACCTAACGAGTCAGACATGAGACACAAAACACCGTCTTTTCCTGCCTTTGCGATTTCATAAAAATCAGGTGCATATCCGAATGGGGGAGTTAAATCCATCTTAAAATCGCTGCCGTGATAAAAAGAGCCGATTGGCGTTGTAAGAAGAATGTGAGTCGTGTCAGGTATAGAGTGCGTCATACGAATAAATTTCGCCTTAAAGCTTCCGAATTGATATGTTGAATCAAAATTCACCAGAGTTGACTTAAGTTTTACATTAAATTCATTGCATTTGTGTTGAGCAAGCATGAGTGTCAATCTACTTCCATACACAGGTGGTCTTCCTAAGTCGTTATAGTGAAAACGTAGCGCAGTTATATGATCTTCGTGACCATGCGTTAACAGAATAGCTCTAATTTTATCTTTTTTATCGAGAAGATAAGAAATATCTGGAATGGCATGATCAACACCGAATTCTTGTTCGCGCGGAAAACCTATGCCGCAATCTATGATAATAATATCTTGAAGAGCGTCATCTTTATAGATTTCGTAGACATACATGTTTTTGGTAACACCAATGATGCCACCAAGTGGGACAAATCGTACTCGATACATACGAACCAAGTATACACCATGTATAATGCTCATATGACAGCAAAAACCACTGATATTGAAAGTCAGATTTGGAAAAAACTCGAAGATGTCATCGATCCAGAGCTATATATTTCAATCGTTGATTTAGGCCTCGTGTATAAAGTGACAAACAAAAATGGCGACGTCGCGGTTAGGATGACGCTTACAACAATTGGCTGCCCACTTCTTCCTATAATCGAAAAAGACATTCAAACAAAACTCCTTGAAATTGAAGGGGTCGAAAATGTACATGTCGATTTAGTGTTCGATCCACCGTGGGATATAGAACGTATGTCAGAAAAGGGCAAGGCCATGATGGGAATTTAATATAAAAAGCTAATGGGAAATGTTCAGCAACAAATCCGGGACCGATCACAAGAAAAACTCGAACAATTGCGCGAGCGATCTGTAGAGAAAATGCAAGAAAACTTCACAAAACTTCCCTCATTTCTAATGGAACAGGTGACTGGCAAAACACCGACTCCTGAAAAACAATCACAGACAAAAAATTACACAACGTTTAATGAGGAAGTTCGCGCGCAGTTAGGGATGGCGTTTAATCAACAGGATGCGCCGAAGATTGACGCGGCTCGCAGTGAACTCGAGGCACTAAAAACACAAATGAATTTTTTAAGAAAAGAAGAAACTGAAGCAAGAGAATATTTACAAGCGAAAGATAACGAACGAAAGCAGGCCGAAGCCGAAGAAGATGAACGAAAAAGAATAGAAGCTATACAAAGAGCACAGGCGATGGCTGGTAGTGACGAGCCCGTAACAAAAGCGAGTAGAGGCCAAGAAAAACGCAAAGCGCCTGATAAAACAATGGAAAATAAAGCTTCTTTTGGCAAGCAATAGGCTATACTATTATTTCTTACGGGGTGTAGTTCATCGGTAGAACGCTCGGTTCGGGACCGAGAGGCACGGGGTTCAATTCC
>CAZTOA010000089.1:0-2035 GCA_964614975.1 uncultured Gammaproteobacteria bacterium | reverse complement strand
TCTTGGAGTTATTATGGACAAGTATTCGGCAGTAAGCTTTGGGTTTGGATTGGGAATGATAATGACTGCGTTTATCTTGTTTATACTCTAAAAGCACCGGGATATTCTCGTAGATTAAGACAACAAAAGAAAGTGCTGAGATTGCGCCCAGCACCTCCTTACGTGTATAACTCCATAAATTTACTTATTTACCTCCACAAAGTTTACAAATTTGCTTGTGCATTGCGAGTTCATAAGCCGCGGAAAGACCAACGAGAATATAAACTAATTTTTCAAGCATCGGCATTGAACCCACTAGTGTGTTTACGAGGTTAAAATCGAAGAGGCCAACAAGACCCCAGTTAAGTGCTCCTACAACCATGAGCAGGTATGTAAGTGTGTGCATGTTTTTCATACTTCATTCACCCCCTTCCGCTCTTATATAAAGAATTATACATTCCCCACAAAACAAAAACTCAAGCAGTATTTTATGAGTACGTTACAATGTAAGGGTATGGGGTACATAAAGATTACTCTAGTCGCAGTATTAACGTGCGGCATATTAATTCTTAACTGGTCCGCTCTTGACAGTATTGTTAAAGGCAAAGGCGAGCTAATGAATGAATATATTACAGTTGCTACAACAACCCCAATGATACTCTTAGTTATATACTATGTGTGTAACGATAAATTTTCGCGATAAAATTAAATTTCTATGAAAAAAGATTCAAAAACACTGCTAGAAGAACATCTTCAACAAGAACATGAAATATCTCCGTTTTCAACGTATCTAAAAGAGATTGTATATGGCGGTATTGACGGTATCATCACAACCTTTGCTGTAGTCGCTGGCTTTTCAGGAGCTCAGAGCGGTATTCCAGATCCAACCCTCCCAACACTTACTGTTCTACTTTTCGGTTTTGCTAACCTTTTTGCCGATGCAAGTTCTATGGGCTTAGGAAATTTTCTTTCAGTTCGCGCAAATCAGGATGTATATAGAAAAGAACAAAAAAAAGAACGGTATGAAATTGAACATAATATTGAGTTAGAAAAGGAAGAAACACGAATGATGTTGGTGGAAAAAGGTTTTGCAGCAGATCAAGCAGAAAAACTTACAGCCATTTATGCAACAAACAAAGACTATTGGACAGAATTTATGATGAAAGAAGAGCTTGAAATGCAAAATCCTTTAGGCGAAAAGCCATTGGTTACAGCTGTTATTACAGCATCATCATTTATGCTGTTTGGACTAACACCACTTATTCCATACGTCTTATTTAAGGGGCTGCTTGGAAATGAGTTTGTCTTATCTCTTATATTTACCTTTGGAGCGCTTATCCTGCTCGGATTTCTTAGATGGAAAGTTGCGAAACAGGGTTTCTTACGTTCAATTGGCGAAACTGTTTTTATTGGAAGCATCTCTGCTGGTGTGGCTTATCTTGTTGGGACCTTTTTCCGCGCGTAATATTCTTATAAATAAGCCTTGTATTTTGTTTTCGTAGTTCGTAAGATGTAATTATGATCTATTTGTATATAGGGAAGCATTCTATTAAGTTGCTGAGCCTATCCAAAACTATTCTTGGGCAATTTAATCCTACTCTTTTTGCTAAAACACACTCGAATGAGCTTATTGTTAACGGTGCAATGTCGAGCATCGATCTCGTTGCAAGTGCAATAAAAGAAGGCTTAACGAACGCACTGCCTACACCTGTTAATGATAAGGAAGTAAGCCTGATTCTGCCTCAAGAAGTATTTACTTATGGGCGGTTTAATATCCCCACCGATATATCTGAAACGGCGATTATGCCGTTTATTAAAGATAAGGTAAGAGCCGAACTGCAAATTTCTATCGAATCGGAACAGGCAGATTTTATCATTACCCGACAAGAACAAGAAAATGTTGTACTTTTTTACTCAATAAAGAAGGAAGCGTATTTAGAATATCAGCAGGTCTGTAAGCTCCTTCAGCTTAAACTTATTAAGATAATCCCTGAAACACTCGCATATTACAAGCTTTTTGAAAAGACGCTACGTAAAGACAAGAAGGAAAAAATTA
>CAZTOA010000088.1:0-2036 GCA_964614975.1 uncultured Gammaproteobacteria bacterium | reverse complement strand
CGCCAACAGTAATACGACTTGCTCACCGCCTACGACTTGTTGATGATTCGCGCAAAAGAAAACACCCAGCCAATATTCATGATGGCATAGTTCCGCGTGCAGGGGGAGCTGGTATTTATCTTGCAATATTGGTTTCTGCGATCATATTAATTCCCATGAATAAAATCCTTATTGGTATTTTATTGGGGGGCTTTTTGATTGTTCTTATGGGTATTTTAGATGACTATTTTGACTTATCGGCTGTATCTAGGTTGATTATGAATGTCATTATTGTCGCCATTGTGATTTTGTTCGGCCTAGGAATTCCGTATGTGACAAATCCACTTGGTGGAGTAATTGATCTTCAACAAATAAAATTTACTTACCATCTTTTTGGATCTCATGAATTTCTCATACTTTCAAATCTATTTTCTTTAATCTGGATTGTTGCACTTATGAATTTTGTAAGCTGGAGTAGTGGTGTAGATGGCCAGCTTTCTGGCTTTACAGCAATAGCGAGCATAATATTAGGAATTGTCGCGTTTCGATTTTCATCGCATGAAATTAGCGCACTTAATGTGACATTGCTCGCTTTTATTGTTGGTGGTGCATATGCTGGCTTTCTTCCATGGCATTTTTATCCACAAAAAATTATGCCAGGTTACAGTGGGGGAGCTTTGTCTGGTTACATGCTAGGTGTCCTATCGATTTTATCATGGGGTAAGGTTGGCACCATGGCATTAGTATTAGCTGTTCCACTTGTTGACGCCATGTATATTATTCTGCGTCGCATTATACATAAGCAATCGCCATTTAAAGGTGACGCTGGACATTTTCATCACAGACTTATGGAGATTGGTTGGGGAAAAAGGCGCATTGCAGTATTCTATTGGTTTGTTTCGTTGCTGTTTGGGCTTTCAGCACTTTATCTTCACCAACAGCAAAAAATTCTTGCACTTTCAATAACAGTAGTTCTTTTGGCAATATTTATTATCCTAATCAATAGAAATAAGTTGAGCTCTTCTGTGTGATTTGTGTAGAAGGTGTTACCGAAGATGGTGCCGTAGTAGGAGAGCCACTTGCTTTATCGACATAGTTTGAAGAAATCCATCCCATCTTTCCCTTTTCATATTCTATGCGATACCATCCTTCTTTTTCTTCAACAACCTCAAATGTTTTGCCCGGGGTAATTTTTGCCGCTTCCGAAGCATTTAATGTTGGCTCAAAACGAACACGAAGCCAGCCAGTCTCTGTATCTCTTACTGTGACTTTAAACTTCTCTTCAAGTTCTGCGCTCTTTGTTGCTTCCAACTCTATTTCTTCTGGATCTTTCTTCTCAACTTTTTTATGTGTAGGGTCTATTGAAAGTTTAAATTCAGCAATGACCCTATACCCATCCTCTACACGGATTTTTTGACTTCGTCTAAAAAATCCGGGACTATATGTTGATAATTCATGATCGCCAGCAGGAACTTCGGACAAAACAACGGGGGCGATTCCTTGTTCTTCATTATCAAGTGAAACAA
Source organism: uncultured Gammaproteobacteria bacterium (assembly GCA_964614975.1). Classification (GTDB taxonomy): domain Bacteria; phylum Patescibacteriota; class Microgenomatia; order UBA1406; family HO2-37-13b; genus OLB23. The sequence goes on along the minus strand of CAZTOA010000088.1, from coordinate 531 downwards.
TTGCTCCATCAGGCTCTGTTATGATTTCAATTTCCCCAGTATTTTTCTTTGCAGGTTTTTTATCCATCTTCTTTACACTAAAAATAACTCCCGAAGATGAAATATCATCTATTCCAAGCTCGCGATTCACATACGTCAGCGTATTGTTAAAAACCTTCGCTTTACCGCTCCATGTTGCTGATTCACTTGCCTCTGAGGTACTTGGAATAAGTTTAATAAGGTATTCGCCTTCATCAAGGGTTGTTTCAAAAGGGGTTTTGCCTTTAGTCTGATTATTAATAACAACGCTTGCAGTAGGAGAAGTCACAATTTTAATATGCCCCTGTTTAACTGAATTCTTAAGAATAAAAAATTTCACGCCAACAACAATCGCAAAGATAAAGAAAATAAGGAGCAGAAAAAGGAGTTTCCGTTTCATAGCCAAGACATTATAACATGATTTGTGCTACCTACGGCGATTTGTTAGAATGCTGGCATGTTGATTGACGATATTACGATAACAGTTGAGGCAGGGAAAGGTGGCGATGGGAG
>CAZTOA010000087.1:0-2066 GCA_964614975.1 uncultured Gammaproteobacteria bacterium | reverse complement strand
TGAAAGAAACTTTTCTTCTATCAAGGCGAATACGGGAGAGACGCTGTCAGATAAGTCTTCATCAGAAAAATCTGCAATAACATCTCGTTTTGTCAGAGCAATAAAACTTGCTCCTTTTTTTCCAATTGTAATAAATTCTGCTGAACCACCTTTTATGTGTGAAAAAACATGTTTAAATAAATTTGTGTGAAATGAGCCGCACAATCCTTTGTTCGAGGAAATTAATACATATAACTCTTTTGTTCCTTCTGATTCTTTAAGCCATGGAACGTTTAATGAAGCAATATCTGAGGTATTTGCAAGAATTTTTTGTAATATTTCATCAAGCATAGTGCGATAGAGTCGACCTTCTAAGGCTACTTTTTGAGCCTTTTTCATTTTCACCGCAGATACCATTTGCATAGCATTCGTAATTTTTTTTACGTTTTCTACGGTGCTAATTTTCTTTCGAATATCTTTTGAGTTCATATTAATCTACCTTATAGCCAGTCATGAACGTATCGACAGCTTTTTTAAGCGCCTTCTCATTATCGTCGCTAATAACGCGTGTTTTCTGAATGTCTTGCAAAATCTTTTTGTGTGAAAGGCGCATATATTCTAAGAATTTCTTTTCGAAGTCGACAATCTTATCTGCTGGCATCTTATCAAGATATCCTTTTCCACCAACCCAGAAGATTGCAACTTGGCTACCAAGATCATATGGTGTGTTTTTACCTTGCTTAAGCAATTGTGTCATGCGCGCTCCGCGATCAATAAATCGCTTGGTCTCTTCATCAAGATCAGATTCAAACTGCGCAAAGGCAGCGAGCGCTCTATATTGGGCTAAATCATTTTTCAATGATTTAACAACAGACTTCATTGCTTTTGTTTGCGCGCTACTTCCTACACGAGAAACAGAAAGACCGACGTTAATAGCTGGTCGAATTCCAGCGTTAAATAAGTCTGATTCAAGATACACCTGGCCGTCAGTAATAGAAATAACGTTTGTAGGAATGTAAGCCGATACGTCGTTTTCTTGTGTTTCAATAATTGGTAGTGCAGTCAATGAACCCCCTCCTGACTTTTCATCAAGGCGACATGCACGCTCCAAAAGTCTTGAATGAAGATAGAAGACATCTCCAGGATACGCCTCGCGTCCTGCTGGACGGCGAAGAATAAGAGAAATTTGGCGGTATGCCCATGCATGCTTTGTTAAATCGTCGTATACGACTAATACATCTTTTCCTTTGTTCATGAAATATTCTCCAATCGCTGTAGCAACATATGGAGCCATAAATTGCATTGATGCTGGATCAGAAGCTGTTGCAGCAACAATAACCGAATATTCCATCGCGCCGCGAGACTCAAGTAGCTGTGCAACAGCGGCCGTATTTGAGCGGCGCTGACCTATTGAACAATAAATACAGATCATGTCCTGATCTTTTTGATTCAAAATCGCATCAATCGCTACTGTCGACTTTCCAGTTCGTCGATCACCAATAATTAATTCTCTTTGACCTCTTCCAATTGGAATTAATGTATCAATTGCTTTTACACCTGTTTGTACAGGTTCGCTAACCGGTTTGCGTTGCATAACACCTGGAGCGATAGGATCAAAGAAAGTTGATTCTTTTGCCTCAATTTTTCCTTTTCCATCAATTGGTTTTCCGACACCATCCACGATACGCCCAATATAGTTGTCTGAAATTGGAATCATGAAAACTTCACCAGATCCGCGAACTTGCGCACCCTCGTGAATCTTTTCATAATCTCCGAAGACAATTGCACCGACTGAATCTTCATATAGATCGACAATCATTCCCCTAATATTATTGCCGAAGTCAATCATTTCACCATAAGGCGAATCATTGAGTCCATCTATAAAAACAACTTCGTCTTTTACTTCTCGTACGTATCCGACGTTTTTTGCGGTAACCTTTGTCTTTGAAGTTGTAATTTCTTCTTCAACTTCTCGGAGAATATCATCAACTATTTTCATATGGTACGGTTAACTCTGTAATAAAGAATCTATAATATCGTTCATCTTTCCCTTAACTGACAAATCTATTATACGAGAGCCATCAGTT
>CAZTOA010000086.1:0-2413 GCA_964614975.1 uncultured Gammaproteobacteria bacterium | reverse complement strand
GTTGCTAGAGAAATTGTAGAAAAGGGATTGAAGGTTAAAAAAATTGGTGCAAAAGATATTCAAAAAAATCTTGGTGCATTTAAGTACTCTTCACAATTAGCTGAAAAAGAAAATGTAATAGGAACTTCAACAGGGCTCGCCGTTACACAAGTTGGTGGAGATATTCTTACTATTGAAGTTGGTATTATGCCTGGGAAGGGAAGTCTTACGCTGACAGGGCAATTAGGTAACGTAATGAAGGAATCCTGCCAGGCGGCATTAAGCTATATTAGATCGCATTGGGAAGAACTTGGTTTAAAAAAAGATTTTTTCAATAAAATGGAAATTCATATTCATGTGCCCGAAGGCGCGGTTCCAAAAGATGGGCCTTCAGCCGGCTTAGCTATTGCCACTGCAATGGTTTCTGCATTAACTAAAATACCTGTGAGCAAATCAGTAGCCATGACGGGAGAGATAACATTAAGAGGCAGAGCGCTTGAAATAGGTGGTTTGAAAAGCAAGATTCTTGCAGCTCATCGCGCCGGAATAAAAACAGTCATTATTCCTGAAGAAAATAAGAAAAATTTAGAAGATGTGCCAGAATTTGTACTAAAAGATATCAAGGTTATTCCTGTATCCAATGTTGACCAGGTGCTAAAAATCGCTTTAGTGCAGCCTAAAAAACGTACGTCTTGACACGCTTTTTTTATTCCTATATAGTGTAAGAGTTATAAGTACTCATTACATCTATGGCTAGAGTTGCTAAAAAAAGCGAACCTATGGCAATGGATCCGCTCAAGAATAACATGTATGTTCTTCTTGGTGTCGGTCTTGTGATCGGCTTTATAGTTGGTCATTTATATACACAAGTTACTTTCCTGAAAAAAGGTGTTGGTGGCACACAGCCAACTAATGTCGCCGCACAAGGTGGTGACCAGGCTGCAGCTCCCGCTGCTCCAACAACCGTTACTATTACAAAACCAGATGCGTCAACAGATCACTGGAAAGGTCCAAAAGATGCAAGATATGTTCTTGTTGAATATTCAGATTTTGAGTGCCCTTTCTGTAAGAGATGGTTTGATGATGCATATGGAAAGATCCAGAAAGAGTATGGTAATAAAGTCGCCGTTGTCTTTCGACATTTCCCACTTTCATTCCATCCAAAGGCTGAGCCATCAGCTCGAGCTTCTGAATGTGTAGCCAGCTTAGGCGGCGAAACAGCATTCTGGACAATGCATGATGAAATCTTTACTGCTATGCCAGCGATGGAGATAACCCAGCTCGGCGACCTTGCAGTAAAAGCAGGCGTCAACAAAGCTGCATTCCAAACATGTTTGGATAGCAATAAATTTAAAGAAAAAGTACAAGCTCAGCTTGATGAAGGTACAAAAGCAGGCGTTGCTGCTACGCCTACATCAGTCATCTATGACATGAAGTCAGGTGAATCAGCTGTCATCGAAGGTGCTCTTCCATTCGAATCTGCAAAACAGATTATCGATGGGCTTATGAGCAAAGGTAGTTAAGGAACTAGGTTTTATTAAAAGCTCCCTAAGCAGAAATGCCGGGAGCTTTTTTTATAGGCTGAGGCGATCAACTTCGACAGTTTCAGTGTGGACTTTTATGAATTTCGTAGCCATGAGAATCTTGAACAGACCAAGTGTTATTGCCGATTCCATAAGTTGCAAAGGGATAACAAGCGGTTGAAATATTAGGAACGTAAATAAGGCAATAATAAATGGCGCAATAAGTGCATATTGTGCCAATTTAGAGTTTAAGGTTGTTGAAATTATAGGAAGCATACTCTCGAACACGGGTGAAAGATCGATTTTTCCCGTACTCGAAATACTTGTTCTATTTATTGGTATTTCGCTTGCAGGAATGCCATATACGGTACCAGATTCTTTATCTGTCATATTCTCTACTGTCCTTTTCAACACGAGCTGAACGGCTTGTTTTCGCTCTGCTTCAGGAAGACTTGCTAGCGTTGCTCCCATTTCAGATTGAAGTTGGGAGTTTACTTGCTGACTAAGTATTGATACTGATGGCTTCATAACAATCCGAACAATATCGGGCGTAATAAGCGAATTTTCAGACAAGAGTTTGCGTGATTGGCCATATGCAAGTAAAGAAAGCATTATGAGAATATAAAAGAAGCTATTTTTCAAGATAGGAAAGAATATCTCGCGCGGAGAGAATCGTACAAAAAGATTAAATCTTGATGTTGTTGACTGTGAAGCATATTGTAAAAGTATGTAGTACGAAAAAAGCGAAAGTACAGTAAGTAACAAGTTAAGATTCATGAAGAAGAAAGTAATACCAAAGAGAACCGAGGAAAAAATAATGTAGCCGTGAATTTTTTCCGAGTGAGCAATATTTAAGAGGAAAACAGTAATAAGTGAAATATACAGGAGCGCAGCCGACATTAACAAGAGAG
>CAZTOA010000085.1:0-2427 GCA_964614975.1 uncultured Gammaproteobacteria bacterium | reverse complement strand
CGGTGTTAAAAAAAGCAATTACAAAATAATAGATGGCACAATACATTTGTTCAAAGTGCGGATACGGATCAGCTTCGTGGTATGGAAAATGCCCTTCATGTCAGGATTGGAATACGTTTGAAAAGACTGCCGAAACTGGATCAAAGAAATCGAGAACGAGCAAAGCCGTTGCAGCTCACGCCGACAAGCTTAGTTCAATGTCAAGTCAATCGAATAAACGACTTCCGACTTTAAATGACGAATTTGATCGAGTATTGGGTGGAGGATTCGTTCAGGGAGAAGTCGTACTCTTGGCGGGTGAGCCTGGGGTAGGAAAATCAACGTTGCTTCTTTCTGTTTTGGGGAGCATTCCTTCGTTTTATATCTCTGGAGAAGAATCTGGTCAGCAAGTCAAGCAGCGTGCTGATCGACTGGGAATAAAAAGCGATCATATTTTATTTACAAATGAGCTTCAGGTGGATTCAGTTATAGCGGCTCTCGAGAAATATGAGAGCGAATATGAGATTGCTGTTATTGATTCGATTCAAACGTTATATACACCAGATATCCCTTCGCCAATGGGTAGCGTTTCGCAAATAAAAGAAAATGCTTCGCGACTTGTTGATTATGCAAAACGACACAATAAGATCATTGTATTTATTGGGCATGTTACAAAAGACGGTGACATTGCCGGCCCGAAAACGCTCGAGCATCTTGTCGATTGTGTTGTGCAATTAGAGGGCGAAAAAGAATCAACCTTTCGTCTTTTGCGTGCGCGCAAAAACAGATTTGGTTCTGTCGATGAAGTCGGGCTCTTTGAGATGAGTGAAGATGGTCTAAAACAAGTAACGAATCCTTCCCTATTCATCGACAAATCTATAGTAGCGGCCGCAGGCCGCGCAGTTGTTATTACCGTTGAAGGAAGTAGATCTCTGTTATATGAAGTTCAGAGTCTAGTAGTTCCGACGCAGCTGTCTATTCCACGACGAATCGCGTCGGGCGTTGATTACAATCGTCTTCAGCTCCTCTTGGCGGTTATCCGTAAAAACTTGAAAATGAATTTGGATAAGTATGATATTTATGTTAGTGTTGCTGGAGGACTTACTATTAAATCCCCTTCAGCAGACCTAGGCATTGCAGCGAGCATCATTTCTTCAGTAAAAAATACAAAACTACCTCTGGATGTAGCTTTTGTAGGTGAAATTGGCTTACTAGGAGAAGTTCGATCTACACGTCGTGAAAAAAAGATAATGTTTGATGCGAAGCGCCTTGGACTAAAAAAAATCATAAGTGCTGATCATGTTCATATGATCAGTCAATTAGGTACAATGGTTATACGATGAGATTCTTCCACCGCCACCGTGATAATAAACTTCTAAGATTTGGTGTTCCAGTCATTGGACTTCTTTTTATCGTTGCGGCATTTACTGTTTTAAATACACCAATATTTTTTACGTACCGCTCCCGTGCAAATGAAGAGGTTATTAATATGCAAAAATCACATCAAGATTCAATAGAGATCGTTACCTTATCGGCTGATTTGCCTTCATGCGTTAAGTCATTTGGCTATGTACCAATCCACGATAAGAGTCTACAGAGTTGCTTTACCCAATTTGTCTGTCTAGATTCCTGGCGAGACACTTTTTTTACATCTCCACATTATTCGTGCAATGCGCTGAACGACGTGATGACATGTTCAGAAAATGTTCCTTCGGAAAAATGTGCATTCATCGATGACTGGATAAAGGGCGCAGCTATGACGTGCGGCTGCTAAGGATATATGCTTCGTATAAAGCTGCTAAGAGGAAAATTATGGTCATCGCATTAAACCACCAGAACGCCATAGGTACTTCTAGACCGACTATAGAAATTGCAGACTGAATAATGAGTGGCGCAGTAACCGCATGAAGAGAAATTTGGAACACTTTGTTAACTTTCAAACGTGGGATTATCTTGAAGCAGAACAAGAAAGCTACAAGACTTACGGCGTACAAAATTACAAGTCGACCAATAGTTATTAAAAAAGGAAGGAGTATAATAGCTATTACATACACAGCCATAATCATGGAGGTTGATCCCCTCGATATCTTTCCTAAAGATAAAGAACTCGAATCAATGCCGAGATTTTTAGTTCCATACTCAAACGACATAACTCTTCCATCCATATTTGTCATAAGTTCATGCCCCGTCAAAAGAACCTTAGTTTCATATTCAAATATTTTATTCTTATCAGCATTTTGGTCGATGACTAAAAGTGTGCCCGGGGTAGCCATATCTGGATTAAATACAATAGTCGGTCGATCATAGTTCGTAGTCAATTGACCATTTTGAAGATTGACTACAAGATCGTCAGGAACTTGTTCGATAATTGAACGAATGCCAGTATCCATCTTGAAAAAGGGATATGTTTTACCAAATCCAACGAAAGCACTGACAAATTCAAGCAGA
>CAZTOA010000084.1:932-2584 GCA_964614975.1 uncultured Gammaproteobacteria bacterium | reverse complement strand
CGTAGCGTTTATACAAAGCCCTCCTACTCCAAGCTGCTCACTATGCTCCTGACTACAATTTGAGTGCTTATAAGGGTTTTTATAGTCAATTGTAATGTCTCTTGTGACCGTGCCATCTTGAGCAATAGTTGTATCAGATTTTATTGCATGTTGCACGAAAAGGTTAGATTTTGCTCCCGCGAAATTTGTGTCATTGATGTGTAAGTAATCCCCATCTGTTTCTTGAATTCTTCCAGCAAAGTTAAGCGCGACTAAAGAGTCTTGAATTTCTTTGTCTTTCATATCCATGAGGATATGTTTCTCATTGAGGTTTTTCATAAGTACTTCTTGGGCAAGTTGGCCCCAATATTTACTAGGTGAAAAACCGAGTGCTTTTTGCATAATCGCAAAAAGCAGATCACCTAAAATGCCTTTTCTCTCAGCCTTTATATAAGATACTGGTCGATCAACTTCATCAAGAAGCTTATAGATTGCTTGTGGACAGTCGCATCTCTTATCAATATCAGCTGAAAAGTTTGTTCCTCTGGCTTGGGTATCACCAAGAATTTTAAGTGCATCGATCAAGACGAATGTGTCCATGGCAATTATGCCGTCATATTCAACTTTTATGCTACTTTGCTGATATAGACTATCGAACAGTTTATTGGTTTCGAAGAAATCAGGTGAAAGGTTACTATCGCGAATAAAGAACTGACTTACTCCCTTGTGGTACGCGAGAATCTTTTCTGGAGCTTTAGGATGCTTTGAAATTGATGCATCAAGTGTATAAATATCATCAGATTTTACAACTTCAAATTTTCCTTTATTTACCTTGAAAATTGCATACGCGGTCAAGAATCCACCGGTAGGTCGTAGTTCCTTATCGTTCATAAAGAGAATAAGATAGGTCTTTTCTTCCTTTGCACCAAGGAATTCTGGAAGGTTTTTTAGGAATGGTTTTGCGTCTACAAATAGTGAAGCTACTCCGTCAAATTGTGAAATGCCTTTTTCGATGTTAGATCGAAGTTTTGTGCCATTTAGATTTTCTGGATAGCGATCTGGATCAATCTTATCTATTCTTACGCGAGCCTGATCAACATCTTCTGCAATTGCATCAACATCTTCCACGATAGAATCTAAGGTTAAAACAGCTGTTTGTAGTCGTAATTCTGCTGGTTTATCAACAAATGAAGTATCTGTTCCTTTTTTAAAGCCGATAAGATCGGCATGCGGCTCAATAGCCTTAATTGTCTTTTTCGCCGCACTAATAAGATATCCTCCTGCATCAACTGCATTATTTAGATCCTTGCCATAAGCCCCTAGGAATGGAATAGGTTTAATCCAATAAAGTTTTTTTGCTTCAGCTTTAAAATCATTAAATTTTACCTCGGTTGTATTAAGCTCCTTTTGAACCTTTTCTAGGTCATTTTCTTTAAATGCTGCATTAACCAATTTTCCTTGTACCGCCACTTCATTTGCCTTAACCTTCATACTCATTGCTGGCTTATATATTCCAAAATAGCCAATAAGACTTGACATTATGAGAACAACGATCAACACAAGAGCTGCCATACCAGCATTCCTCTTATTAAAAGAGAACTTAAAGGATTTTCTTCTGAAGGATTTTTTCTTTTCAAGTAGTCCCATCATTATATAAGGAATCATACCGCACC
>CAZTOA010000084.1:0-922 GCA_964614975.1 uncultured Gammaproteobacteria bacterium | reverse complement strand
AAATAATTTTAATATCCTGCCACAAAGACATATTATCCACATATTGAGCATCTATTGCAACCCTTTTGTCAAAATTAACGTCTGATCTTCCTGAAACTTGCCACATGCCCGTAATGCCTGGACGCACGGATAATACCTTTGTAACAAGCTTCTTTGTCTCTGGGTACTTTTTTTGTTGCTCCTCAAGCTCATCTGGATAGTATGCACGTGGCCCAACAATACTCATTTCACCTAAAAGTACATTCAAAATCTGAGGAACTTCATCAATCGAGTGCTTTCGAATATACCTTCCAACGGGTGTTATACGTGGATCTAGCTTCAATTTATAGCTGCCACTTTTATATTGCTCGTAAAGCTGCTTAAATTTTGCATCCTCTCTTAATAATTGATGCGCATTGAGTATCATTGATCTAAATTTATACATTTTAAATGGCTTTTGATCCTTTCCGATACGGTTAGGTACATCTGCAAGGATTGGTCCGTCACTCGTGAATTTAATAAGAATAGCTGTGAGTAAAGATACGGGTAAAAATACTATGCCAAGTACAACTACAAGCATAATATCGAGTCCTCTTTTAAAGTATGAGTTATAGAACGCTCCTTTTATCATAAACCGATGCACATTATACATGATAGCATACCCATGCAAGCTATGGCCTGGTATAATTGATACATTCGGGGTATAGCTCAGATGGCTAGAGTGCGCGCTTTGGGAGCGTGAGGTCGTGGGTTCGAGTCCCGCTACCCCGACATTCTTTTTATGATTGAACAAGCTTCGTCTTCACCCATACGCCATATTGGCATACCCGCAGAGCACCCCTTCGCAAAAAGAGTAGAAGGTACTTTTGACGACATCACTAATAAAGATAAAGTTAACTGGCTCAAGACAGAAAAGCCCATTCAGCTTGATCCAACAGAACAA
>CAZTOA010000083.1:0-2654 GCA_964614975.1 uncultured Gammaproteobacteria bacterium | reverse complement strand
ACGCAGCATGTCCACGCGTTGATCAATCGGATTATCAAAAACCACTTCCAAGTTTATTATCGCTCATTGTGGAATTTTCACCGCTCCATAAGATAATTCCACTATCAAGTTTTCAAAGAAAAACACTTTTCGGTGGAGCTTTACTAATAAGGAAAACGGTATTTACAGAAATAGACGGATGGGACGAACGATTCTTTGTGTGGTTTGAGGATAGTGATATAACAAAAAAACTATACTTACATGATTCTCGCATTGGAATGCTTGAAACTAAAATTGGACATTCTGGGGGAACATCGTTTAAAAGTCTTTCTGAAAAAAACAGGGCACACATGTTCTTTCATTCGCTTGATACATACCTGAAAAAACATCATTCCACATTTACTCAAAAAGTAATCAGTCTTTTAACAATGAGGTATTGGCAGGGATACCTAAATCCGCAAAAACATGATGGACTTTCACTCGTCATTCCAAATATGCGAAAAGATATTCTTGATGAATTTTTAGTTAAGAATAAAAATGTGCTCGAAAAAATAGGGGAATGTATCATTGTTTCTAGCGATCTTCATGGAGATGAGTTATTTTCAATGCGACACCGGTTTCCAAGTTTCCGATTTATTTCAATTAATGAAAACTTTGGGTTTGCACATACAGTAAATATTGGATTTCGAGCGGCTACTGGGAAATTTATTGGCACATGTAATGACGATGTCATTCTTAATGAAAATTCTTTTTCTTTTTTAAAGAAAATTCCTACGGACGCAGGATCAGTAAATCCAGTTATAAAAAAGATTGATGGAACAATCGAATCCGCTGGTATTACAATACTCGACAGAGGAAAGGCAGAAACGATTACAGAAACTAGCAACGAACCATTTCAGACAATCGATGCTACAAATGGAGCAGCCGTTGTATATACAAGAGCGGCGTTAGAAAGGGTTGGGTTGTTTGACGAAAGGTTTGGCTCGTATCTTGAAGATATAGATATCTCCCTTCGATGTGCGAGAGCAGGATTTAAAAACTATGTATATGGCGCCTCATTTATAACTCACCTTCAACACCAAAGTTCTTCATCTATGGGTGCAAAAAAACAATGGCTTGATGTAAAGAATTGGGTATTGGTTATTGTAAAAAATTGGCCTATACACACGTTGATTTTATCTGCACCACAAATTGCCCTTGAAAGAATGAGAAATGTGAGTGGATTGTTTAAGGCCTACTATAAAAATCGCTAATCGCTCCTACTATGCGTCTGCATTGATCCGCGCTTAGTTCAGGAAATATAGGTAATGCTAACATATCTTTTGCACAAGCCTCTGCGACGGGCATGTCTCTTTCAGTGTAACCAAAGCCCATTGTTGCGCGCTGCAAGTGAAGTGGTACTGGATAAGGAACGCGCGCTTGAATATCATGGCGTTTCAGATATTGTAATAGTTGATCGCGATCTGGAACACGAATGAAGAATACATTATGAACACTTTCTCTATCAGAAAGAGTGGGTGGTGTTTTAATAAAAGGAATTTTCTCGCGAATGAGATTCGTATAATAAGCAGCGATTTCTATGCGAGTAGCATTCCACTGCTGTAAGTATTTTAGTTTCACTCGTAAAATTGCGGCTTGCATTTCGTCAAGCCGCGAGTTAAGACCAATTATGACATGGCGATATCTAGAATCTTGACCATGATCATGTAGAAGCTGAGCCATACCAGCAATTTTTGGATCGTTGGTCAGAATAGCACCACCATCGCCATATGCTCCAAGGTTTTTCCCTGGATAAAAAGAAAAGGCAGCAAAAACACCAAGCGTACCTATCATTCTTCCTTTATAGTACGCACCATGGGCTTGGCATGCGTCCTCAATCAGATCTATATGATGATCCGCTTCATTGAGAATGTCTTGAATTTCGTCGAACTTTTCTGGCTGTCCAAATAAATGCACAACAATAACCGCTCGGGTCTTAGACGTTATTTTTTTTTGAAGATCTTCTAAATCAATACCATAATCCTCTTCTTGGATATCAACAAAGACTGGGCGAAGTCCATTTTCGACAATAGCTTCCACAGTAGCCATGAATGTATTGGCTGGAATAATAATTTCATCGCCTGGACGAAAACCTAATGCGCGAATGCCAATAAGAAGCGCATCAGCACCTGAGTTTACGCCAATGCAATATCGAGTTCCAATAAATTTTGCGAATTCTTTTTCAAATTCCTCTACATTAACACCATGAATAAAATGACCAGATTCAAGCGTTTCTTGAATAGCGCGATCAATGTCTTTTTTGATCGAATGATATTGGGCTTTTAAATCAATGAGAGGTATCATTTATATGCGCTTTTCAGCGTAGGGACATACTACACCATGAGCTCAATTCAGTAAATATAAGGAAATGCATCAGACTATGTATAATTACTGTATGTTGCCCTTTGTTGGACCAGATATTGAACAAGCGATACGCCATACGTTTAAATTAACGTTACTACATAACGCCTATCCGGTTGTACTTTTTCTAGGAATTATTCTAAGCGTAGCATTTGCATTATACAAACCAAGTCGTGCGAGAATTCTATTTCTAATTGGATTGTCTCTATTACTTCTGCATTTTGAATATGGAAAACATATCGCTGATCCGCTCCTACAACAAACCCAGGTAACTC
>CAZTOA010000082.1:0-2671 GCA_964614975.1 uncultured Gammaproteobacteria bacterium | reverse complement strand
ATTGTAGATCCTGTATTATCGGTAATTGTGGGGATACTTATACTAATATTTCCGCAATTTTTAAACTATTTCGTTGCGTTATATCTTATCGTAGCGGGATTGCTCGGATTGGGATTCATGTAAGTTTGAATTAAGAAGCCCGATGGTGTTCAGAAGCTTGTAGCTTATACAAGTGAGAAAAAATACTATCCGGCTTTTTCGTTAGGTGTGTATATGTTCCGCTTTCTACTATCTTACCTTCCTCAAATACATAAATTATATCGACATTTCGCAGTGTGCTTACACGATGCGCAATAAATACTAGTGTTTTCTTGTTTAACTCTTTTTCAAGTGCTTGTTGAATTTTACCTTCTGTTCGAGAATCTAAAGACGAAGTTGCTTCATCGAATATGATGATCTCTGGGTTACGACATATAGCACGTGCAATACCAACGCGTTGACGTTCGCCTCCAGAAAGATGGTAGCCCTTTTCGCCAATAGGTGTTTGTAAGCCATTGGGAAGCTTATTTACTACTTCATCAAGTTGCGATACGCTTAAAGCTTTTTGTAAAAGTTCTGGATCAACTTTTCGCAACAGTGTAATGTTTTCTTCTAAACTCATGTTGAACATTTCAGAATCTTGAAGAACGATAGCGATATGTGAGCTGATTTCATCATAAGAAATATCATAAAAATCTGCATCATCTATTTCGTAAGATCCAGTTGTAAGAGGGTACAACCCGATAAGAATCTTACTGAGTGTTGATTTGCCACTTCCGGTTTTCCCAACTATTCCAATTTTTTGGAATTTAGATATTGACAAGTTAATATTGTCGAGAGCTGTAGCTGCTTCTTTATTAATATGGTCGTATGCGAAATATGCATTAGAAAGAGAAATTGAATCCCATTTCACCGGAAATTTATTTGTACCACCTTTAAGTTCGTCTTTTGCCCAAAAAATAGTCATCATCCTACCAATACCCGATTTTGCTTCGAGTATTTTTTCATAGTTAGATAATATATCAGAGGTTCGATTAGATAATTGAGTCATGTAAGCATTAATAATAACGATAGATCCAGCAGACAGGGCTCCGCGCGCAACATCAAGACCAGAGAGAATAAGGAAAACCCCCATCATGGTTGCAGTATAAATTTGGTAGACCTGCCATTGTATTATGGACAGATGTCGAATATCGTATTCGAATCGTTTTTTAATATGTTCTTGTTGTGCAATATGTTCACCGAACTTTGTCTGAGCCCCTGAAGATTTAATTGTTAGGATATTTCCCAATCCTTCTACATGTGCACCACTAACGTCTTCCATTGCTTTGTTGAGTTTTTCATTCAATGCTTGGACTCGTTCATAAAAGTAGTAAAGGATAAGGTAAAAACCTACGCAATAAATGAGATAAAGAATAATATAATATGGGCGAACAAAGGCGAGTAAGACTATGGTATAAATCAAGCCAATTAAGGTTGGGTAAAGGGTATTGCTGAAGAAATAGCTTACAGTCCACAAATCTCCGATTCCCTTTTGTAGTCTTTGATATTTATTGCCTGTTAATTCATTGTCATGCCAAGCTAAAGATAAAGCAAGAAGGCGATCGAATCCTTTTACTCTAATATCATAGGATACTTCACTTTGAATATCGCCCATCGAACGTTTTAATCTAAGGCGAAGATAGGCGGCAATAGCTGTTAGAACTGACCCAGAAATCACCAAGATGTAAAAAGGATTAAGTGACTCACCCTTTGAGTATGTACTAAAAAAATCAATTACTTTACCAATTATGTACGGTGGAAGAGCGCCAAAACCAAGAATAACAAAAAGAATAAACGAGAGTGATAGATATGCTTTTTTTCTTTTTCCCAGTAAATAGAGAACTGCCTTTGAAAAATCCCTCCAAGAAAATTCAATAACGTCTTTTTTTACCATTCTTTATTTTACCCCTTTTCTTTCTCATGAGTTTGTAATATAAATATGTATAATAGGACATTACGAAAAGATGAGAATTCCCTCTTTCAAATCTATTAAAGATAACTGGAGAGCTGACCTCGCAGCTGCGGTATCAGTATCTTTTATAGCAATCCCCCAAGCACTTGCGTATGCGACAATGGCCGGACTGCCTCCTTATATAGGTCTTTATGCAACGTCAATTCCAACATTTTTCGCTGCGCTCTTTAGTACTTCTAGAGTTCTTTCAACTGGACCTGTAGCTATTATTTCGTTATTAACGGCAGCATCACTGTCTCAACTAGGAACAACAGATCCTTTTCAAATATTATTAGCGGCTGCTGTCTTGTCTATTTTAGTAGGAATTATTCAAATTATTTTAGGTCTCGCGCGCGTCGGGACCTTTATAAACTTCATCGCGCATCCAGTATTAAGTGGTTTTACAACGGCAGCAGCATTTATTATTTGGTTTTCTCAGGTTCCAAAATTATTGGGTGTAGCTGTCCCAAATTATCCTCACTTCTATCAAATTTTCTCTGAAACAATACGAAATATTGCCCAGCTTGATCCATCAACTTCATTTATAGGATTGGGCTCAATTTTTGCGCTATTTTTATTCAAAAAACTATTGCCTAAAGCTCCCGCTACGCTAATTGTGGTTATTGCGGGAACATTGATTAGTGTGCTTATGCAATATTCTGGTCCGATTGTAGGAAAAGTTCCTGCTGGCTTCGTATT
>CAZTOA010000081.1:919-2758 GCA_964614975.1 uncultured Gammaproteobacteria bacterium | reverse complement strand
GGCTTGTCTTTTAACTCAACATTGAACTCTAAATTATCAACGAGTCCAGCTTGAGAAAAATTGCTTGAACCTGTAATCACTTTGCCGTAATCCTCATGATTCTCAGGCTTACGAAGAATATAAACTTTGGCATGGATAGGATGCTCTGGATAAACTCTTATTTCCAACTTCTTGCTTTGGATGAACTCAATAAACTTTCGGATTCCGTCTTCGACATTCTTGGTATCAGGAGCATTTTCTATCTCCTCTGTTACCTCTGACTCAAAGCCGTCATTTACTGCTTTAGATGAAGCTAAAAGCTCTTGCTGACCATCCTGTGATTGCTTTATAACTTGGTACGAAACTCTATCAAGGTTTAATCCCACTAAAATGCGAATCTTTTCTACATCTTTAAGCGAAGGATAGAGTCTGAAGAAGCCACTACTGCGAAAGTAACCCACCAAAACATCGAAGAATTGAGTGTCGTTCTCAAGAATCTTTTTAAACCTGTCTAAAAGAGAAGCATTTGGCTCATTTGTAAAAAACTTTAAGTCATTATTCATATCTTCATATTCATCAAAATGTTTACCCACTGCTAGGTTGATCTATTATATAATATTCGTAGACTATTTATTACTCCTATTTTGAGTGTATGGGTATTGTGAATAGGCTAATCAAATTCATGAAAAAAGTAACGGTTTTACTCATTACAGTCGTGATTATAATTGCTGGTTTCTTCTTACTATCAGTAATTGCTTACCAACGACTCATAAATGAGGGTTCTGTTCTTGCCGACAACGAATGTTTGATCGTTAATCCTCTTATTAATGAACGAAAGAATAGTTACTTAGCCTCGATGAAGATTCTCCAAGCCTCAGGCAGTGAAGAAGACTATATGAAAGAGACTAATAACTATTTTGTAGTAGCCCAAAAGTACGTTAACGCACAAGAATTGTGGTTAAAAGACCAAAAGGCTTATATGGATCGTTGGGATTTTAAATTCTTCATACCTTCCCCAATAAAAAGAGGTGCTCAAGCCCAATATACTTCTCGTGAGGCAGACGTAAAGTCAACAAAAGCGTTAATAGAGTTATTTGGAACAAAAGACATAGAGCACCAAAAAGAATTAAGCCAAGTTGTTATGGAGCAAACTAAAAAGAGTAAAGAAGCGGATGATGAATATAATCGCATTTGGGATTCTCCACAAAAGTTTGATTTTAGAACTCGATTTACAAAAGTACCTGAATCAAAATGTCCTCCTGAGAATTTTGACATTCCAGACGTACCTGATCTGTTAAATCCCAAAACCACACCAACAAATTATGGTCAACCGCTATCTTAATGACGAACAGCACTATATTGATCGCTATGATCTCTTTACCATCAAAGAGTGCCTCAAGGTTGTTGAGATGTTTCAAGACATCTATAAGAAAAGCTTAACTAGCAAAGAACTAAAAAACATGTCCCAGCATGACAGATATAGTGATGTCACCAAACTCATGTACTGGCATTTGTGGTTTACTCAGGCTCAAAAATATAAATACAAATGGGAAAGAATCAAGACGTGGATGGAAGATGATCGTATTAAGCAGGAAAAATATGATAGTGCGATTGAGCCTCAAAATATCCACTGTCCTATATGTAAAACAGTAATGCAGTTAGCAGACTCTAAACATTTGGAAGATTATTCAGATCAACCTATGCGAGTAATGTTTCTCTTTCGATGCACGAAGTGTAAAAAACAAGAATGGGTATATGAGGATGGAGAAGTGAGAATATCAAAGCCTGATCTTTGTCCTAAATGCAACAAAGAAATTGAAGTAACACATACCAAGTCAAAGAACGAAAAAGTCATTACCT
>CAZTOA010000081.1:0-909 GCA_964614975.1 uncultured Gammaproteobacteria bacterium | reverse complement strand
ACAAGAAAATGTAAACATTGTGGTCATACGGAAACTGAAGTAGATAATTTTGAAAAAAGCCATCAGGAGTACCTACAAAATGAAAAGACAGAAAAAGAGTTGTTGGAAAAGTACCGAACTGCATTTTGTCTCACAGATGAGGAGGGAGAAAAATATCTATTTGAACTAGAGGCAATGGAATATGCACACCAAGTACATGAAGAAGCAAAGCAAAAGTATGATAACAGCGCATATCAACAAGTAAGTAAACTAAAAAAACTGACCATTGTTGACCTTGAAAAGCTTTTAACAAAGATATTAGAAAAGGAAAACTACACCAAGCTCACCTTTGCTAGTCCTGAAATGGGACAATATGTTTTTGCTCCGTTTACTTTACAGGATGCCGATACATCCCGAAGGGAGAATATAAGCACTAGCGCACTTGAGAAACTCCTAAAAAGTAAACTCGAAGACACCAATTGGCGGCTTGTTGATGGTATAAGTTATCGGTTAGGCTTTCTGTCTGGAAGATTGAAGGGGTATGAACGAGAAGATGATTTATTAAAACTTTATGAAAAGAAAAAAGAACCACAGAAACCAGTAGACCCTGAAAAACGGATGAAATACAGTACCAGCAATTGGGTAAGGTTTGCAGAAATGAGAAGAGAACAAGAAGGAATAGATGCTACCAGAAAAAAAAGATTAGAAAATGAGCCAGAAGGATTTTTCTTGGATACAGAAGGTTATTACACTTGTGGAATCTGTTACGAAGGTCATTATGGGAACGAAATCTGGTGGAATTTGGATGGTATTCGTTGTGCGGATTGCTGGCATAACATTAAGGATGGCGTCATACCAGCGCTTAAAAAGCATTTGTTCGATAACGAAGAAGAATGGATTTCACCTTCGCAATTAAAATCAAGGCATAAC
>CAZTOA010000080.1:0-2823 GCA_964614975.1 uncultured Gammaproteobacteria bacterium | reverse complement strand
GGGTCCTGAACGTCCATAGGGGTATGTTCTTTAACATTAGCATTAGAGAGTAATAAATGCAATGAATTGTTGGCGGAAAAGTTAATGGTTTTTTAATAATTGTTTATTATAACTGTGGGATATGAAAATCCTATTGATTGACGATGAGAGGAATTTCGTTGATTCAATTAAAGAACAGTTGAGTAAAAAAATGATTATTCACGTTGCCTATAACGGGTACGATGGAATGTATCTTGCATTATCATCTCAGTATGATTTAATAATTTTGGATCTGGTATTGCCCGATATGACAGGAATGGATCTCTGTGTTGAATTAAGACGTAACAAAGTTCAAATACCTATTTTGGTCTTAACAGTTAAGTTTGGAATCAAAGATAAGGTAACAGCGCTAGATTCAGGGGCAGATGACTATGTTATTAAACCAGTCAGCTTAAGTGAACTCAGTGCACGTATTCGTGCTCTCACACGAAGAAATAAAAAAACATTTACTGGTGTTATTTTAAAGGCGCATGATTTAGAATTAAATTTGGATACCCGTATAGTAAAACGTGATAATATAAGGATATTACTGAGAAGGAAAGAATTTGACTTACTAGAGTATATGGTAAGAAATCAAAACTACGTTCTTTCAAGAAGTTCAATTATTGATCATGTTTGGTTCAATCAAAATGAAATAAGCAGTAATACAGTAGATGTTCATATCAAATTTCTTCGAGACAAAATCGACAAGTACTATCCTCTTAAATTAATTAAAACAATTCACGGTATAGGATACATGCTGAGGACAAATTAGTTAAAAATTACGTGAAAGGAGGTGATTTATATGAATGATGCAATGAAACAAATGTTAACTAGTAAGTCTGCTCGAAATAAAAAAACAATGAAAAAATTAGTGCTACGAGGAGCTTATGCTGGCAGACCTTGGTGTTGCTAGTTAGTGATTTGTAAATTATTGAGCCTAGTTCGAAAATGCAATATACAATAATTTATAAACATATTTTTTGACATTTTTTGTTACTAGGCTCATTAGTAATACTAGATTCGCTCAAAAATGAAGCAAATAGAAAGTCTTATAGAATTATATTTAGAAAGCTTAGTCGCCAACCTTAAAGGACAGGATTCTTTTTCTTCCCTTTCATCTTCTTCACCACTATTCGATGCAAATGTATTTGAATTTTCAACCGTTTTTTCTAATGCTATTATTTTACAAAACTTGTTGGCATCAAAACTGGAGTCAAAAAAGATTATCAAAACATTGAATGTTTTTCTAAGAAAACAAAAAAATAATCAATTAAGTTTTAACTATTGGAACAAAAAATCACCTGAATATAAAAAAATCCCATATCCAGATGATCTTGATGATACTTTTTGTTCATTATCAGCTTTAAGTATGTATGATAGAAAATATCTATCTGGAAAAGATATGAGGATGATAACTGATCTCTTAGTACATCAAGAAGCGGAAATAGGAGGTCCATACTTTACATGGATAGTAGGAGAAAATGATATCGAATGGAAAGATATTGATTTAGCAGTTAATAGCAATATTGCATATTTTCTTTCACTTTATGATATAGATTTGCCAAAAATTACAGAATTTATTGAGAATGCAATCACTAGCAATAAATTACAATCAAAATATTACCCTTCATCAACTCCAATTGCATACTTCATTTCTAAATGGTATCAAGGATCGGAGAAGCCTAGTCTCATTTTATTTTTAGAAAAAAAATACGAATCAGTAGAAGCTACTTTTCTTGATAAATTATTAGTCTCCATAGCTTTATTGAACTATAATCTGAAGGAACACCCTTACATTAGTAATACTTTAAATCAGCTTAGTTGTGAGCCAATTTCTGCACAGATGCCTTACCCATTTTATAGAGGTGTGAATCCTGTAAATGATGGAAAAAAATACTATTCAGGATCTCAAAGTTTAACAACTTCATTTGCATTAGAATTCTTAACTTTATACCAAAAACTGGCAAGTACTACTATAAAACACAAGGATAATGAAAATCAACTAATTCATATAAATAAAAAGATTTTCAAAAAAGTAAGTAAAGAGTTGAAAACCGCAAAGGGTGAAATCGAAGATGAAGGATTAAAGAGACTTAAAATAATGTCAAAGAATCCTGATATGCATTTGATAACTGCTATACCATTCATAACTTATAAAAGTATTAAAACCAATAATGCTATAGATAAGAGAGTATTGGAAAAACTTAGCATCGCAACCTTATACGGATGGTTGGCATATGATATATACGATGATTTTTTCGATAATCAGGGTAAACCAGCAGAACTATCTGTGGCAAATTTTTCCCTAAGAAAGCTAACCGAGATCTTCACATCTTCCTTTTTACCTCAAGAATTTCATGATTACTTTCATAAGATCATGAACGACGTGGACAATGCTAATGCTAAAGAATGTAAAGGTCCCCAGATTAATATTACGAATAATTTGCTTATTATTAACACTACACTTGTTAAAAAAGCTATAGATCTAAAGAGCATATATGAAAAATCTATTGGGCATGTTCTTGCTGTCGTAGCAGTATATTCACTTGTTGATAAATTACCTAATCACAAAGATACTAAAAAAATAATCATCTTTTTCAAGCATTATCTAACCGCAAGGCAAATTATTGATGATATGCATGATTGGGAAGAGGATCTGCAAATGGGCAAACTTAATTCATGTACTAGTAGGATGATCATACATGCATATGATAAAAAACAATTAAAATTATCTGTAGAAGAACTTCGATTGCTTTTCTGGGAAGAGACAGTAATTGAGATGTGTGAAAAGGTCAATAATCA
>CAZTOA010000079.1:0-2871 GCA_964614975.1 uncultured Gammaproteobacteria bacterium | reverse complement strand
GATTAGCGATTGCACTAGGTGTTGGTAGTGATAAAGCCAAGGATCTTGCAAAACAGTATAAAAAGCCCCTTATTCCAGTAAACCACATGGAAGGACACACCTATGCGTGTTTTGCAAAAAACAGTAAAGGAAAGCCAGACCGGGACATACTCTTCCCTGCCCTGGCTCTTCTTGTTTCAGGGGCTCATACGGAGCTTGTCTACATGAAAGAACATAATTCATATGAGGTAATCGGTAAGACGCGCGACGATGCTGCTGGCGAAGCCCTCGATAAGGCCGCGCGCATAATCCTAAACGAACATATTTATCCAGGTGGCTCAGTTATAGAGCGTCTTGCCCTAAAAGGCGACGAAAATTTTCTAGCGTTACCAATTCCTATGAAGCAGAGCAAAGATCTCGATTTTTCTTACTCTGGGATAAAAACCGCACTTTTATATGCGGTCAAAGAAATGGGCGATGAACAACGATCAATGCATATGGCCGATTTAGCTGCCTCTTTCCAGAAATCAGTATTTACGAGCATTGCTATTAAACTTCGAGCGGCTTTGGATCAATATGAAGTTTCGTCAATATTGGTCGGTGGTGGAGTTGGAGCAAACGAATATATGCGGAATACCATAAAAAAGGAAGCAAAAAAGCATAGTATTCCAGTGTATTTTCCATACACAAAAAAGCTATATGGTGATAATGCTGCAATGATTGGCATTGCTGCCTATTACAAAGGTCTAAATGCCCAGGCTAAGAATCTTGATGATGTTGAACGTAGCGCCCGCGCTGAGCTTGGAAAATAACCCTACCATTCTTTACTTATTGTACCGATGTAGTACTACGCGATAACAAAGATAATATTTGAGGTTAGTTTGAAACTTGTATGCGTGTAGTACTACGCGATAACATCTAAAAAAGAATAAGGAGGGTTTGATAAAGAAAAAGGCCCGAGCTCGCATCATCACGAGCTGGGGCGTTTGATACGTAAGTGCATCAGCCTTTTTCAACGGTGTACCCTTCGTTTTCGGCAAAGGTCTCTGCCTCAACGCGATCGCCGGTATTGAAGGCACTTGCTCGGTCTCCCTCAGTTCCATGATAAGAGAGGTAGATGCTTGGTCTTCCACTGGTGTCACGCTTGACCACTATGTAGTAGTAGTTGCCGATAAGGTCGACTCTGCACGTCTTCACTGTTGTTTCCTAATCTCTAGATGAGCAGAATATTGCCGGGTGGCGGGGGGGAGGATCGAACTCCCGACCTGTCGCTTATGAGACGACCGCTCTAACCACTGAGCTACCCAGCCAGTACAGTCTATATTATAATATACCTATGGCTAATATCGTTGCTATCTTCGCTCATCCAGACGATGAGTCATTTGGTCCCGGCGGGACACTTGCAAAACTCGCTAAAGATAATGACGTGTATATTATATGTTCTACATCCGGAGGTGAAGCCGGGGATCCTAAAGTGCGCGAAAAAGAAATACTCGAATCTGCAACTATATTGGGTGTAAAAGAAGTTTTTTTTCTTCGTTATGCCGATGGAACGCTATCTAACAATCTTTACCATAAAATAGCGGGCGACGTATTAAAAATCCTTGATAAGCTTCGCCCTGCAAAAATCCTTACTTTTGAAATGAGAGGAATGTCTGGTCACCTAGACCATATTGCTATGTCAATGATTAGCACTTACATTTTTGAAAAACAGGATTTTATTAAAGAAATTTGGTTTTTCTGTATAAGTACCGAGCTTAGAGCCTTTATTGACGATTATTTTATATGTTTCCCTCCGGGATATAAAAGAGATGATATAGACGAGATTGTTGATGTTGCAGAAGTATGGGAGCAGCGAATGGAGGCTATCTTATGTCATGCTTCGCAAGAAAAAGACATGCTTGAAACTCTGCAAGATCTAAATCGTCTTCCAAAAGAAGAGTATTTTCTAGTGAGGAAAAAATCAGACAAGCTTTAACTCCTGCTGTCTTGCTTCAATTTTTCTAAAAGCAGCTTCTAAATTACCATCATGATCGTCAGCAGAGAATATGGTTTTTGCGGCTTCTGGTCCAAACGCATCTACTATTGCTCGTAATCCACTATTATCCCTAAGATATCTTGATCTATCTAATACTCTTCTCCCACGTTCTACCAAATCGGAGAATCCTATCCTTTTCTTTTCGGCATCAGATAGTTGTGTATATCCAACAGTCCTGCAAAGTTCCTTAATGAACTGGTATCTAAAACCAGATAGGCGTGTATGAGCTATGGGGAAACGTGAACCGATAATGGGGATTGGTAGTTTGTGATGCTCTATAAAGGGGATCTTTTCATCGTCAGAAAGTGGTTTAAAAGCTTTGTTCCACCCAATTTTAGTGGTAAAAGCATCTTTTGTTTTTACTCTTCGAGCATGTTCTTTTGGATACATTTCTTTTAGAGTGCGGTTATATATGTCTACAGTGTCCATTACAGCTAAGCCATTATCTACTGCCCCACCAATCTTTTCTCCTTTACCATTGACCGATTCTGTGCCAGCCATACTTACTATGCCCCTTAGGTCGGGTAAGGGAGAACTATTCTTTGCATTCCAATATATTCGTGTTTCTGCTCCTGTAATTGCGTGGCTAAGTTCATGGGCTGTGTCCATAGCAACTGTAAGCATATCTTCTTGTTTTCTATCAATTGAAACGCCTATCAAATTCAGTCGAGGTGCGTAATATGCGGCTACTCCTTCTTGATCACCAACTAAAGGCTCAATATAACGAACATCAGGCACTTAATTGAAGCGTGACATAACGGCTTCAAGTTTATCTTCAGGAATCCCCAAGCCTAAGATTTTTGATCATAAAAATTCGAGGGTCTTGGTTTTAACTTCTGCAAGGCTCTGTTGTT
>CAZTOA010000078.1:0-2940 GCA_964614975.1 uncultured Gammaproteobacteria bacterium | reverse complement strand
GCTAAAATTGTCTTACGAGTATTTTTTTGAAAGGATATAATGACAAAAATGAGTGCGAGATATCCAAAACCTTGAATAATGAAGTTGTTCATAAAGAAATTGTATCAAAAAGTGACTTTCCGGGTTATAATATAGTTATACATGGATAATAAAACGGAACTGCGAATAGAAACCGTTGTCTACGTCACAAGAAATTCAGGTGATGACAGCGAAGTTCTTCTTATCTACAGAGACAAAAGCCCCAACCCAGGAATTTGGGTTCCACTAGGTGAAACAGTTAAATTCGAAGAATCTCCTTATGAAAATGCAATTAGAGCTACAAAAGAGGCTGGATTAAATCCAAAAAGGGTTACTTTTCGAGGCGTCGTCACGGAAGTGTCCCCAAGAATACAATGGCATCTCTTTTTGTATGTTGTTGAGGGATTTGATGGGGAAGCATTGGAAAAAATTCCGGCAGGACAGTTAAAGTGGGTGAAAATAAACGAAATTCAAAATCTTAAGATGCCAGCTGCCGATGGCGTTATGGGACCTGAGATTCTTATTAAAGAAAACCCATTTTTCGAAGCAAAAATGTATTTTACTGAAGATATGAAATTACTTAAAACAGAAGTAAGTGGTAGTAAATAAAACATATGAGTAAAGTTCTCTTAGTGCATAAAACAGGATTCTATGTAAAGGAAGCTCTTCTTGAAAAACTTTCCGGTCACGTAGTTGAATATATGGAAGTTCCCTCTATTGACGAAGGTGAATTGGCATCAAAACTAGCTGATTTTGAGTACTTAATGCTTAATCAAGAAAGTGTTACTAACTTGACTGATACATTCTATAAAAAATTAAAAGACGTTAATTCTCCCTTACAACACATCTCCATGGATCACACGGGTTTTGAATGGACTTCACCTGATTTAGCAAAACAACAGGGAATTAAAATCTCGAATATTCCTCATTATGCCACTTCTGCAACAGCAGAATTCACTATTGCAACAATCTTATTCGTATTAAAAAAGCTGTATCTCTTTAACTATAACGAGAATAAATCAGAGCCAATCGAAGGAGTAATGAATGATGATATCTATAACAAAACAATCGGTGTTATTGGATTAGGAAGTATTGGAACAGAGGTAGCCAGAATGGCCAATGGGTTAGGAATGAAAGTGCTTGGATGGAATAAAACAAGTAAAGAAATTTCAGGAGTTGAAATGGTAGAACTTGAAAAGCTAGTCAAAGAATCGCACATTATCACTATCCATTTAAGTACTAATGAGGACACAAGAAAAATAATGAATGAAAGCTTGCTTTCACTTGCTGAAAATAAACCCTATGTATTTAATCACACTTCGGAAAGCTTAATAGATACTAAAGTACTTCTTAAACTCCTCAATAATGGTACATTTAAAACGTACACGAGTAGTAGAAAATATATACCAAGTAACGAAGTTCTTGAGCATCCAAATTGTATCAGCGTTCCACACCAAGGCTGGTTTACAACCCAGTCCATGCAAAATCTAGAAAACACATGGGTCGAAAACTTCCTCGAAGCAAGTAAGGGTAATTTTATTAATCTTGTTTAAAAAACGCTCAATTCTTTTTACTCCATTCCTTTTTCCTTATAGAAAGTGTAGTACAAGATAGGAACTAAGAAAAGCTTTATCATTCCCGAAAATAAAAGGCCAGCTATAATCGCACCTCCGAGACCCTGCCATAAAGGATCTGCAAGCGTAATAGGAATAAGACCAAAGATTGTCGCAAGAGAAGTAAGCACAACCGGTTCCAATCGATTTCCAGCAGCATCAACAATCGCATTCTCGAGAGTCAAACCCTCTCTTCTATTGTCATTAATCTTTTCAATAACCACAATAGCATGAGTAACGACAATACCAAATAATGCCAAAATACCAATAAGAGCAGGAAAAGAAAGAGGAATACCCGTCAAACCAAAAATATAAAATACCCCCGCAATCGATACAGGAATAATGAGCAAGGCAAGAAATGCCTGTCTAAAAGATTGAAACTCAATAATCATTGTTATCAGAATAAGAAGTCCAGACAAAATCATAGCCTGGAGAATGGATTGTACCGATTTTTGATTCTCCTCATTGACACCACCAGTCTTCCACGAATATCCCTCAGGAAAAGAATAATTTTCTGCAAACTTTACAAGGTTTGCATTAAGCTGATTAATGTTGAATCCTTTCGCAGCTCCCGCATATACAGACAAAGTGCGTTGACCATTTTCGCGGGTAATTTTTGTAGGATTATTCTCAAGTCGAATAGTGCCCAGAGCAGAGAGTGGAATATAACTACCTTTCACAGGAATTGATAAGGACTGGATATTCTCTGGGGTCATCTTTTCATAAAAAACCCATTCGATAGGTACTTCGTCAGATTGTTGTCGTAACGTATCGAGTTCCATGCCGCTCGCGTAAGTGCGGAGCCATATACCGATCGTACCCATAGAAATATTATGTTCAGCTAACGCATCTACATCGGGCTTAAAAACAAGTTTTCCTGTGCCCGATTGCACGCTTCTGTTTGGATTAACAATACCGTCCTGTTTTTTCAAATATTCAGTAAAGTCATCGGCAATCGCGTTAAGTGTCGATAAATTTTCACCAAGAAGATTAATTTGCACATCAGCTCCTGCTGGTGGACCACCTGACAACTCCTGTACCAGAACGGTGCCCGTAGGATAGTCTTTAAGAGATTCTCTAAGGCTTTCTGCGATATCCTGGGAAGAACGCTTTCTCTCTGTGTTATCCTCAAAGGTAAGCGTCGCAAGCATACTATTATTTTTCTGCGCTCTACCTTGCTGAGCATCAAATGTCGTTCCGGTCTCAAGTGTAGCAAATTTAGCTTCTGGGACAGTCCTCAGCGTATCTATGAATCGAACGGATTCTGCATTTATTCGATCCAACGAAGCACCAGCTGGTAATTCTAAAG
>CAZTOA010000077.1:0-3057 GCA_964614975.1 uncultured Gammaproteobacteria bacterium | reverse complement strand
AGAGCATGTTGGGAGAGGTCGGTAAAGACAGGGTCGGCAATTAAAAAAAGACACGATAAAAAAGCGACCCATTCTTTTTTTGTAAGAAGGAGTGCGGCAAAATAAGTTAAAGATAAAAGCGCACAACCAAAAAAAAGCTGCACTAAGTATGGATTACCGAATATTCGCGTTGTGTAGCCATACAAATATTTTATGAGTGGCGGATGTTGAAAATTAAATGCAGTAGGATCAAATCCATATACGTATAAATAGCCAGCTGCCATATGGATATCCTCATCAGAAAGATACACGCGCCCCGTTACATGCCGCGGAATGTCTTGCGATTTAAGATATTGTTCTACACGGGTGGGTGAAAAACGAAACGAAAAAATATGCGGAGCAATTAAGTACATCCTCACAAAATAAACCGCAAGAATACAAAAAAGTATAAGTAGTGACGCTACATTAAATTTATTCTTTCCAGCCATGAGGATGCTGGGTATACCAGGTAACTAATGATTGCGCACTATCGGCAAGAGATCGTTTTGGTTTCCAGCCCAATACTTTTTCAGCCTTTTCTGTTGCGGCAACCATCGTTGCATACTCACCTTGACGAGCAGGTCCTTGTTCGAATTTAGGAAACTTTTTTTCTGTCGCATCTTCTACTGCCTTTATTATTTCTAAAACAGAATTTCCTTTTCCCGTTCCTAAATTAATAGTCTCATTCTTTCCACCATCCCACAAATATTCAAGAGCTTTTACATGACCTTCATTTAAATCGACCACATTTGTGTAGTCACGAATAGGAGTTTCGTCAGGCGTTTTAACTTTTGGACATGTTAGATAAAAATCTTCAATGCCTAGAATTCCTCGTACCGCATTCTGCATCATATGAACAGATGGTTTTTTTGAATCACCGATCAGCCCATCATCAGATGCACCACAAACATTAAAATACCTAAGAGCTACATAATGCAGATCTTTTATCTCACCAAACCACCTTAACATTTTCTCGACCATAAGCTTTGATTCACCATATGGATTCGACGGATTTGTTGGGTGCTTCTCATCAACGGGTACATACTCGGCTTCACCATACACCGCACATGTCGAAGAAAATACAATATTTTTTACCTCATTTTCCATCATTGCCTTTAACAACGACAAGCCAATATTCACCGTATTAAAATATTTTCCAGGATTTTGCATCGATTCATTAACTGAACATGGTGCAGCATAATGAATAACACCGTCAATATTCTTTTCTTCCCAAAAGACTTTATGAATACCTGTCTCAATAGAAG
Source organism: uncultured Gammaproteobacteria bacterium (assembly GCA_964614975.1). GTDB lineage: Bacteria > Patescibacteriota > Microgenomatia > UBA1406 > HO2-37-13b > OLB23. The sequence goes on along the minus strand of CAZTOA010000077.1, from coordinate 1,774 downwards.
TAACGTAGTATCTAAATTTTTCTTTACCAAATTTTTCTTGGAGAAGTTCAAGCGGCTCTTTATAGCCATTAGAAAGATCATCAACAGCAACTACTTCATAACCATTTTGAAGAAGATTATATGCTCCATTTGAGCCAATGTAACCACCCGCGCCAGTAAGTAATACTTTTTTCGCCATATGCTACTAATTATAATACACTAATGCAGCGCCCGCGCCATTCATGGCGCGCATTAGAACTTCTATTGAGCAATGCAAAGCAGCTCCCATATCTGGGTCATGAAAATAGACATTTCCGTCCTTAAAGTCATATAAAAGAATCGAATGATATCCTGCTTTTGCGCCTTTGTGTAGCTTATTCTTATGTATTGAGGTCTGAATATAATGACCTTTCGCCAGATGCCCTTCAATCATAGCTGATGTTAGCTTGCCATATGAAACTTCACACCCGAGCTCTATAGCCGTTAGCATGTCTCTGTAAGCAATATCAAGATCTTTCTCCTCAAATAAAAACACATCGAAAGCGCTTTTATTAGATCCATAAAGCTCCTTGGCCTTCTTAATATTGGCCGGTTTTAATAAGGACCATCTCGCCATAAATGTAACCGCGACTCCATTTTGACATGCGAGCTTGGCAATAGTGGGGTTCCAGACTTGCTTAAATGATTTCTTATAGTCTGCCTCAATTTTCCCGATAAGCTTTTCTTCTGAAACAGAAATTCCTCTTGAAGCCAATACCATTCGTAATACAGCTATCGAACAGGCGCTGTTATGAATTTGTTTCAGATATTGTGGGGGCTTCATTTACTGTAGATTCAACTTTTGTAAGTTCTTCATCAAATCTTTGAACTAGTGACTCATACAACACGCCCAGCGGCGCCCAACTTTCTTCAAGTCTGGTTTGAGCGAGTACAGGATCTTGAATTAGTTCCGTAACCTTTTGTTCAACGGCAGTTCTATATGGGTTATCATCTGTAGATTCTTCAAGGTTTATAAGACTTTCGTATGAAAGATCTTCAAGAATCTTTGCAGTATCTAGTCTGTCTATAAATGTAATCAGTAAACTACCGCCATTATGCTCTTCATGAATCGCACCCGTGCCCTTTGTACCAACGGGTATGTTGCGAATAAAGCTCTTATTAAAATGTGCTTCAGGATAATACAATGTTGAATAAACCAAGCTCAACAATCTTTGGCTCAATGCTGTATGCGAATATCTTTTGTCATTATCTGGATTTCCACGAACCATAGTGCCAGTACATTCAGCAACATACGCACGCGCTTCAAGTGCATCATGAATAAGACCTCTTAAACGTCTAACTGTAAGCATTTCGGATGGTAGTGCATCTTCTTCTTTTTTTTGTAAACATAAGACATCATATCTTCTCAAACAATCGATAAGCCTTCCTGCATTTGCTTGCACATCAATCAAGTGAGTTCTTTCATGCATCACAACTCTATCTTCATATGAAAGTTCTGAGAATGCTTCCGAATCTTGATCTTTACTTTTGAATTGTAGGGTTGCTCTTGCTAATTCTTCGTATGCTTCGCGAGATTTCTTTCCACTATCAAGAAAGTAGGATCGTCGATAGATAGCTCCCATAGCATCACTAAATGATGATGCATCTACATTTGGCATTCCTTGAAGTTCCTTTTTAATCTTTACTAGAATATTAAGCAATTCCTGAAAATCGACTTCAGAAAAATCGACATCGCCATCTGATGCTAACTGCATTAGTGCTTGGTGAGCTTTCTGCTCTGGTTCTCTAAGATCTT
>CAZTOA010000076.1:0-3067 GCA_964614975.1 uncultured Gammaproteobacteria bacterium | reverse complement strand
TCCCCATGACCGAAACTAGCATTAACTGCAGCAATGCGATCATTTGATGAGATAACCCAATCATATGCACGAGCAATATTCGACCCGCTCAAATGATATTGAACTATTTCGCCACTTGCACCGAGTTCTGCTGTCGTTACCTGTACAGGGATTACCTCACCTTGCGATACGGTTGTAACAAAACCCGCCATAAAAGTGCCGTGAGACGCAAGTTGGTCATTTATGTGCGCCGAATCATCTTCTTCTTTTCCGTTTGGACATGTTGATGCGAAACCTTCTTTTACTTCTGAAAAACATTTCTGAACTGATGATATGTGGCCAGCTAGCCGAGGATGATCCGTCTGAACTCCAGTATCGATAACAACAACGCCAAGATTTGCCCGAGCGCCTGTAGCACCCCTAGTCCACGTCTCTTCAGGTCGCATAATCCTCATCACATCTTCATCAGGATACGACCATTCGTCCTGTGTTGTTTCTAAGTCGGCAAGCTTATATTCAGGCACATCCTGAATATTTGTTGCACCATGAGCTGAAAGCTCCATTATATCTACAGGCATCTCACATACATCGGCAAATCCAATAGGTGCCGTAGTAAGGGGGAGAAAATCTAGATCTGGATCAAGGCCTTCGGCAAAAGCCTCGGCTGAATCAGCGACAATTTCCATTTCTGCAGCAATCGCTCCGTCTGAAATGTAGCCCTCTGTAGGCAGGTGGGACTCATGCGGAAATTGAAACATAACAGTTTTACATGGCTGAGGAGCAGGTACGTCAATCGAATTTTGAGCGCAGGCTTCATTTCCTTGTAGAGATAAACTCAACGCAGTAGTAGCGAGAAGTATTCTCAAGGCATTATTGATTCTTTTGAGTGGAGTTCGTTCATGCTGACCTATTGCTCTAAATCCTTCCATGAGGAAATATTATAGGCTATTTTTGACCGATTACAAGTCTATTCTTCAACAAACTCCTTAGCATTCGCCGTAGTAATAACAAATTTCTGCCCTTTGCCGGTTACCGTTCTAAACGCAGCATTCCGCACAAGAGCCTCAACTCGACGTTCAACACTACGAATTCCAGGATCATAGCCTGAAAGTCGCGCAATATGCTTCCATACTTCTTCATCAACTTGAATTGCATCTGGAGTCATCGCACTGTCTTTTAATAATCGAGGCAAAATATAGTTAGAAGCAATATGAATTTTTTCCTCATCAGTATAGGAAGGCATTTGGATAATTTCCAAACGATCTAGTACGGCGGTCGAGATGCTTCTTGTATTATTAGCCGTAGCCACAAAGATTACTTCAGAAAGATCAAAAGGGAAATCAACATAGTGATCAATAAAGTGTGCGTTTTGCTCAGGATCAAGGAGTTCCAATAAAACTCCCATTATCTCTCCTTGGGCTGATGGAGCAATACGATCAAGTTCGTCGAGAAGAATAACTGGGTTTTTCGTTCCAACACGCCTCATCGCCTTTAATATCTGCCCCGGTTCAGCCTCCGGCTGAACTTTTGATAATCCGCGAAGATCCAAAGCAGACGACAAACCTCCAAAAGGAATGCGCGCGAATTGTCTGCCGAGCGCCTCTGCAATTGAGCGCGCAAACGTTGTTTTACCCGTTCCAGCAAGACCTACAAAGAAAAGAACGGGTGCATGAAAATGTCCCAATTCCTTTTTTTGCTGTTGCAAGAGCAAGACCGAAATATATTCGAGTAACCTTCCTTTAATTTTGTCTAAGCCAAAATGGTTTTCATTCATTATTCTCTTTGCGGCTTCAATATCAAGTGAGTCCGCTGACCTCTTTGACCATGGAAGATTCGTAATCCAATCAACATATTTAACCAACATATCAAGCTGATTAATATTTCCGCCATATCGAAGCGTCAAATTAATTCTTTGGAGCTGCATATTTGCCTTTTCCCATAGCTCATGGGGCAAATCTGCTTTATGTAGTTCATCTTCGAGCTTCTTAATTTCGACAGTAATGTTTTCGTAATTATCTAAACTCGAAGCTGTCGATACTGGCGTGTAATTCTTTTGATCCATAGGATATATTCACTATAGCATAGCTAACAAAATATCTGTGTTAGAATAAGTGATGCGCATAAGTAATAGAATGGCAATGATTCTGTCATTGTCTATTATTTTTATACTCTTCGCTGTGTTTCGCTTCTACAACCTTCACCATCGTATTATGTTTGATTGGGACCAAGAGAGAGATGCATGGCAAATTTATGATCTTTTCAAAAACTTTAAACCAACATTAATTGGGCCTCGCGTTGTCGGCCCAAACGGCTTCTTCTTACCACCATACTTTATTTACATTCTTGCGCCTTTCTATCTTATGGCCAACCTACATCCTTACGGTATGCTACTTTTCTTAGGCGCATATAACATTGCATTTTTCTTTGGAGGGTTGTGGATCTTAAATAAACTCTTTACATATAAATCAGCAGTCTTATTTATGTTGTTCTGGACAGTAAACTTTTTGCTCAGTCGTTATGATGTTATTTCATGGAACCCCGTCATACTCCCCCTATGTATATTGGGAACATGGTATCTATTAGCAAAAATAAAAGAGAATCCTTCGGTTAAGCATCTTTTAATTCTTGGTGCTTTCATGACTTTTAGTTTGGGCATGCATTTTCAATATATCTTTGTCATGCTGCAGGTTTTCTTATTTCTCCTATTGCTAAAACCTGCACGATCAGTCGCAAATGTAAAAAAGGGATTGCTCCTTTTAGGAGCAATGCTTGTACCGTTATTGCCACTGGCAATATTTGATCTTCGCCATGGTTTCTTAAATTCGAAACTCTTTGTTAATTTCTTTTTCTTAAAAAGAGAAATCTATTATGGAGCTACATATACAAACTGGGTAGAAGTATGGACAAACTTCCTCGAGCCAATAACTTATGTAAAATCGATACCTGCTTCTATAATAATTTACCTCGTGGTTACAGCTGCCACAGTATTTTTAGCTAAAAAAACAAAGGGCTTTTCAAAACTATTTTTTACTTCTTCGATTATTGTCTGGATAGCAATGCCGGTATTTTTCACTATATATAAAAACAG
>CAZTOA010000075.1:769-3083 GCA_964614975.1 uncultured Gammaproteobacteria bacterium | reverse complement strand
ACCGTTGTTGATCCAGCAACTCAAGCCCCAGCTGTTCCGCAAGCAGACACACCTAAAGCTCCTGATGACAAAGCAATGCCAGCTGATCAAACTGCAGTAGCTGACCCGAATGCACCAAAAGACGCAGAAGAAAAACCATTGGACTCAAACATTGATACACAAAAAAGAACTGAACTCGATCTTATGACGCATCTTACCCAGCGTTCAAATCGAGTCTTTATGGCAGCGCAGCAAAAAGCTAAAGAATTAAAGGGCGAATTTGTCGACTCTGAGCATGTACTACATGGTTTACTTGCTGACCCTGAGATCTATAAACTTTTTACTGAAAAGAAAATTCAACCTCAAATTATTGATCAAGAACTCGACAAGCTTTATCAAAAAGGTACATCAGAAAAAACACCATTACCTTCGCCACGAGTAAAGCGAATTCTTGAAAACGCTCTAGTCACCGCACGAAAACTTGGCTATGAATTTATTTCACCTGAACATATTCTTCTCGCACTTTATGAAGAAGGAGAAGGCGTTGGAGCAAGAACACTCGCAAAACTTGGCCTTAAAAAAGAAGATATTAATAAACAAGTCACAGGCAAGAAAGAAGGTTTAGAAGGAAAAGACGGTTCAGCTGGAAAAGATACTGGTCGCAGCATGTTAGAACAATACACAAACGATCTAACACTTAAAGCTGAACAAGGTCAGCTCGACCCTGTTGTGGAGCGCTCCGAAGTTATTGAGCGAGCGATTCACATCCTCTCTCGCCGCACAAAAAATAACCCAGCGCTCGTTGGTGAGGCTGGTGTAGGAAAGACTGCTATTGTAGAAGGTCTGGCACAAAAAATTGTGAAAAAAGAAGTGCCAGAATCATTGGTTGGAAAGCGAATTCTTCAGCTTGATCTCATGAGTATTATTGCGGGTGCTTCACATCGTGGTGAGTTTGAAGAAAGAATGAAGAAAATAATTGAAGAAATTACTAATTCAAAAGGACAGGTCATTTTATTTGTAGATGAAATTCATAATTTAGTAGGTGCAGGAGCCGGAGGCGAAGGTGCGCTTGATGCATCGAATTTCTTAAAGCCTGCGCTTGCCCGTGGTGAGCTACAACTTATTGGTGCAACGACATTAACTGAATACAGAAAATATGTTGAAAAAGATCCTGCTCTGGAAAGACGATTCCAGCCGGTTCTTGTCCCAGAACCAACTGAGGAACAAGCGGTTAAAATGGTGAAAGCCCTTCGCGATAAGTATGAGGCTTTCCACCGAGTTAAAATTCCAGATGCTTCAATTGAATCAGCGGTCAAACTTTCAAAACGCTATATTGGAGACCGCTTCTTACCAGATAAAGCAATCGATCTTATTGATGAGGCAGCAGCAGCAGTCCGTCTGCCATTAATTTCTTTACCAGAAGAAATTCGTTCTATTGAAGATCGCCAGAAACAGCTTCAACAAGAACTAGGTGAGATTGAAAAGAAAGGTGATCGCGTTCGCGCAAGCATAATGCGACCGAAGCTTGATGACTTAAGTGCCGATCTTAAAATTAAACAAGAAGACTACAATCAAAAGAAGTCACAGACAACAACAAGCGTAAGCGAACAGTCAATCAAAGATATTATTGCTCGCTGGACCGGCATTCCAATAACTCGCATCAGCGAATCTGAAACAGAAAAATTAACTAAACTCGAAGACATTATTCATGAGCGATTAATCAATCAAGAAAATGCCGTTACCCCAGTTGCCGAAGCAGTGCGACGTGGTAGAGCTGGCCTAAAATCGAATAATCGCCCAATTGGAAGTTTCGTATTCCTTGGACCTACCGGTGTAGGTAAAACTGAACTTTCAAAGACACTTGCAGAAGTACTCTTCGGACAAGAAGAAGCAATGATTCGCTTCGACATGACTGAATTCATGGAGAAACACGAAGTTGCCAAGCTCTTAGGAGCCCCTCCGGGATACATCGGCTATGAAGAAGGTGGAAAACTAACTGAAGCTGTTCGCCGAAAGCCTTATTCGGTCGTACTTTTCGACGAGGTTGAAAAAGCGCATCCTGATATTTTTAATATCTTGCTGCAAATTCTCGACGATGGTCGCCTTACTGATAATAAGGGTCATGTCATTTCAGTCAAAAACACAGTCGTGATTTGTACCTACAACATTGGTACAAAGATGATTCAAGACGACATTCTCTCTAGCGGCCCAGTTGATATTGAAGAACCAACGGTACTATCTACGTACACCTTCTCTCCACGAGGTCGTCAAGTAATGACAATCATGGGTAAGGTGTTTGAACGCGAATCAGCTAATGAACCATGGAAGCCGTCAT
>CAZTOA010000075.1:0-759 GCA_964614975.1 uncultured Gammaproteobacteria bacterium | reverse complement strand
TGAAACAGAACCACAAGCAGATGGCAAACCAGCAGAAGCAGCCCCAGATTTCCCAGGTAAAGAATTCGATACACATGCAATGTCTGCAAAGGGTGTCGAAATGATTACTAACGGAGGCCAAATGTTCCAGCGCACTGCGACAACAGCAAAAGTATGGAAGTCGCTTTCACTAATCGACTATTTCAAAGATGGTGTTGTCATAAATGCACTACCTGATGCTCCAGAGGAGCAGCTTCCAACAGCAAAACTAAAGACACAGGCCTTTTCACCACAAGAGCTCGAAGTCGTCACCTTTAGAGATAGATTCTGGAAGAGAAAAGACGGCGAGACTAATTGGGAAACCGGCACATTGAAAGACTACTTTGAAGGCCAGACGATGGAAGCGGCTCAACCAGCAAAAACAGAGGGAACCGATATAAAGAAAGACCAACCACAAGCCCAAAAGCTTGATGAAAACAAGTCTGATGGATCAAAGGTTGAAGAAAAACCTGTTGAGAAAAAAGAAGAAAAGAAAACAGAAGAAGCCGTAGCGGTACTCCCAACAAACTACTGGGATATTCATGCCTTTAATCCTGATGGAAGCGAAATTATTGTCGTCGGAGAAAAGATTTGGTCTAAGCAAGCAAATCAACAAACTTGGAAAGTACAAACAATAACAGAATTCTTTGGCAAAGACTTCCCGCTTGATAAAGAACTTGAAGAGAAACAAAAGATTGAGGAAGAACTCTCAAAGAATCAGTATGAGAAAACAAAAGCAAA
>CAZTOA010000074.1:0-3127 GCA_964614975.1 uncultured Gammaproteobacteria bacterium | reverse complement strand
AACTCCCGAATTTGTAGAAAAGCTTCTTATTATCACAATAGCGTATACGACAATATACATAATTACTTTTTATTGGAAAATAAGTTTGCACATGTCTATAAATGTTATTGGAATAACGTTTATTAACATGGCAACCGGTTGGCATTATGTCTGGTTATATGCGTTGTTGCCGCTTGTTGCTTGGTCACGTCTCAAACTTAATAAACATACTCCTCAACAGCTCTTTTGGGGCACTGTTATTCCTTATGTAGAGATAGCAGTAATTAGATTATTCTTCTAAGAAGTCTGAGCGGGCGAGGGGAATCGGACCCCCGGCTTCTCCTTGGGAAGGAGACATTGTACCACTCAACTACGCCCGCATACGGCAGCATATGCATTATACACCAGCCCTGCCGTATGCGTTCATAATTTCTTTATCTTGATAGTTTTAAAGTCATGCCGACTTCAATTCTATTAGGATTTCTTAAACCATTTGCACTCATGATGCGAGTGTACAAGGCTTTGTTGCCATATGCACGCTCAGCGATCGTCATAAGTGTATCTCCTTTTTGAACTACATAAGATGTTCCTTCAATCTTTCCACCTGTCGTTGCTGCTTTGGGCTCTACTTTACCTTCCATCTTTTCTTCAACTTTTGCTGTGACAGCAGTGGTTGGTTCAGTTGCTTTTGCATCAGTCATTGCTTCTGCATTACCAACCTCAGGAAGAGTAAGCTCTTGTCCTACTTCAATAACTTCTGGATTCTTTAATGAATTTGCAGCTACGATTTCGTCTGCATAATCCGTCGAACCCAATACATCACGCGCTATACTTGAAACGGATTCGCCAGGTTTCACAACGTGAACATTTTTCTTTTGATCCATTTGTTCTTGTGCTTGTTCTTGCTCGAGTTTTGTCTTTTGGCGAGTGCTTGTAGAGCGATAGATAAGGGTTACTGCGACGAGGAATACGAGAAATCCTAGAGCTACCGAAAGGTAGTTTTCTTTAATTTTGTTCATTAATTCTTCTCTATAGGCTTCTGAATTTTGTGTTTGTGCCATATATGTTCACCTCCTTTCACGTCCGTAAAACTACAGCCATTATACATAGCTGTGAGGCGAATGCAATATATCATTACTATACAAAAGTGATAAAAATGGGTTCACACTAGGTATGAATTTAGTGGGGTCGTCACCCGGGAGAGGGAGGATGACGAAACGATTAGGACTTCTTGCCGCAGTAGCTACACTTGTAGCCTACAACTTTTAAACCACTGCCGAAGATCGGTTCCCACTTTCCTTGCTTGCATGGGCATGGCGATCGAGGCTTTTGGACGGTCTTTTGGCCGTCCTTCTTGTGTTTGGCCATTGGGCTCTCCTAGATCTGATTAACCCTCTCCCGGGTTTGGTATCGATGTTTCCCTAACAGTTTTAAGCCAGGCTTTAGGCTTCTGTATCGGGAACGACATTATAAACAATTACGGAGATTGAAGCAATCTATACAAAAAGTTTTGAATGCGGGACTGACCGGGCTCGAACCGGCGACCTCTGCCTTGACAGGGCAGCGCTCTAACCACTGAGCTACAATCCCAGTAATGTAGTACTATATCAAAAATAGTCACAAAACGCTACTCCCTTCTTCTTAATAGTAAATGTGATAATCACATAGTAATATCTTGCATATGAGCGTATTACGAACTAAGTTAAGTGATGTTTCTGTTAATATTTCATCTGCGTGGTATGGAGTTCTATTCTTGAATGCGACGGGCAAAGTAGCATTGTCAGATATAATTTTAGCTATAATGTTAGGAACACTTTTTTTGTTTTTATCAGTTTCACTAAATCACTATGACGACTAATGATTTGTACTTAATATACAGGCATGCATTTGATGGTGCGGCGCTGACAAGTGCCTTAGTCTTAATAGCGGCATTCCTGATGCTGATTTTATTCTACCTCTATAAGAAAGATCCTCTCGATAGGTTCAAAAAGAAGCTATAATGTTGTAGATATGCATATAAACAATAAGGATCTTGCACATTTACTTCGTTCTGTTTCAGCAGCATATCTATTAACAGGCGCAAATCGCTTCCGAATTATCGCGTATGAAAAGGCTGCCGATGCCGTAGAGCTTTTAAATCAGGAGGTCTATGATATTTGGGAAAATAATGGTGTTAAGGGAATTGCAGAAACAGCTGGCATTGGTCCGACAATAAGTCAACATTTAAACGAGTATTTTACAAAGCGCGAAGGATCGTATTTAGAAAAGCAGCTCCAAAGTATTCCTGCTCCCGTATATGAATTGATGCGAGCGCCTGGAATTGGCCCAAAAAAAGCTTACCGCATCGCGAAGGAATTTAATCTTACGGATATAAAAAGTGTTTTCGAAGATGTAAAAAAACTAGCAGCTGATCATAAAATTTCGGTGCTAGAAGGCTTTGGTGAGAAATCAGAAGCTGACATTGTCAAAGCAATTGATACTCATATAGGCCGCCAGGATAAAGAGGAGCGTATGGGCTTGCCTGAGGGCTATTCACTAGCACAAGACATCATTAGTTTTATGATGGAGCAGGATGAAGTTGAACAAATCGAAGCATTGGGCTCAATGAGAAGAATGGTTTCAACCGTTGGCGATATAGACTTAGCAGTTATTGCAAAGGAGAATACGTACGAGAAAATTCTTGCTCATTTTGTAAGTTATCCACAAACGCAAACTATCGAAGCCCACGGAGTCAATAAGGCAGCGATTATTACTAAGAATGGAAAACGCATTGATTTACGTATTGTTGATCGAAAGCAATATGGAGCTATGTTGCAGTATTTTACAGGTAGTAAAGCGCATAATATAAAACTTAGAGAATTTGCGCTTAAAAAAGGATTGTCGTTAAATGAATTTGGTATTAAAAATGTAAAGACAGGGGAGACGGTTTTTATAGAAAAAGAAGAGGATTTTTATGCGTATTTAAAACTTCCTTATATAGTGCCCGAACTTCGTGAGGGCACAGACGAAGTGCGACGTGCAGCTGATAAAAAATTACCCGACTTGGTCGAACTAAAAGATATAAAGGGCGAGTTCCATATTCATTCTTCTTTCCCTATTGAGCCATCGCATGATCTTGGTGCGAATACTTTTCAAGAAATGATTGTCA
>CAZTOA010000073.1:0-3138 GCA_964614975.1 uncultured Gammaproteobacteria bacterium | reverse complement strand
TAAAGACACATATAATAAGTTCTCATCAGTCTTTGGGAAAAACTCTGTCTTAACAAGACCAAGCATGACGAGCATATACGCCACTAGAACAAAGGCAAGAATAGCAAGTAATGTTTGAATTCTTTTGGCGCGCGACCGTAAGATTGAGCGAATAAGTGTCATATATTTTTGCGCAATCGGTTCTAATTGGATAATACCTGCCTCAGAATACTTCTGCATACTACGTGAGATTGGTTTAAGAAACTTCTGTTGTTTTCTTGAATGTGAAGTTACCCAGGCCTTAATTATGTTTCTACTCAAAAAGCCGAAGTAGAATACGCCCAAAGCCGCAACGTAAGTAAAAATAAATACTTGAGTTTTTGGAAGTAGAAGCCCAGAAACCACAATCATGGTGGCAATAATAAGGTAGCGTGCCAGAAGAACTACTCGTTCTGGAATCTTAAGATCAAGAAATACCATCATGAGCGGGATCGTAATAAACGTTGCGATTGATGTTGAGGAGAGCATCGTCGCCGTTACTACGATAGGGATTGGTTTAATAAATTCGCCAATAATTCCCGTTGCTAAAAGGAGGGGTACGAAGGCCCATATTGTTGTAATTGTTGTAGACCATAGCGGGATAATAAAATCTTTCCACACAAGAATTGCAGATTCATACGCAGTAAATTTACCAGTTTTATAGTATCGAGTCATTGCAGCAACGACCACAATAGTGTCATCAATAAGTAGACCAAGCGAAAGTAATAATGCAAACATCGTTAAAAAATTAAGACTCAATCCCATTGCATGAATAATCGTAAAAGCAGAAAGAAATGTAAGAGGAATAGTCAAGGAAGCAATGATTGCCTGGCGAAGACCCAAGAATACGAACAGGAGTCCAAAAACTAATAGAAGAGTCGAACGAAATTCACCAAAAAGATCCGCAAACTGTTTTGCGATATCATCAGCCGTATTCATAGTCGTTTTAAGTTTGAACCGGTTATCTTCTTGTTCTAGTAATCGATCGACAACTACTTTTGTATCTGCCGCGGCTGCATCAATATTTGCGCTGGATGTCTTATATACAAAAAATGAAATTGATCGCGAAGGTTTTTGGGTATGATCTGCAAACAGACTAAGCGGCTCATTCTTTCGTGATTGTAAGGCAACCGTAGCAATGTCGCCCAGCTTTACTGAATGGTTCGCACTATTTATGCGCAAAGCCCGAATGTCATCTACAGATTGGATTTGTGCATCAATCGCAAGAGCATATGATGACGTGTCTGTCTTTACTGAACCGGCTGGATAGGAATGAGTCTGTGACTTAATAGCTTGCGAGAGATTAAAGGGGTCTAAATCATATTCAGAGAGTTTCTCGGGATTAAATAAGACTTGAATATATTCTTTTTCATATCCGGCAGATATTACTTTGCCAACTTTAGGCACATCGTCTATCGCTTTTTCCAATCGCTTTCCAAATCGCATGAGTGAAGCATCATCGTTATCGGTATATATAACAAAGCTCCAAAAAGGCTGATCATCAAAGTCCACAATACTTACAGATGGAGTTGTTGCATCATCAGGAAGATCTTGAACTGATGCAACGGCTTTGTCGACATCATTTCGCGCTTTGTCTGGATCAGTATCAGAAGTAAAAAGAAGCGAAATAGCAGAGACATTTTCTGATGAGACCGAGGTAAGCGTATCCTTTCCTTTTATATTATTAAGTTTATCCTCGAGTGGAATTGTAATAAGTGATTCGATATCGTCGGGAGTACCACCCGGAAGAGCTGTAACAATAGTTACTATTGGAATCTTTATTTCAGGGTTAAGTCGACGAGGAAGTTGCAAAAAACTTACGATCCCTAACAAACTAATAGAAAGAATTAACAATATCACAAAGCGAACTTGAGCAATGTATTTTGCTTGAAAAGTTGAAAAGAGCTTCACATCAAATGTAAGCGAATTCAAATATGAAACTGACTCAACTATTTTTTTCTTTATAGCCATGGATTATTTAGGGGAGACAGTAACCAGCGTTCCTTCTGTGACGGTTCTATCTAAAATAATTGCGTCATTACTTGTTAAGCCACTTACTTGAATAAGCGATCCAAACACGTCACCCAATATAACCTTATGAGCAGTTGCTTTTCCATCTTTCTCTATAAAGACGAAGGCAGAATTAGCAGTTTGATGGACTGCATCTATAGGAACATATGGAATGACGGTCACTGCAGTATCAGCAACTAAAGTTAACCTTATGGAAACGTGATCATTATCGGTTACCTTTGAGAGATAGCTGTCTGGCAAGACAAAATAGACTGCGTACAATCCGTTGTCGACAGCATCTTGAGAAACAAAATGTGGAACAAGTGATATTTTTTCATCACGAATAGCAATTTCAGCAGGTTCAGAAGTAGATATCTTCTGTGCAATATCGCGACTCACATAAGCGACTATAGTAATAGGATCATCCTTTGTTTGTGAAACAATAGCAAGGGGAGTACCAGGATTTACTACTTGACCTACTTTTACAAAAACTCGTTGTACAATACCACTAAAAGGAGCTGCCGGAGTCATCATGCCCTCACTTATACGTGCTAACGTAACTTGTAATCGACTTGCTTCCTTCTGCACTGTCAACATTTTTTCTTGAAGGTCGAGCTGTTTAAGCGTAATTTCTCTTTGGAGTTGAGATAGCTGAGCTGGCTCATTGTCATCTGAAGACTGATATTCGGATTGTCGTAAAGAGCTGTTTATTTGGTTTTGTGCTGATAAGAACTGACTTTTTATCTGCTTTGTTGCGAGAATGGTATCAGCATTTGTTATCGGATCAATTTCTAAAACACTTAAATTTGAGTCGAGCTTTGAAATAATCGAACTATTTAATGAAATTAAATTCTTTGTTTCAGAAATAGAATCTTGGGTAATCTTGCGCAAATCAACAGATTGGTTGTCTATTTTTTGAGCACTTTCTTTTTGTTTTGCAATAATGTCCTTTTGGGCTTCAAAAGTATCTAAAGCATGCTGATATTGAACCGCAGCCAGTTGTCTTTGTACACTAAAGGCATTTCCTCCCTGATAGTTTGAGGCCAATCGCATAAGAACTGCACCCCTACCAATAGAGGAACCCTCCCTCACAGCAATATTTTGTACAAC
>CAZTOA010000072.1:2025-3151 GCA_964614975.1 uncultured Gammaproteobacteria bacterium | reverse complement strand
ATTATTATGGATTCTTTTTTTCGATTGTAATTTATTGAAGTATTTCTTGTTTTGTTTTTGCAGTTAACTTCTGTTTTTCATATCCTTTATTGTTAATAACTACGGGTTTTTCAAGATTGTCTATATATAAGAGTGTGAATTCCCCCTTATCATTCGTCTCTGTGTGGAATTCACCAGAGGCAACCGAAACTCCTGATAGTGGATTTCCAAATTTATCAATAACTACTGCTTTCATATAATGTGGGCTGTAATATTGGGCGAGTGTTGCAACAACTTTTTTTGGGGTATGGTCCGCGTACCATAGTTCTGTTGAACTTCCGTGGCTTGTCCAATAGTTAAGACCATCAACATGCGGATTTTTGATTAGTTGTTTAAAAAGATCATTTATCCAATCGGCTTGTTCATCTTCGGTCATTTCTCCATGGATATCAGGAATTGGTACTCCAAATTCTCCCAATATGACCTTGCCCCCACTTTGTTCGGCGAGAGTATTTATGTCCTCAATTGTTTTTTTAGGCGTCTTTACATAATGATCAATAACGACGACGCCATCGAGTGCTGTAGTTGTCTCTTTATTCATAATGAGCAGAGCGACATCTCCATTCATTGAGAAAAGGTTGCTCTGCACTTTTTTATTTATTTTCTGGAATGACGAATTTGCGAGCGAATATTCATCAATAATAAATCTGCGAAAACCCTCGGTATCTCCAGTACTTCTCGGGTCTCCAGGTCCTCCGTTTTCACATTCAGGACAAGAACTAAAAAGATCTCCGTCTTCAAATAATTGCGGATTACTAAGAATAAATGTCTCAGTCTTTTTTAGATGGTCTTCTCTCGTAATGCGATCATAGTCAAACCATTCTTCCCAGCCAGAAAAGTTTCCACGAAACCAAACATTAAGATTATGTTTTCTGGCAGCAATTACCCATTTTCTTAAAAATGGAATAAATTCATCGTCATATGGTGTTGCAATAGAAATGTGTGTCGCACCGGTTTCGGCGATTTGCTTTGTGACGCGATCGATGTAGTTGGTAAAGTCAGCATCGTTCTTTTTTTCACGAGCGACGTCTCGAGAAATTTTCATCGTATCGATGGCTTGAATCTTAAAAAAAGTTTCCTGTGCGTT
>CAZTOA010000072.1:0-2015 GCA_964614975.1 uncultured Gammaproteobacteria bacterium | reverse complement strand
AAACAATAGATGTTAGAAGTAGTACGGTTAAAAATTTACTCGGCCTTAACATTATTTCTTCTGAAAATTAGTATGTCCTCCGAAGTATACGCTTTCTCAAAGTATTTATACAGTTGACCTTGGGTATCTGGTTTTACATTGAGAGCTGTCCAGACGGCATCGTTTTTCTGCATGATAACCCAACGAGCATATTTTTCGGGGTTATACAATGACTCTTCCCAGTATGGTTTGTTTCCAATATAAATGGTGTTTTGCATTGGAATGCCGCTTCTAACAATGCTAACGGTACGAGCATAATCATCAAGGAGAACAAGGCCATAATCGTAGTTTTTCTGTATCCATTGTTCTGCATCTGGTCGCTTAGCATGGGAGAGTCCTTCAACGCCGTCAGCAAGCGAAATAACTTTCGAGTAGCCGACTATGTAAAGTCCAAGCTGTGCAACAAGCAAAAAAATAAGCACAAGTCTTCCCTTTTGTGGAAGTTTGTAAAAGAGATAGCTAAAGAAAAACGCAACAAGCGGAACAGCCATTGCACCATATCGAACATTAAAAAGGCGCCATTCAAAATCAACTGGAGTTAAATGTGGAATAAAAATAACAGATTGACCAAGGTAAAGAGTGACAATATTGAAAATAATTGGCACAGCCAAGACCATTGTTATAAGAAGTCTTCTCGGCTCTTTGGATTCTCGAAGATATATAAATAAACCTCCGAGCGAAGCGAGGAGAACAAAAACACCCGCATTACTCATCATAGTTACAAAGTAATATGCGATTGAAATTGGTAGATTGTGGTAACCCGGAAGTTCGCCACGTGCAAGCCAATTTTGCTGTTGGGTTTTTGCTGAAAATTGGCTATTGGTAAAGTAAAATGCGTTGCCTAAAATAAGTTGATCCCATAGCATCCAGAGGGCAACGCCGAAGAATGCAAGGGTACAGAACATAATGAGCTTACCCTCCATTTCACGCCATTTGTTTTTCTTTCGAATGTATAAAAGAGCAATTGCAAGTGCTTGGAAGAGTGCAAGAAACCATCCATCATATCTTGAGAGAGAAGCAAAAAAAGTAAAAGCTGCTGCCATTATGAGAGATAAAAGATCAGTATCATTTAAAAGATACTTAATAAAATAGTATGAAGAAAGAACGAAAAACATAATAAGTGTCATCTCGGTCATAGGAGTTGACTGAAGATATAAAATATTTGGATTCATAATAAATACAAGAGCTGCGATAAAACCGGCCAGTTTGTTTTTAGTTAAAAGGTATATTGTCTTATAGAGATATACGGCAGAAACAGTACATGCAATTCCCGATACAATCGAGCCAGCCAAACCTGTTCGCCAGAGCGAATTTATTGCGACAAATGGTATAAGAAGTAAATGTGGAATAGGAAGCCAAATTCCTCCAAGCTGCGCTACACCTGGAGTAATACTATGTATGACTCTTTTTGCAATATTCAAATGTGATTCTGCATCACCATAAAGAATTATGTAATCATGGCTAAATGAATATATGGTCGCTACTATTGCGATCAATGCTACTATTAAGCCAATAGAGATTGGATCAATTGCACGTAAAAAGCGATGCTTAATTTTTTGTAGTTGCGATGATGAAAAAGATAAATTAATTTTCATGAGATTCAAATGGCATTAAAAAAATAATGATAGCTGTAATAAATGCGAGAGATAAAAAGATTACCATATAAAAATTCATAAGACTAATCTCATTGCCGAAGAAATTATTATATGCAAAGCTACTCGATTCTCCTTTAAGAATCTGATAAAAGCTCAAGAAGAAGTTGTATTGTGCCCCATAAAAGTCTGCTTCTACCTTAGGAGGAATCTGGTTTGTTGTAAGAGCACCCAAGAGAGCAATGCCTGAAGATATTAGAAACAATGTATATGCAAGGAGGCGAGAAAAAATAGGATGGGCATTTCTATAGAGCCAAAAACCTATAAAACTTGATCCGATTGCCATTGTAGGAATAAGATATCTTGGTCCAAAGGCCCAACCTC
>CAZTOA010000071.1:0-3171 GCA_964614975.1 uncultured Gammaproteobacteria bacterium | reverse complement strand
AAAATGTACATGAATCTCAGCTTAAAGAATCGGTTCTCAAAACGGGATATGAGTTGATTCCATTAAAAATGGAAATGTCCGGACATGATCATAAAGAAATGGAGGAAGCAACCTTAAGAGAGCATACGACAATATCCTTAATTTTAATCGCTATTAGCGTATTGATAATGGCTGTTGAGCTGTTCATTCCCATAAATATGACAATAAAGGAATTCTTTCATCATCTCATGCCGTTGTTGGCAACGTACATGATGTTTGTTGTCGGAAGGCCATATTTAGCTGGTATTGCAAGATTCATAAAATTTAAGAGAGCAGATATGGATACCCTTGTGGGTATTGGTACATTGGTTGCCTATGTTTATAGTTTTATACTAACCGCTTTTGAGCTTCAACTTCAAAAATATATTGATACAGAGCATACCTATTACGAAATTACAGTAGTAGTAATAGGTCTCATTACATTAGGAAAATACTTAGAAGCAAGAGCAAAATCACATACTTCATCAGCGATTCAAAAGCTTATTGGACTTCAAGCAAAAACTGCTCGAGTTATTCGTGAGGGTAAAGAAATTGATGTATCAATTGACGAAGTTGTTGTTGGAGATCATATTCGTGTACGACCAGGAGAAAAGATTCCTGTTGATGGCGTAATTATAGAAGGTGAGTCTGTCGTTGACGAGTCAATGGTCACTGGAGAGAGCATGCCCGTAGATAAAACTGTTGGCGTAAATGTCATTGGCGCAACAATGAACAAATCTGGGACTTTTATTTTGCAGGCATCGAAAATTGGCTCAGATACAATGCTGTCACAAATTATTAAACTTGTTGAAGACGCACAGGGATCTAAAGCACCAATTCAGCGTCTTGCCGATGTAATTTCTTCATACTTTGTTCCGGCAGTGCTGATTATTGCGGTGGGAACACTTTTTGGTTGGCTTATATTTGGTGGAAGTAATGGGCTAGTGTACGGTCTTTATAGTATGATTTCAGTTTTAATCATTGCATGCCCGTGTGCCATGGGTTTAGCTACACCTACCGCCATTATGGTTGGCACGGGAAAAGCTGCAGAGCATGGCATACTCATTAAAGATGCTGAAAGTTTAGAAACAGCGAACAAAATCCAAAGTGTAGTATTTGATAAAACAGGCACACTTACTATTGGTGAACCAAAGGTTACAGATATCGTTCCTTTTGGCAGGGCAGATGTAAAAATGGTTTTGCAGTTAGCTTCTTCTCTAGAAAAGGGCTCAGAACATTCGCTTGCCGAGGCTATCCTAAATGAAGCAGAAAAGAAAAAAATTACACCTCATAATGTAGCAGAATTCAAAGCCCTTGTTGGGTATGGAGTACAAGGCAATGTGGACAAAGAATTAATTCTTTTGGGCAATCGAAGACTTATGGATAAAGAAAAGATTGTCTATAGTGACATGCTCAATAAAATTGAACAGCTCGAAACAGAAGGAAAAACAGTTATGTTGCTTGCTCGCAAAAAGGAAGTAATAGGATTGATAGGTGTGGCTGATGTGATAAAAACTACTGCAAAAGAAGCCATCGATGCCTTACATAAAAAAGACATTGAGACGTTTATGATTACAGGAGATAATCTCCGTACTGCCCAAGCAATCGCGCTGCAAGTAGGTATAAAAAATGTTCTTGCTGAAGTCTTACCAGACAAAAAAGAGGCAGAGATTAGGAGATTACAGAAAGAAGGTAAAGTTGTTGCTATGGTTGGAGATGGTATAAACGATGCGCCTGCTCTGGCAGCAGCAAATGTAGGTATTGCCATGGGAACAGGTACAGATATTGCCATTGAGGCAGCAGATATAATGCTTATTAGTAATGACGTACGATCGGTTGTTAAAGCTATTGAGCTCTCCCATAAAACAATGCAAACCATAAGGCAAAATCTTTTCTGGGCGTTTGCATACAATGTTCTACTTATTCCAGTCGCAATGGGAGTTTTATATCCATTTTATGGTTATTTACTTAATCCAGTATTGGCCTCTATTGCAATGAGCCTGTCATCACTTTCGGTAGTTTCAAATTCGTTATTATTAAAAAGATGTAAATTATAAGCTTAAACACGTACTTATGACTAGTCTATGGGCAGTTTTTTTAACCGGATTAATAGCTGGAGGACTTTCTTGTCTTGCCGTTCAAGGCGGTCTTTTAGCTGCTACCATAGCACAACAAGAAGATCAAAATGCATTACCTATCCTTTCTTTTCTTGGAGCTAAACTAGTTGCTTATACAATTTTTGGTTTTATGCTGGGCTGGTTCGGATCATTGTTTCAGCTGTCGCTCACCATGCAGATAATAATGCAATCAGTAGTTGTTATTTTCATGCTTGGAACTGCTTTTAATATTTTAGAAATTCATCCGATTTTTAGATATTTTGTAATCCAACCTCCTCGTTTTGTTACAAAGCTAGTGAGGAATCAATCTAAAAGTAGAAGTATATTTGCTCCAGCAATATTGGGAGCATTTACAGTTTTTATTCCTTGTGGCACAACGCAAGCAATGATGGCTTTGGCAATTGGTTCGGCAAGTCCCATCTTGGGTGCGAGTATATTGTTTGCTTTTGTCTTAGGAACATCCCCTTTATTTTTTGTTGTTGGTTACTTTGCGACAAAACTCGGGAATTCAATGCAAAAGGCTTTTATGACAATTGCTGCGATAACCCTTATTGTTTTAGCACTTTTTAACCTAAATAATGTTTTGGCTTTAGCTGGAAGTGACTTATCAGTACAAACCTCAACTATAAAACAAAGTACCAGCCAATTAGTTTCGGAAGCAACAATTGAATTTACTCCTACTGCATATATCCCACAAAGCATTACCATAAAGGCCGGTTCAGAAGTCACTTTGAATTTAATAAACAAGACGGGGAGCGGATGTATTCAGGCTTTTACCATTCCAAAACTAAAAATTCAAAAGGTAGTAGGAGTCGGAACACAAGAAAAAGTAACATTTACTGCTCCGAGCGAGCCAGGTCAGATTCCCTTCATGTGTAGCATGGGAATGTATAGAGGTGTTATTAATGTTGTTAAGTAATATGAAGACGATAGAACTAAAGATAGAAGGTATGCATTGTGCGAGTTGTCCCATTATGATTGAGGGGACGATTGAAGATACGCTTTCGGGTGTTATTTCAGCGAAGGCAAGCTATAT
>CAZTOA010000070.1:0-3259 GCA_964614975.1 uncultured Gammaproteobacteria bacterium | reverse complement strand
AAGATAAAAATGGCAAGCCAATCTTAGGTGGTGTTCTTGATAATGTATTTTTCTCAAAGTCCCTCCGCCCTACCGGTACTCCTACTCCAGCTATTTCTAATAATGGAAGTAATACGATCACTATTCGAAACGACAGTGTCACAGTAACCCCTATTATTGGAGCAACCAAAGGTGGAAACAATCCTAGTACTATTCCTGCAACAGGAACACCAACTATTGTTCTCGTACTTTCTGGTATGGGACTCAGCGCGGGATACTTCATCAAGCGATTTTCTCGCTAATTCAGCCTCACACCATTCTCTCTTCACAACTCCTCAATCATAATAATTTTATTTGAGCTACTTTTTGGTCCTTAATTATGGCCATACTAATGGGTCAAATTAAGTACCTTTTTTGTGCACTATAAAATCAAACGAGACAAGGAGTCGGTTTTGGTCCTGTTATTGTATTCCTGGTAATCCGAGACTTCTTGCGAGGAATTGGATGATGAAGACTGACATCAGAGCGAAAAGTAGCCCAGCAATCGATCCTATTAATATCCTTCTACCTTGATTTAATCTTCCGGCATCAGAGCGTGCTGTTGCGATAACTGCCGTTCCATAGATGAAGGCTAAGAATGCGATACCACCGATTATTGAAAAGAAAAAGCTCGACATTTGAGCAGTAAATTCTCCCGGCTGTGTCGACAAGCAACCGAAGCCAGTATAGAAATGATTTGGGTCAGGTGTAGGAATAACACCGTCTGCTGTTGTCAGTGTACCGAGTGCAGTTGGATCTGCATCGGTTCCGGCTTTGGCGACGCCTGGATAGACGCAGCGAGCACAGGCTTGCCAGCTCCCTGGAACTTTCGCGACGCCTTGACAAAAGCCACAGACATCACACGTTGCGACACTTTTATGTGCTTCTTCTGTAGGTAATGGCACGCCAACCCCCGGGGTTGGCGTGGCCGGCTTAATAAACGGCGTAGCCGTAGGTAAAGTCTGAGCAAAAACAGGTGCAAATGTACTAAAAGATAAGAGCATTAGAAGCCAAAAATACGAAGCTACAATAATCCTACGCATCTGCATATTTTTCAGTATATCCTATTTTCTTTCTACATTGAAGAGCGGGCCGACGATTTGGATGTTAGCCGGTGCGCGTAAATTAAACCAATCTTTGAATTCGCTTCCACTGAATGACGTACCGCCAACACTTATAGAACTGGTCTTCCCAGAGCCAAAATCTACCGATACGGATGCATTCGAACCGTCCCCGACTGGGCTTCCACCTCTTGCGCGGAGCTCTGTAATAACCTTATTTGCATCCCATGTTTCTTTTCCAGCTGGATTTGACTTATCGGGTTGATATAAATGCTCTTTATCAACATCAGAATATCTCGCGAGCAAAATCACGTTAGCAATGTCTGCGACTTCTTCAGGCTTAAGCCATGCAGTGCCACCATATTGACTTCGTGATCCCCAGTTACAATAAAACCATGGCGAGGCCTTGTCATAGGCTCTTTCATTAAGTTCAGCAAAACTTGTTGGGTTTCCACCAGGTCCATCAAATTTACCAATATTTAAGATGTAGCCTCCGTGAGTTGAGGCGTATTGTGTAAAGCCAGGATTGCCCCCGTCCATAAGAACCCATCCCTTGGTCGCCTCAACTGCTGCGTCCCAATTTCCTCCTTTAGGCTCAGGTCTAAATACCTGACAAGCTTCTGTGGTACAAATGTGGCCATTTCGATTCATTGAATTTAACGCGTACGTTCTTGCTGCAACAGCCTGTGCTTTTAGAGCCGCCATACCTCCATCGTCCCCCCATGAATTTGGAACTTCCCAAATTCGTTTTACATAATCTTCGATGGTAAACGTGCCATGTCCGTCTACATTAACCTGGGCGTTTTGGTCATAATCTTTTTTTAATGACAAATTAGGATAATAATCGGCAAGGATTTGGTCTTCGGATTGCCCTGCTTTAGCCCTTGCGTAAGCCCCATACTGATTTAAGCCATTTCTATGTGGAGCGCCATATGTAAAGAATCCAACAGCTGGCGAAAATCCTGGATTTTTGCCATTGGTTAGATCGCTTGAACACCTTCCCCCAGAAGATCCTGCTGATCGTGGAATGCCAAGACTTGCAAGTTTTTGACCGATGAGTGATTGCTGTTTAGACGTCAGCGAAGCGATCTTTCCCGAAAGCTCTGACTGGTATTTTTTTGCTTTTCCAACCTCGTCTGATAAGAACGCAGATTGCTTATCAATTTCTTTTCTTGCCTCACTTAACCGACTTTTTTCTGATGTTAATTTTTCTTTAATATCATCAATGTTTTTGATGTATAAAACCGTGCGTAAAATGGATTGTTTATCGTTATCTGCCGCCTTTTTTTGATAGAAAAAATTCTGCAAGGAAGTTGATAGATTATCTGCGACGATCAAATCGAGAATACTCGCCTCAGTTTTTTTAATATTTCTATAATGTGCGTTAATACGCTGATCAATAATCTCTTTTTGCTTCACAAGAACCTTCTCTGCCTTCGTTAACTGGATTTCTTTTTGTGCAATATCTTTTTCTACGACTGTAAGTCTGTTTTTAAGGGATGCAAGTTGTGTACGAATGCGATTTAAGTCTGATTCGAGAGGCTTCGTTGCATTAAGTGATGCGCTTAGCTCTTTCTGAAGCTTTGATAACTCGTTGTTTACATCATCAAGCTCATCAGCACGAACAGGAAGAATTGCGATGCAGAAGAAGAGAATAAGAGACAATACTAGGGCAATTTTTTTCATGTGATTTCATTATACCTTGACGCTGCTTTTTTCGAAAATTGTTCGAATAATATCTTCGATTTTTTCTTCTTCGATGGTTATATCGATAAAGCCAATTGTTTTCGAGATCTTTGCAATGAGCTCAGGAACATCTTTTCTGGCCGCTCTAAAGCGAATTTTCGGGAATTCAATCGATTCAAGGGAGCCGATCTTTTCAAGATCTGCGGTGTTTGGCATATCGTCAACAATAATTTCGATGGATTTTGTTCTGGCGTATTTTTTAACAAGTTTTTCAATATCGCCGTCGTATAGGAGTGCGCCGTGGTCGATAATGATGACTCTGTCTGCGAGCCGGCGCACGTCTTCCATATAGTGGCTTGTTAATAGGATTGTGGCTTTGTAGAAGCTTTGATATTGTTGGATAAAGTCGCGAATATTCTTTTGTGCAACAACATCAAGTCCGATTGTTGGCTCATCAAGAAAGAGCACTTTTGGCTTATGAATAAGCGTAGAAA
>CAZTOA010000069.1:0-3390 GCA_964614975.1 uncultured Gammaproteobacteria bacterium | reverse complement strand
TCATTTCAGTTGTTCAAGGTGTTGCATTATCTTCTTTAGCTACTGCTTCAATAATTCCAATTACGACATTGCAGTATGAGTATTGGCCATATATTATTTCAGCATTTCTTGTCATTTTTATTTTTTGGTCACAAGCAATTATTCATGCTCTCTCATTTATAGATTGGCCGCTTGATTTATCGCATAATCTTTTCTATTTTCTCGCAAGCCTAGTGCAAGTTATTGTATTTAGTCAAGTTACAAATCCAATCGAATGGTTTGTTGGTATGACAATTTTATTTATAGTTGCTTTCTTTTTATACATTGTCGATTATCGCATCATCAAAAATAGAGAAAAAGAATATACATCAAATGATGAAAAAGCTTTATATAAACATTTAAAAAAACAACACGAAGTCGATATGTATATTACGGTCCCAATTGGTTTGGTTGTAAACGCTGCATCTGCATATCTTATTTATACTTCGCAAGTGTCGCATTTATACTTGATCGGCCTACAACTTATTTTTCAATGTTGCGTTCTTGCGGTAACAGTGCATTCATTCAAAAAACGCTCAACGCTTATATATAAAAGACTTGTTACTTCTTAATTAACGAAAATATATTCCCTGAATGAGATTAGGATTAGAAGGAATAGCGATTTCTTCTGGAGTTAATTCATATTTTTCAATAAAGTTATCGCTAAGATTTGTTGTCATTGTTGGTTTCCCTGAAATTTTCACTTCATTTAACTTCCACCAATCAGGACTTAAATCTTTTCGTTCTGGTGGAGCGGGTGTCATGATTAAATATGTAAACTTCTTTTTCTCAAATCCAAACGCTTTGTATGAAAATCGTTTTTGTGTATAGTTCATTGCATATCGCGGCGTGTATCCATATAGATCCGGCGTAAAAATATAGTAACCAAAATCTTCTCCGGCATTCTTATATATGTCTTCAGCCATCTTTGCATTGTATAGCCATGATGAACCATCCTTACCAATGTAGTTCATAACTCCTTGAGTGTCTTTTACTCCATTGTAGGTATTCCATAAAAGTATTCCGGCGATTAAAACAAAGTAGATTTTTTTATTAAGCTGCCCATAAAGTGATGCAAAGAGAATAATTGCAAAGGTTGTAAATGGCCAAATGTAATATCCCCAAATTGTTCCATTAAAAGCCAACGTCATTGTCCAATACCCAACGTAAAGATATGCTAAAAGTAAATATACATCTGCGTTCTTTATTTTTTTTGTATGAAGATCTTTATACATCTTTGCAGTTACACCAAAAAGAATAGGAAGAGTAAGCCAGCCAAGATTCCCTTTTATTATGTTTAGGCCATCAAGAAAAAGGCCTTTTGTATGTGCCCTTATCCTATCAAGCAATGAAATTTTTATTGGGGCACCAGCTTTTAGATAATCAAGAACTGCGTGGTATTGTAGGAAATTATTTCGTACTTCAAAGACAATGTATGTTGCAAGTGGAATAACGAGAATTGTATAAGCAACGAGATGAGAGAATTTTTTATTGCGGACAATAATATATGTTGTAAGCAAACCCGCAAGAATAAGCATTGGTCCTCCAAATGCAATTTGGAATTGAATAAGAATGCCAATGAAAAAATATGTTAATAGGAGATCGCGGAATTTTTTCTCACGGATATATCGCAAAAGAAAATAGAAAAAAAGCGGTGCAAATATCACTGCGCCATATGGATTAAACAGTGCGCGAGCAAGATCAAAAGAAGATGTTGTTAACAATGCTGCTGCTATGAGTCCTTGAGTTTCGCCGAAAAGTTTTTTACAAACAAAATAGAGAATACCTGCGGTTAGTGCGACAAGCATTATCCAAAACCAACCAATAGCAACGGGATTTCCTTGACCAAGAATATATGCAGGAATATGGATATACATCCAAAGTGGCCCATGAAAAACGCCAGGAATTCCCCCGGCACGCGGGCCAATAAGGCTGAAATCTCCTTTGTCGACAAGAGCTTCTAGAAGCATAAAGTCGCGTGCTATATCTGTATGGAAAATAATGTCTTTATGAAGAATAGACCAGGAGCAAATTATGAGGCCAAGTACTATGAAGGAAAGTAATGCAATTTTTTTAAATGCCATTATGTATGCATTATACAATACGCTGTATTGTATACGTTTCAATGCGTGTTTCGCCTGGTTGGATTAACGGGGCACTGCCAACCTGAGCCCACCAGGGCTCAACGCATAAGTGATCATTATTGTCTTCTGCCCACACAACTGTTTCTATTGGCGTGGGGTGGGCTTCGATACTAAATGTTTTTTCTCCAAGTGTCATATGCATAGTTGATAACCCACCTCGATGATAACTTTTTCCATTCTCAATAGGAAAAATATCATCGAGCTCTTTAAATCGAACTTCAGGAGAAAAATATGTATGCAACCCGGTGCCTAGCGGCACCGGCTCTTTATTAGAGCAAGTCGTTTGTCGAGTTAATATAAAGGTGTGGGGCTTATCAATTGAAAAAGTAATCGTGGCGGTACCAATTAAAGGATGTCCTTTTCCATCATATGTTCGACTTAATGTGGCTGTTGTGAGCGTTTCGCTCTCAAGGCGCCACTCAGTAATTCGATCAGTTCCATGTTGTGGCATATCCGGCGCGACTTCAGTCCATATACCTGTATTAGCATCGACGAGAGGCCCCAGTATTGGAATGCCACTTCGCTTTGTGTTTGTTCCGTCATCTTCACGCAAGATCGACATATTATCAAGTACTAATCGTTGAATTCTAGCCCCAATTAAGTCTAAGTAAAATTCATCACCAATAAAGTTGCTCTTTCTTATATAATGATTATTATCCATAGTCTTATCTTACCAAATAGATCTTACTCTTTTTCAGATATAGTCTTCTCTTTTACATCATTAGAAGTAGAACGGAGGTGAAAAAATATGTCAGAAACAAGAGTGCACGAAAAATTAGTAACCACAAGTGAAAGTGTCTCGCCTGCAGTTCCCATGGAACATCCGGCGAAAGTGTATCAACAAAAAAAAGCAATTTTCAGAGCATATCAAGCTATTTGGTATGTTGTAGGAGTTATTGAAGTGCTATTAGCATTTCGTATCCTATTGAAAATTATTAATGCAAATCCTCGAAGTCCATTCGTCGACCTTATTTATACGCTCAGTAGTCCATTTTCGTTCCCATTCCAGGGAGTGTTAAGTACTAGCGTATCGAGTGGATCAGTAGTTGAATGGTCAACCTTTGTCGCAATGATCGTATATGTCATTGTTGCATTGGGAATTGTAGAACTTATGAAATTCGTAAAACCTACTTCACCAGAAGAGGTGGAAAATAATGTCGATGCAGTTTAATAAATTTTACAGAAATGCATAAAAGGAGGTGGAATATATATGAATTTAGGCATTGTA
>CAZTOA010000068.1:0-3526 GCA_964614975.1 uncultured Gammaproteobacteria bacterium | reverse complement strand
ATAAGTTTATTTCGTCACTTAAAAGTGAACCAACAATTTCACAGCTTTTGCCGGTAAAAGATTTAGAGCCTCTTGAAAAGCTTGAAGCAAAAGCTGACAAAAAAGAGGACGTTTCAGATTATGTTATTGAGCCATCTGTCGAAGAGCTGCTCGGACCTCTAGTTGAAGATTACATTAAAGAAAAAATTCGCAGTGCATTAGCAGACAGCGAGGCATCTGAGCATTCTGCTCGTATGATAGCCATGAAAAACGCTACCGATAGTGCAGGAGACATTGTATTCTCACTAACGCTGCAGCGAAATAAGATTAGACAAAGTCAAATTACAAACGAGCTGCTTGATATGATTGCAGCCAAGGAATCAACCGAAGCCAATTAAAAATTTAGATTTTTATCTCATAACATGAAAACAGGAAAAGTGGTCGCAATAAGAGGAGTCGTCGTCGACATTGAATTTGAAGAAAACAATACTCCAGGAATTTATGAAGCTCTTCTTGCGCCACAAGAAAAGGGTGATCTGATGCTTGAAGTTCAGGCAATTATTGGCGATGGAAGAGTACGCGCTGTAGCAATGGATGCGACATATGGCCTAAAGAGAGGCGCTGAAGTAAAAAGAACTGGTGCTCCAATTACCGTTCCAATTGGTAAAGAAACACTAGGAAGAATGTTTAGTGTGCTTGGAGAACCAATTGACGGCAAAGGTGAAGTAAAAACAAAAGAGAGAGATGCTATTCATAAAAAAGCACCTGCATTTATCGAACAGTCCTCAAACGAAGAAATCTTTGAAACAGGTATTAAGGTTGTTGATTTACTTACACCATTCATTAAAGGTGGGAAAATCGCTATTTATGGAGGAGCCGGTGTAGGAAAGACGGTTATTATTCAAGAACTTATTCGTAACGTCGGTGCAGAACACGGCGGCGTATCAGTCTTTACCGGTGTAGGTGAACGCACAAGAGAAGGAAATGATTTATATCGTGAAATGGATGAGAGTGGCGTTTTACCAAAAACTGCCCTTGTCTTCGGACAAATGAATGAGCCCCCAGGAAATCGTCTTCGTGTTGCGCTAACTGGAGTTACCATGGCTGAATATTTCCGTGATAGAGAAAGCCAAGACGTGCTTTTATTCATTGACAACATTTTTAGATTCGCGCAAGCTGGTTCTGAGGTATCTGCACTTATGGGACGCATTCCATCGGCAGTAGGATATCAACCAACTTTAGCTTCAGAAATGTCTGCTTTGCAAGAGCGCATTACTTCGACAAAGAAGGGTTCGATTACATCGATGCAGGCAGTATATGTGCCAGCAGACGATTATACCGATCCAGCTCCGGTAGCAACATTTGCACACTTAGATGCATCGGTCAGTCTTGATCGTGGACTTGCTGAACAAGCATTGTATCCAGCCATTGATCCGCTTACCTCATCTTCAAGAGCACTTGATCCAGCGGTCGTTGGAGACGAGCATTATGAAGTTGCACAAACGGTACTTAAAATTCTCCAAAGATATAAGGATTTGCAAGATATTATTGCAATTCTTGGAATGGAAGAATTATCTGACGAGGATAAGAAAACAGTTAGTCGCGCTCGAAAAATTCAGCGCTTCTTAACACAGCCATTCTTCGTAGCAGAGCAATTTACTGCGACACCTGGTAAATATGTTGCTGTCGCAGATACAGTACGAGGATTCAAAGAGATCATTGATGGCGTTCATGACGATGTGCCTGAGCAACGATTCTATATGATTGGTGGAATTGAGGAGGTACAAAGTTAATATAATCGTATGGATCTTAAAATAATTACGCCAAAGAAAGTGGTTTTTGAGGATACGATTGATGAAATCAATGTTCCTGGTTTTGATGGCGAAATTACTATTCTTCCAAAACACGTTGCGCTATTCTCCATGCTTAAAGAAGGTCTTGTGACTGTTCTAAAAGGAAAAGAAGAAACATTTTTTTCTATTGGTGGGGGATATGTCGAAACTGATGGAAAACAAGTGAGCGTTTTAGTTTCAAGAGCCTTCGGACAGGATGAAATTAATGAAGAAGAAATTAAGAAAGCGCAGAAACAAGCAGAAGAACTTCTTTCAAAAAATATCACTGAACAAGAACGCAAAGACGCTATGCAAATGCTCCGCAGATCTACAGTGGATCTCAAACTTCTTTCAAAAGTAAAATACAGAAGAAATAAATAAAGTGACGGCTCGGGCCAGACTCATGCTCGCAGCTGTCGGTGTGTTTCAACCTAATCCGCTCACAATATTGTCTTGGCCCGAGCCTTCGCGCACTTCGCCTTCAGACGTGGTGGTGAGGAGCCGTTTATGCCTGATTGGGGTTGTCGCCCAAGTACAGGATGGCGAGCACCACACCTCCGATGGCGGTTACAACTGCGAGTCCGATGACCCACTTCTTCATGTCCGAACAGCCTTTCTCGATGGCCGGAATGCCAAGAGAAATTATAACATGGTAAAATCTAAACCATGCAAACTAAACATAACCGATATTGCACAATATATCTTGCCCGTCATGGGGAAACTGATTGGAATGTTGAAAAGAGAATTCAGGGTCATTCTGATATTGAATTGAATGCGAATGGAATTGCACAGGCATCAGATTTTGCCAAAGTACTAAAGGACATACATTTTGATGCTGCATTTTCTTCTGATCTCTTGAGAGCAAAAAGAACTGCTGAAATTGTGCTTCAAGAGCGTGAAATAGTTATAGCTACTACTGAATTGTTGCGCGAACAAACGTGGGGAGATTTTGATGGAATACCTGTTGAAGAATACAGAGAGAAATTAAAGGATCATCTTGCAGAACTACAAAAACTTAAAAGTGATGACGAGAAATTGCACTATCGTATGCATGAGTCAATTGAAACGAAAGCGGAATCTGCATCTAGGGCGCTTACATTCATTAGAGAGGTAAGTTTGGCATACCCAGACAACACGGTACTTATTGTTTGTCATGGTGTACTTATGAGAAATATAATGATGACTTTGAGAATTGGAACATATGATGAGTTAGATTATGGCAAAGTTGAAATAGGCAATACTGCATATATGAAGCTAAGATGTGATGGAATAGATTTTTTTCTTGATGAAGTTTACAAAATTTCTGGACTTAAAAACATTCCTATAAAAGAAGTGACGGCCTGAGCCTAGACTCAGGCTTGCGACTTTCGGGATAAACCCTAAGTCACTCACCATATTGTCTAGGCCCAGGCCTCGCTCACTCCGTCAGCCGGCGTGGGTCTGACCCGGAGGCCGTCGCTCGGGCTGCGCCTCACTGTTGAGATCGCCGCCGTCCATCCGGTGTCGACGGCCCATATGGGCCGGGTTGCCACCGACGCCGACGACCGTGAACCCGACCAGGTTCCCGAAGCGCTGAAGGCGATCCAGGCTCTGGGCGAGATCCGGCTGAGCGGTACTGTCCTGGTTGCCTTGCCGATCGAGTAGGCGATCCAGCTCGTCCAAGGTGATGTCGGACCTGAACGGCAGATTGCCGGGCAGTTGCCGGGCACATTCGT
>CAZTOA010000067.1:0-3805 GCA_964614975.1 uncultured Gammaproteobacteria bacterium | reverse complement strand
GATGTGTGATAAGGGTTTGATCAAAGTCGTCTCCTCCAAGATGAGTATCACCATAGCTTGATTTTACTTCGAAAACGCCCTCACCAAGCTCTAAAATCGTAATATCAAATGTACCTCCACCGAAGTCATACACAGCAATATTGTGTGCATTTTGCTTTTCAAGACCATATGCTAACGCTGCAGCTGTTGGCTCATTGATAATACGTACGACTTCAAGACCGGCAATTTCACCAGCCTGCTTTGTCGCTTGTCGCTGAGAATCGTCGAAGTAAGCTGGGACTGTAATAACAGCCTTTTCAACTTTTTCTCCAAGATAATCTTCAGCGTCCTCTTTCGCTTTTTTCAAGATCAAAGAAGAGATTTCTTCAGGTGTAAGCACCTTATCATTAATTTTTATGTTTGCGCGATCGTCTTTTCCTTTAACGATCTCGTAAGGAAGCCATTTTTGCAGCTCCGCTACGACTGGATCGTCAAACTTTCGTCCCATAAGTCGCTTAATGGAGAAGATAACTTCTCGTGGCTTTGTAATTAATTGACGTTTTGCAACGTCGCCAACGACTCTCTTTTCAGGATCGACGACTGATGGAATAGTATTGCGCCCTTCTTTTGAAGGGATAACTTTTGGTTTGCCGCCTTCCATAACTGCGACGACTGAGTTGGTTGTTCCTAGGTCAATACCTATTGTTTTTGACATGTTTTTATTTGTAAATTTGTAAATTTTTTATGTTTGAGTTTTAAACTATCTTACTTACTCTAACTTGTGCGGGTCGCAAAATCGACTCGCCAAATTTATAACCTTTTCGTACCACGTCTATAACCATATTGTCTTTATCTCCTTCGACAATTTCGATTGCCTCTGCCGTATATGGATCAAATGGCTTTCCGGCGACATCGAGTTCTGTAACGCCAAGATCTGTTAATGCGCTTTGAAATTGCTTGGCGACCATTGATAGTCCTTCGTCATCATGAAATGCTTGTGCGCGTTCAACGTCATCCATAACACTCAAGAATCTTTCTATGATGCGATAAGTAATATGCCTTTCAGCATCTTTTTTTTCGTTAAACGATCTTTTTTCAAGGTTCTGATAATCTGCAAGTGCGCGCAGATATTTACTTTTGTATTCATCAGCTTCACTTGGTTGAATTTCTTCAACTTCTTCAAGTGGCTCTTCGATTTCTTCTTTTTTTGTATGTTTCATAATTATTCTTCAATTTTTTGGGTTTCAACAATACTTTCAATGAGTTCGGTAAAATAGCGAACATTTGGAACGATAACATCGTATCTCATTCTGCGCGGTCCCAATACACCGATGGCGCCTTTAATATTTGGTCCTTCAAATTCTCCAAAAACAAAGGCAACCTGATTAATGTCTGGATCATCATCACCAAACATATAGAGCATATCTTCATCTAAAGTATCGAACTTTAATAATAATGATTGCCAAAAAGCATATTCATCACATCGTTCGAATAGAGTTCGCGCGCGATCAATATCCCAGAATTCGCGATTTCCCAACATATTATGTATGCCACAGTAATAGACATCACCTTGATTCGTGGTGGCGACTGCAAGTGTTTGGGTTCTGTGCGCGAGTGAATGAGTTGCGCGCTGTAAAAGCTGGTGTAAATGATGGCGAAAGTCCCAGACGTCACTTTTAGAAGCGACTTCGTCAGCTGTAGAAAGCTGTTTTTCGTTCATGAGGTTTTTAATGTAAAACCTGAATGCTTTTGCTGTTGGAACACGGCCTGAAGAAAAGTACTCCTTTTTAAGATAGTCTTTCTTTGAGAGTTCGACCATATCATTACGGATAGTTGCGGGGGATACACCTAAATTAAACTTTTTATCTAAAATATCTGAGCCAACGGCTTGTCCGTTTTCGGTATATTGGCTAATAATAGCCTTAAGTAATTCTATTTGTCGTGGTGTTAAATCGTCCATATTAGCAATAGTTTAGTATATCTGCTAATCGTTGTCAAGGATTATGTTGAGGAGTTGAAAGTTTGGAAGCCCAGCCGCGCGCACGTTGCGCGCGGCTGGGCTTGTTTGAGCTGTCAGCCCCTTGCAATGGGGCATCGGTCGATCACGATTTCTTGCATCTTTAGCCGGCAGACTAAGATACTTCCGTCTTCTTGGAAGTATCCTGCCACAATGAGCATCGTGGCATCGCCGACCTGGTTGTGAAAATCGCGAGCGACGTTCCATTGATCATCTACTTGGAATGTCATCTGCGATTCACTTGTAACCAGAATGTAAGTATTCCCAGTCGACTTGATTTCGCCCAACATGTCGGCGAAGTTGTCCGGGCTGGGTACAGTCGGTTCCGGTGTAGTCGTTGGCATGGCGACCTCTCCGGCGTAGCCGGAGTCGCCCGGTGCCATCGCAGGTGGACCGTCGCATGCGATAAGGGCAAGGCCCATGAAGATCAAGACGGCGAGGAGAAGCCGACGAGCGTAGCGGTTTGCGAGGTGAAGCATGGTGCTCTCCTATAGCAATGGCCTTATCTCGAACGAGTATAGGCCCAGAGAGCAAGGCACAAAATGCCCTCTTCTCTGAGCCTACTTAGCTCAAACATATTATAAAGGTGTGGCTTTGCATGAAGTCTGCATTTGAAAACACGCAAAGTAGTCCTATAGTATACAGTATTCAGCGTAGATGGTCAACTTATAGAGACTCTTGCATTAAGCCACGGAGTAATTTATAATACACGTCATCATGCCAAAAGCAAAAAAAGTAGAAACAGCAAAAGCCGTAGCTAAAAAAACTCCAGTTAAGAAAGCAGCAGTCGTTGCAAAACCTGCAAAGACAGTAAAAAAAGTAAAAGCTCCAAAGAAAGTTGAGGCAATTGTTGAAGAAGCAGTCGTTGAAGAAACGAAAGTAGCAAAAATCAAAGAAACCAAAGCAGAAAAAGACGCAAAGTTAGTCGGAGATGTAAGTCCAGTAGCACACGACCTCGCAACAGCATCAAAACAACAAATAATTGATCAATACGCAACAAAAAATGGCGACACAGGATCTCCAGAGGTTCAAATCGCCCTTTCCACACAAAAAATCGTAAATTTATCAGCTCATTTGAACATAAATCCAAAAGACAACCACTCACGACGTGGACTCTTAAAGATTATTGCAAAAAGACGAAGAATTCTTCATTACCTCCAGGATAAAGATGATGCTCGCTATAAGGTGCTTATTAAGAAACTTGGATTGAAGAAGTAAAAACTGTATACTTTTCGTGTGAGGACGAGAAGTGGGATTCTGAATATCGAGATGAAGACAACCTTCATGTCAGTATCAAGCCTCTCACTTCTCCTCAAGATTCCTCTCAATAACATAGTACTTAACAAACTTATTAATTGAGCAAGAGCTCAACATATTTATGAAAAAAATTGCAGAACGCTCCATGATGATTGGAGACAACCAACTAACGTTATCAGTCGGCAAATATGCTCCAAAAGCAGATGTGACCGTCTTAGGAAAACTTGGTGATACCGTTGTATTAACCACAGTTGTATCCGGAGGAAAAACAGATTTAGGATACTTTCCACTATCTGTAGAGTACGTAGAAAAATTGTATGCAGGTGGAAAAATTAAAGGATCACGATGGGTTAAGCGCGAAGGCCGACCCACAGATGACGCAGTCCTAAAGGGCCGTGTTATTGATCGTTCAATTCGCCCACTCTTTCCAAAAGCTTTCAAAAATGAAGTTCAGGTAGTTTGTACCCCACTTTCTATTGATGGTGAAAATTCTCCTGACATGCTTGCCGCAATTACTGCGTCAACAGCCTTACATATTTCTGGATTGCCATG
>CAZTOA010000066.1:0-3854 GCA_964614975.1 uncultured Gammaproteobacteria bacterium | reverse complement strand
CCTCCTCCTCCGCCTGGACCGGCTGCGACGGTACACCCTTCTGGACTAGACTCAATCTTTGATGGGTCGTTTGAAACTGCGTAATTACATGCTAGTCCATTTTCTGCCCCGGGACCGGTTGCTAATTGTGCATACCCTGCATACCATAGTGGTTCTGGATTTGCGCAGTCATATTTATATAAATAATCTCTCTGTCCATGTTGCGGATCACAATAAAGCAACTGCACTAAAGAAGAAAAGGTTCCAGGATCATTTTCAAGTCCACAAATATGACAAGAACATACGCCGTTTACATCGACTTGCGCGGTATCGTAACAAACTTGTTGGTCAGTGGGGTAATGGTTATTCTCAAGAAAGTAATTTTCAAATAAAATACGTAATTGTTCTAGTTCTCTCTTTCTTTCTATATCCCAGACTCGATAACGTGATTTTGCTGGATTAAATATAAAAAGCGCGACGACTGCAAGGATAGCAATAATCATTACGACAATAAGAATTTCTACGAGGGTAAAGCCGCGTTCATTTTTCATAGATATATATTCATGATACCATTCTTAATTTACTATCCACCAATTGAAAGTAATCGCATCCTTCACAACGCCATCAATATGGACGGTAAAGTATGGCTTACAATTATCTTCAAGTTTTTCTTCTGGAGTACATGACTTTTTCTGTGCAACGTACAGGTTTTGATTAAACGTCTTTGATGTTGCGGTAACATACACGAGCGATTTTGGACCAATCGTATCATTAAATATAACGATCGTATCATTCTTTGCTGGAATTAAACCGTTTCCAGCTGCGGCTGCATTAGTTTGAATTCCAGGAGATAGAATGCCGTTTTCATCATAGTTATCTTCAGCGGCGATAATTGCAGCTGAGCTTGTTGCTTCTGTATAAGTGTCAACAGACACGTCTTTAAACTTTGCCGAACCATCATTATTAATTGCAGCAACGACACTATTATTATTGAGGACTTCAACTTTATTTTGTGAAAGTTGAAGTCCTACTGTACTATCTTGATCAAGAGGCTTAATGGTATTTGTGCGTACGCCTTTTTCTGCTATGACTTCGCCTTTTGCAGTGATTGTTCCATTCTTTGCAATTATCACTGCACCGTCCATAATATTAACTTGTTCTAAAGCTGAAAGCTTCAATTCGTTACTGAGACTTAACACAGAATTATCTTTCATGAAGATATTTCCAGCTGTAAATGAGTCTGCGACAGCAAGAGAGGTCATTGCGGCAGTTCCGGTAACAGTCAAATTCTCAAGATTCATCATGCCAATTTGTTCGCCAGTGATTGAAGTTGTTGTTCCTGGATCAATTGTTGTGTTTGTCGCAATTTCATTTATTGGAAGACCC
The DNA here is from genome assembly GCA_964614975.1 of uncultured Gammaproteobacteria bacterium. Classification (GTDB taxonomy): domain Bacteria; phylum Patescibacteriota; class Microgenomatia; order UBA1406; family HO2-37-13b; genus OLB23. The sequence continues at coordinate 2,489 of CAZTOA010000066.1, read as the reverse complement.
GGTGTGCTTTCTTGATCAGGAAGATTTTCTAAGTAGTTCTGAATATTCTCAACCTCTTCCTGGAGTCCCGCTGAGTCAAATGTTGGTTCACTATCTTGTTCTTCAGATAGTCTTTCAAGTCTATCACGTAATTCGCGGATATTATCTGCATCAATTTCTTGTGCAACGAGCTTTCCCGAGAACGTTGCATCTTTTGCCTCAATATTTTGAGCTACGATATTATCGGCCGTGACTTTTTCAGCTTCTAATGCCTCGGTCCTCACTGTTTTTGATGTTATCTCTCGGCTTACGATACGATCGACGATAAGATTGTCGATCGTTGCATTAGTGGCTTTGATTGTTGATGCAATAAGTGTTTCAGTTTTTACAAGCACTGCTTCTGCAGTATTAATTAAAATCTTGTCTGCTTGAGTTAGGGCAGAAGCAGTCATTGATGGAAGTTTTGCTACAGATTCTTGTAGCTGGGTGAGAACAGATAGATCAACATACGTTTCAGGGTTAACGAATACTGTTACTTGATCGATTTCCTGAGGATTCGAACTTGTCCATTCTGACATTGCGTAACCAACAATTCTTCCTGAGCGTGTCGCTTTCATACCAATGCCTGGCTTACTCGATGCAGTGATTGGGTCACCAACTTTAATCGGACCATTTTCAGTTGTAACTAACACGGGGACTCGTCCCTTAAGGGCGACTTTAACCTTATTATATGTATTCTTATTATCGTCGAGCACATAGCCAGGTTGTGTTGCAACGACGCCGAAAGCCTTACTGTCATATGAGCCACGTGAACGTGTTATGTTGTTCACATCTGCATCGCTCTGTTTACTTTCTGTACCAAAAGATACAATCTCGCCAATCTGAATATTTTCTTCTACGGCTGCTGGATATGTTTCTGCTAAATCAAGACCAGATGTAACATTTGTTTGGGTTACAGAAAAGCCATCAACATATATGTCATTGTTGTTGTTTGTATAGTCATAAAGGATGAATCCTCGCGCCCATGTTTCTCCTACTGTTGGCGCTACGGTACCTGAAGCGTAGCCATAGATTTGGGTTGGTGTTCCGTTTGCTATCGCAGTTAGTGTTGTGGGTGTGGTGTTATTGACACATTCTGTACGATTTGCATACGTATATATTCCAGCATTCAGTCCATTACTTGTAGTTACATTGACAAGTCTTGACCAGAGAGAAACCGAATATGTCCTATCTGTGCCAATGCCTTGGGCTAGCGTTTTTCCTCCTGCAACTGGAAAACAATGTGAAGTTATTGCATCTGTATCGGTATCCAATAATATTGCAGTATTTCCATGGTTAGATGTACTCGTTGTTGTATTTGTGCCAACAGAATCTGCCCAACCATCAGGAGGGTAGACCCCATCTGCATCTATTTCGAAACTTGGATTTGGTGCGAGGCTCTGATTGTCAGCAAGGCCGCTTATTCCACCGTTTTTTCCTTGTACAACATCTCCATTATTTGTTACCGCAAACGCTTGTGTACCAGAGATAGATGCAACTAAAACATTTTGATTACCAGTTTCGTTTAGAACGGTAAGTGCTTTACCTACAGCGGCACCTGTTACTGTCAGTTGACTTGTACCAGCTGAGGCTGATCCTAGTATTAGTCGACTTTCTGTTGCTATATCGCTTCCGGTTGCAACCAGTGTAAGATCGCCTGAAGAACTAATGTTTCCTTTAATATAGTTTGATGCATCATATCCGAATCTAAATTGATCTCCTGTATCAAGAACGTGAAGAGCACTATCTGGAGCAGCCGTTCCAATACCTACACGATTATTATCTGACTCGACTACAAGTGTTGTTGTGTCGACAATAAAATCATCTCCAGCACCTCCACCGAGCGTAAAGTTAAAGCCATCGCTTGTACTTCCAAAATCAGTATCGCCAAAATTATTTGTGAATGTTAAGACGTTGGTGCTTGTGACGTACTTCATCGTTCCTTCATCAGAAGTAGAGGTGCCGACATGAAGTGTATCTGGTCCAAGATATATGTCTCTCCAACGAGCTGTATTAGTACCAAGATCATATGTGTCATCAGCAGTTGGTGATACATGGCCTGCTATAAGAACATCACCACCAGCAGGAGTTATAGTTAAGTCGGCGTCGCTCGAAATATCATCACCATTTACTGCGAGATCACCTGCGGTCGTGATATTTCCTGATGCATCGACACTAAATGCGTTTGCTGTTCCTGAAGTTAGGGTTCCTGCAGCATCAAGGTTTCCTGCATTGGTTAAGTTAAATACATCTGAGCCAGCAGAGGTTTCGAAGATAACGAGATCAGTTGTTTGTGTACCATTTCCTTGGACAATGAGTTGTGTTTGATCAGCATCACCATCAATGGAGAATTTTGAACTAGAGAGCGCGGATGTACCCCCAAGTACGAGCTAATCGGTGGTAGCTGTAAGATAGGCGGTCGTGCCACCGTCTGTCCATAAACCTGCGGCGGAATAGACTTCATTCAGTGC
>CAZTOA010000065.1:0-3890 GCA_964614975.1 uncultured Gammaproteobacteria bacterium | reverse complement strand
GCTTGTTGTTGGAGCAACATATCCAGAAGAGTTAGCACGATTAAGAAAAGAAATGGGGGACATGGTCTTTCTTGTTCCAGGTGTCGATAGCCAGGGTGGAAGTGTAGAAAGAATATTAGAAGCTGGCCTAAATAGTATGAAAAGAGGATTGATAATCAACTCAAGCAGAGGTATTCTATATGCAAGTAACGGAGAAGATTTTGCAGAGGTATCTCGACAAAAGACATTGGAAATGCGTGATAGTATTAATAAATTTCGCTAAATTATTATGAGCAATGATGTTTCAGCTAAGGCTGCCGATCTCTTACTAAGTGTGGATGCTGTTTCTTTTCGTTTTGACCCTCCGTTTACGTATACTTCCGGTCTTCTTAGTCCGATATATCTTGATAATCGCCTTGTTATGTCGTATCCAGAAGTAAGAAAACAGATTATTGATTTATATATCGAGGTGATTAAGGAAAAAATTGGACTTGAAAATGTGGAATGGATATCTGCAACAGCAACTGCCGCAATTCCTCATGGAGCATTTATTGCTGAGCGTTTGAATCTTCCATTGGTGTATGTGCGACCATCAACAAAAAAATATGGAAAAGCTAATCGATTGGAAGGTTATTTAAAAGAAGGAAGTAAGGTATTGGTTGTCGAGGACCACATATCAACTGCTGAAAGTGTGACGGGCAACATTGAGACGGTACGCGAGCTAGGTGGCATTGTAGAGTATGTTATTGGAACAACGACCTACGAGACTGAGAAGTCGCTGAAAGCTATTTCAGATGCACACGTCAGCTTATTAACGCTTACGACTGGAAAGCTTATCGTGCAACATGCGGTTGAAAAAGGAATATTGACCGAAGATCAACAAACGTCAGTTCAAGAATGGCTTTCTGATCCAGAAGGATGGGGAGCTTCTTTTATGTCTAAGGCTAAATAAGGATCCCACATTGCGCCGGTAGCACTCATTACTGCATCAGCTCCTGCTTCCATCGCTATTTTATAGTCTTCCGCAACAGTTATGCCGCCAACGCTAATAATTTTGTATGTATATCCATGTTGTTGGCGAAGATTATTAAGTTTCTTAACCATATCAAGGTTTGCCCATTGTATTGCAGCCCCACAAATTCCAGACTTTAAACGGACAGGGCTTCCTGGCAATGCTTGATTGCCATCTTTATCAACTACTGGCGCGGCAATCGTATTAATTGCTGAAATCGCCTGGGCGTATTCATTTACGATTTCAGCAAATTCACGTAGTTTTTCTTCATCTTCAAAGTAACCAGTTTTTACAATTAATGGAATTTCTCCAATTTCTTTTCGTATAGCCGCCAAAATCTTGCGTGTCGCTTGTAAGTTATAACAAACAAGCCCCTCATTACCTATGTTGGGGCATGATAAGTTAACTTCTAGAATTGGCGAACCTGTTTCCTTCGCTTGTCTTGCAGCAAGTACAAAATCAGCGATAAATTCTTCTTCGGATTGCTCCTCCTTAACTGTTCCCATAAAGCTGAGCACAAGAACTTGTCCTTTCTTTGCATATGATAACGCCTTTTTTACATCTTCTTGCCACACTGAGGCCTCCTTAGAAGGCACTCCAAACGAATTAGTTATAGATATAGGATTTTTATAGTTGGAGTTTGCAACCAATGGTTCCTTAGCTCTCTCAAGCGTCAGGTCACCTTCTAGGTCAACGGAAAGTACGTTAGGAAAGGGGTGGCAAGGATAGGTAGCGCTACGTACAGTTTTATAGACGACAATATCAAATCCCTTATCAAAAGCTCCTTTTACAAAATTACTGTTTATTACAGGACCTGCAGGAATGCCAAAGGTGGAATACACCGCATGTCCTAAGAAATCATGAGCTGGCTCACCTTTATCTTCAAATACTTCCTTGTTTGAAAGAGGTCCGAACGGACCATCACTATAGTTTTCTTCGTAGGATTTTAAAGGATCATAAAATGGGGTGTATTTCATGCTGTAAGTATTCTACCAGAACCTGGTTGGCACAGTACAGAACCATTTTCAAACACTGTGTTTCCTCGAAGCACTACCTTGGAAACTTTAGAAGTTACTTTCATACCGTCAAATGGTGACCATCCACATTTAGTTTTCAAATCAGCATTATTTATTTCAAAATTACCTTTCTCAACTTCGATATGGGTATTTTCTTGCTCAGGAAGATTTAAAATCTTTCTTGGGTTATCATAACAGAGTCTTACGATATCAGCCGCCTCAAGTCTTCCTTCATCAACAGCAGTTAAAAGCAACGGTAGGGTAGTCTCAAGTCCAGGCACACCAAATGGCGGATTCTCGGACTCTTTTTCTTCGCGTGTGTGAGGCGCATGATCAGACTCAATAACATCGACATGGCGAATGTTTGACCATAAATATTCTAGATCTTTTTTTGACTTTAAGAACGGCTTCATTCTTCCATAGGGTCCAAGTTTAGCTGTATCGTCTTCTGTTAAGAATAAATGGTGTGGGCATACACCACAGGTAATTGGCAATCCCTGCTCCTTGGCTTCGATAATTTGTTGTAACTCATGCTGACTTGATACATGACAAAAATGAGATTTCTTTCCTGTCCTTTTGACTGCACTAACAATGGTACTTACTTTATCCTCCTCAGAATGTAAAAGAATTGGTTGTGGGCTTACCCATGCATCATAAATAGCGTTTACTGCTGCTTCGTCGATAATAAATCCACCTGTTGTTATATCTAGATAAAGCTTTAAACCAAGGGCAGTCTGTGTTACCTTTTCAAATTCATCAAGATTCGTCCCAAGTGAGCCTAAATAAAAACCTAGGTCACACACAATCTTCTTTTTAGCTTCTTCAATTTTATTATCAAGAAGCTCCTTTGTCGTAATTGGTATAGCGTTGTTCGGCATATCTGCCAGCATAGTAAAGCCGCCAGCTAGTGCAGCAGAAGTGCCTGTTAAAAAGTCTTCTTTATGGGTTTGACCAGGATCGCGAAGATGAACGTGAATATCAATTAAGCCGGGTAGTGTTATTGTAGACATTTTGGTGTCCTTGGCAGGATTCGAACCTGCTACCTACTCCTTAGAAGGGAGCCGCTCTATCCAAATGAGCTACAAGGACTTGGAGCCTCCTAGAGGATTTGAACCCCTGACCCACGCTTTACAAAAGCGTTGCTCTACCACTGAGCTAAGGAGGCATTTTCAATCGTTGTGCCCAGGGCCGGACTCGAACCGGCACGAGTTGCCTCACAACATTTTAAGTGTTGCGTGTCTACCATTCCACCACCCGGGCTCTGGCCATGTATTATATCATTTTAGAGCCTTCACGGGGTCTCCAATGCGTACTTCTGATTTCATTATTTCCCCAACATTTAGCTCAATAACCGTATCGACAGCGCTTATTGGATAAAAAATCTGGGGAAATGTGCTCGCTAAAATATTTTCTTTCAAATCGACAACTTGGCCTTCGCGCAGGTACACAATATCAAGCGCGAAATTCATATCTTTCATCCAAAAACCATAGGTGTCTGGCTCCTCGAACACGAATAGCATACCTTGGTTTTTCGGCATCTTTACTACATTTGATAATCCTTGCATACGCTTTGCAGCACTATCCGCGACATACAAACGATAATTAGTCTTTCCTATCTTTACAGTTCTGCGCTCATAGTCTTTAAAAAGTCTAGGACCTGTAATGAGCCCGTATGCAAAATACACAATAACGATAAGTAAAAGTGCACCAATTATTGGAAACAGTCTATTTGTATTCATGATATGTGGTCGCTAAGGGACTCGAACCCCTGACACCTGCGATGTAAACGCAGTGCTCTAACCAACTGAGCTAAGCGTCCTAGCTAAGTATAGTATACCTGAGGTGGCGCAGGATGCAAATCAGGGTGATGAAATGTATACACA
>CAZTOA010000064.1:0-3966 GCA_964614975.1 uncultured Gammaproteobacteria bacterium | reverse complement strand
ATAAAAATGCAGGTCCCTTTAGTAAGATTCTTGAACCTCTTAAGCAAGTTATTACTACTACACTTAGAGAACAAGAAAATGCGTTCCAATTTCTATCGATAAAAAGCGCTCTTCAGGATTGACGCTGCACATTGTTTTCTAAACACGAAGGTAGTTTGGTAATTATTTACTATTTAAATAAGCAAACTTAAAAGATGCACCTATTCGCTATACAAATCCTCTAGCTCCTTAACTGCTCCAAATGAAATCCTATCCAACACAAGATCGTCCATCCCCATCATGAGTGCTGGCGTCACCACGTACTCGCCATAGCGATCATTCATCTTGTCTATTGCTACCGTTATGTCATTCCACTTCTGTTCAACCGTTTCAAACAATTCCAGTTGTGATCTAGAGTTAACATCAAGATCGTAGCAACTGACTGAAATATGACTCACAGTCTTTCTTTCTGGTTGTTGATTGAATACCCACATTGCTTTTACGAAGAAGTCATGTGTTGAATATAAAGGCGAATTGACTTTACGACCTCTGTGCCAATAAGATCCGTCGTCATATAAAAAGCCCAGATGTATGCCATATGCGGCTTTTCCAGCCTTTCTCACACGCCTTCCCATCTTTTCACACAGCTTCATGACAATGCGTGATAGCTCCTGTTTATCAGATGTTTTCTTTGCAAGAGCATAATCTTGGCCGTAGCTTTTCCTTTTAAACTCAACATCATCTACTTCGTGTCCTCTTAGTCTTACATACCAATACCAACCGTTGATGCTTTGAAATACTTCTACTTTTAGTTTGTGTACAGTCGCTTGAAGAAACTCAACGGGTGTAAAGATGCCAGAGGCATTTAGCCTAGCTTGAAAGCGAGTATTGATACCATTAAGATCAGTTAACTCTAAGCTCCTATAGATCTGTAAAAGGTTTTCATGCGTAATTACATCAAGACCATCAGGCTTATGCAATGATGCGGCAAGTTTTGCAAGAAAACGGTTAGTGCTAATGCCCACATTACAACTAATCCATTCACCAATTTCGGTCCTAAACCTCGTCTTGATTTCTTTAGCAATCTTAATAAGATCTAGATTAAGGTGGTCCATATGTGCAAAATCTATCACCAACTCATCAATAGATTTGGGTGTCACATGAGGACTATAGTCCCTGCAGATGTTCCTGAACTTGATATGCACATCTCGCACTAATACAGGGTCAGAAGGACGTACGATAACCTGTGGACACAGTAGCTTTGCCTCACGAACAGTCATTGCGGTTTTAATGCCATATCTCTTAGCTTCAATGGACGGAGCAAGTACACAGCCATTAGGTGTGATGTATGCCGCTATCACAATGGGTTTACCACGCAGATGCGGATATGCCTGCTGTGTCACTGTAGCAAAGCATGAATTTAGATCAATGTGCATTACCTGTGGCTGGTTTTTGTTAAGTTGTATTTCCATCTGTTACCTCCTCGAGCATCCAGTGTAAGTTGTCAGTGTCCAATCGAAGTTTAAAATCCATTACCCCGTTGGTTACGTGGAAAATATGCACGATATTTCTTCCTTCTCGTTTCTTATAGAAATAAGGCATTTCAGTAAACGCTATATCTCTTCCCTGCCATCTCATCTTTCTGGGGAATACCTCACCATTTTCCCGATTGTATGAGGAGATAACACTAACTTTTTCGTGGACAATTTCATTCATAGGATGTGTGTCCAGTTATTCTAGTGAACACGTGTTCACTAATCAATACAACGAAAGAGGTCATTCTATATCAGTGTTATAATATGGGTATGTGCGGAAGATATCAGCTTAATTTCGATAACCCAGAAAAATTTAAACAGCGATTTGATATTGAAGGTGATTTTCCCATTTCGGAAATACAAACAAGCTATAACGTTGCTCCAGACCAAACTCTACCAGTAGTAGTAACACATTCTCCTAATTCTGTAGAAATGATGCGTTGGGGTCTCATTCCCTTCTGGGAAAAGTCTGAGAAGCCAAGGGGTTTAATAAATGTCAGAGATGATACAGCTATAGAGAAAAAGTGGGCTCATAAGTATCTTGAAACGCAAAGATGTATCGTTCCTGCATCAGGATTTTATGAATGGAAGAAAACGCCTGATGGAAAAGTTCCTTTTAGGATCTTTCTAAAAGATGACGATTACATCGCATTTGCTGGCATTTATTCTATTTGGACCAATCCCAAAACTGGGAAGGACATTAAATCTTTTGCAATCATAACAACCTCTCCTAACGACCTTATGGAAAGCATTCATAATAGAATGCCAGTAATCTTGAATAAAACCGAAGAAGAAGCTTGGCTAAATCCTGATATGGTAGAGATTGATGAAATAAAAAAATTCCTTAAACCATTTAACAAGAACCTCATGAAGGCTTATCCAATTTCAAGTGATGTAAATAAACCAACAAACAATAGTCCCGAAATCATCAATGAAGTTTAAATAAGACAAAAATGTGTCATTGTAGTTCTAATCAATTATTTTGTGTATGTTAAATTAACAATAACCATGAAATATAAAAAAATCGATCCGAGTAAAACAGTATTGTATATTCTCGGGGTAATATCGCTCATCTCAATAATAATAGCTAGTGGCACCTATACAGCTCTCACATTGAAAAACGAATATTTAAAACCCACCATCGCACCAACGATGATTCCCATACCAACACTTACCCTGACACCGACATCAAAGGTCATCAATAAACAAGCCAATACTAAAGAGCCTTGTGTTACATTTACCAACTTAGATACAGGTGAAAAGAGATGTATTTACAGATACGAAATTTCGAATTATGGAATTTCTAGTGAACAATTTGAGGCAAAAAAACAAAACCCTAATCTGATAATTACTGACCCAGATGACCAAGACAATGCACGTGAAGATGAAATTATAAACAAGTTAAACAATATAGAGAATCAGCTTAGATAGTTATCGTGAGGAATTTGATTAAAGCATATGAAACAATTGAAGACTAAAAATATAAAACATTGGAAGCTGATTATTTCTGGAGCGTTAATTTTATCAGCGCTTCTTGGTATTGGATACATCGCTTCTCAAGAATATTCCGAAATTCAAGAAAGGAATCGGAATCAAGAAGAGAGAAATCAGAAAGTTACGCAGCAATTAAATGATCTATTAGAAGAAACGAACAAACTTAAACTGAATAATGAACTGTTAAAGGCAACCTTGGCTGTTCCTCAATCCACTCCGACTTCTATTCCAATAGTAGAAAAGACAAATGGGTGTGACCAGAGCAAGCTGGATGCTTTCAAAGAATATGCAATTATTTCCGGCTACGATGAAAAGGAAGTAGCTGCTTATATAGAAGTAGTTAAATCAAGCGATTGTCGCAGATCCAAATCATCAATAGGCAATGAAATCGAAAGCAAGCTAGATGATATACTCGATTGCCAAAGATATGGAATTTGCTATTAGTATTTATAAACTATATGCATTGCTGGCCTGAACAGAAACTCGATCCGATATTCATCTGAATTTTTAATATAGCGAAGTATACCAATTCTTTTTAAACTCTCGACAACCTGCTCCCATTCTTTACCAAACATACTTTTAAGCTCTCCTTTATTCAACTTATATTTTCCTAGCTTTATCAACATCTTAATATATTTTTGATCCTTTGGAAATTCGTTATATATATCTTTTTCTAACTTATACTTTGAGGCAATATTTATTCCTTCCTTTAGGGCTTCAACAGGAAATATTATTGGCGAATCTGAAAAGTGCGTTTGCATTCTTTTCTTTTGATAATTACTTGCAGATTCTAGCATGTCTATGACGGTACGGGGAGTCACAACGTCATTGGAATCTTTAAGGTGAGTAAAAATCCACTTAACTGAATTTGAAGAAGAGATTTTTTCGGGAAATATTTTATTCCAATATTTTATTCTTGTCTCCTTATTTCTTAAGTCATCTTTTAATTTCGTTTGTA
>CAZTOA010000063.1:1646-4029 GCA_964614975.1 uncultured Gammaproteobacteria bacterium | reverse complement strand
ATGCTCTGCAACAAGAATATGTAGAGGCTTTCCATCGATCATAAGATCCTGAAATTCTCCAGAGCCTGGATTTGATGTTTTGCACAGCATAAATATTCCCTTATCTTTGTGATCTAAAAATGGTGCAAGTGAATCGATTCCAGCGTATGGTTGAACAGTGCATGCGTCAATAGCTAGGTATTCAAAGGCAAAGCGACAATAACTGTTATTTGTATTCCCAATATCACCACGTTTAAAGTCAAGCAAGATTGGGATTTCAGGATATGTTTCATTTATATAATCGCAAGTCATTTTTAACTGCTCTATGCCTTCAGCTCCAAGAGCTTCATAGAAAGCAGAATTTGGCTTATATGTGCAGACTACATCGTGGGTGGCATCGATAATGGCTTTATTAAATGCAAACAATACGTGCTTTTCTGCGTGAAGGTGCTGAGGGATTTTGTCTATATCAGGATCAAGACCAACGCATACGAGGGAGTTATTCTTCTCTACTGCATTATCTAGTTTTTGAATAAAGATCATGTATTTTCTCGTTCCTTAATAATAGCCTGATGTTGTTTTTCCGAAAATGTTTTCCACAGTATATCAATTAATTCATCACGCGTTAGTAAGTAATGTGTTGTATACGAGCTAGGCTTAGGATCACGGATAAAACCAACATAGATTTGAATGTCTGTTATCCTTGGGAAGCCATCTTTAATAAGATCGGCAACATTTTTTGCAGTTCCATCTCCGCCAGTCATTACATCATCAGGAATAGCCACGGGAAGATTCCAATTTTCATCTCCTGTAAGTTGTTGCTTTGTTCCTTTCTCAACACTCGTTAATTCCTTAGACTTGAAAATAATTTGAGGCTTGTTGAGGGAATATGCGAGCGATCCAACCATTTGTGCACTGATCTTTGAATCTACGTTACATAAAACAAAGTCCTTACTCCCATAGACTTCTTTAAGGAGATATGAAATTCCTTCTATAAATGCCTTGTAAGATTCAGGAGAAGAAGCAACTCTGCTGTGATCAAGAAACATATATGACTGCTTTCCACTACGAAGCGTGAATGGCTCTTCATCAATTCCTTTTACAATGAAAGCTTTTGTCGCTACTAAGCCGTCTATGTAATTCTTTTTAATCTCATCTAGGTTCATTTTATTTTCTCGTTACATTATAAATATATGGATAATATAAGAAAACTGCTGGCTGTTCATCAGTAATAGTTTTCTGGAAATCATCATAAATCTTTTTTCGCTGCTTAGCATTTACTATGCGTCTACCATCCTCTAAAAGCTTATCGACCTTTGCATTATTGATCTTAGTAATATTTGTCGCCTCTTGAGTAGAATGCCAGAAGAAATATTGATCTGGATCTGCTGGAGGATTCCAACCAGTAAGCAACATGTCGAAGTCTTCAGGAACAGCAGAGATAATTTTCAAATTAATTGAAAGACCTACCTCATTTAAACTGTCTTTAATGCTTTCGGCTTGCCCAATATAATCATAAAAAGTATATAACGTTAATTTCGCAGAGTCTGAGGCGGTAATATTCTTACCAATTAAAGTTTTTGCCTTTTCAGGGCTATGTTGAAGCTCTTTTATATCATCATTGTAGCCCCAAGATGTTGGTGGAATAGGCCCCTTTGCGAACACTCCATAGTCGGTCATGATAGGAACAGCTAATGCAATCCCTTTTCTTACATCTCTCTCTTGAAGAATTGATTTCTTAGTATTGTAGAAAAGACTTACGATCTGACCATAGTCAATATTGCGATCAATTTTTGTATTTTTCCAAGAAGAAAAAACTTCAGCAATTGTTCTGTTCGGTGTTAAGAATGAGGTAATTTCTCCTTTTTTATAAGCGGTAACTAGCTCATCTTCAGTTTTATAAAAACGATAAATTAGATAAGGATTTTTTGATTTGTTCGGAGAGAGATTTATACTTTGAATAATATTTTTTTTGGCGCTGTAGGACTGTACTTTATAGAGCGCTCCAACACCAACAAGTGGCGCCTTGATTACAGGTTTTGCGAGGTAAATAGGAAAGATAGTAAGAGGTTGTTTAAGATTAAAGTCCAGCGTAAAATCATCAACAACCTTAATTTTTACATCCTGAAAATTATACTGAATATCTTGGGCTCTAAAACGCTTACCGTCGTACCAAAATAGATCAGTTTTAAGATGGAATCTATATGTTTTTCCCTCGTTAAGAATTTCCCAAGAATTAGCTAAGACCGGCTGCAACTCACCATTCTTGTCTGAGGTCATTAGTGGGCTCGAAATAAGATTGGCAACTTCAGTTGGAGGATTCTGGAGAGGATATTGCCCAACCATACCGATTACTTTTTTATTTGCAAAGAGGAGTGAATTAAATAGTGGAAAGAAATTTATG
>CAZTOA010000063.1:0-1636 GCA_964614975.1 uncultured Gammaproteobacteria bacterium | reverse complement strand
TCCTTAGCATCCATTTTTCTAGGCCTCTTCGGGTTTGGAAACTACCTCCACCACCCCAAGCACTCCCTAGTCCCTCACCTTTTCCTTGCACTAACGTTAGTACGATAAGTGCTATTCCTACAATGATTGTCGCGATGAGTAAAAAACTTTCCATGTTCATATTATAACCTGTCTAAGGTATTTGTGTCTAGCTAAATTGATTACGATTTCTTAAGAAAACATGATATTTTTTCGCGAAACGATGTGACTCATCGCGAAGCGACTGAAAAAGCTTAAATAGAAGCTCATAGTTTGATAATGAAATGGGCTTATAACTATTTTGAGGAGTAATTATTCTGTCTGGACGCTTTGCAATTGAAATAAGAGGAATTTTCACATCATTTTCTCTAAAGTAGTTATAAACCATTGACAGTTGAGGCTTACCACCATCGAGCAGAATAATATCAGGATAGTCCCATTCAGTGTGAGAAAGGCGCCTCTTAAGCGCTTCGCGCATCATATGAATGTCTGAGATTCCTTTATGCTGAATAGCAAACTTTCTATAGTCCTTTTTTGAAAATTCACCGTTTTTAAAAACAACCATTGAGGCTGTGGCGTCCTCGCCAAAGAGATTGCTTATATCGTAACATTCCAGTCTATATGTTTCTTTTTGAGGTGCTTCGAATTGTTGTAATAGAAAATCATGTACTTCATTGCCCAACTGATCCAAATCTATATTTACTCCAAGCGACTCTTCGCTAAATGATCGCTTATCAAGAAATATGGAAAACTGTAACAATTTGTTTCGAATCTCAATCGCTTCTTCATATCTAAGCTCGTTTGAAAATTTTTTGAGATCCTGCTCGAGTGCTTTTGAAAAAAAGTCGGTCTTTCCTGAAAGTATTTTTATTACGCGACGAATATTACTAGCATACTTTTTTCTCAACTCATTCTTAACAATTGGATCCTTGAGTGTTTCAATATGACTTGGGCAAGGGCTACAAAGGCCTATTCGTGAATAAAAACAACCACGTTTCATGATTTTTTTACTGGTGCAGAAGGGAACAATCTTACGTAGTTCATACAGCAATCGCTCAGTCATATAAGTTGACTTGTATGGCCCGAAGTAAAGCGATTTTCCGTCATCCTCTTTTCTTACTGGATAAATTTTCGGATACTTCTCTCCCTTGGTGATTTTTATGTATAAATAATGCTTATCATCCTTCCAGAGAACGTTGTAACGTGGTTTGTGCTTTTGGATCAACTTTGCCTCTAGAATCAATGCGTCAAAATTTGAAAGAGTTGTTAGAAAGGTAAGGTCTGTAGCATTCTCAACAATGGCCGCCTCTTTTCTTGATATACGAACCTGCTGAATATGTGATTTTACCCTTGCTTTAATATTGACTGACTTTCCAATGTAGATTGGCTCTTTATCTAACCAGAATATATATACACCCATCTGTGAAGGAAGTTGTTCGACTATTTCAGAAAGCATGTTCAAGATCGAGAACGAAATATAAATAAAGCTGCAATAAAGATTGCTAAAGCCGATCCACTCGCCATAAGGAAAAAGCCTTGTGAGGCTGGGGTTTCACTAATAGCTATCTGGTAAGAGAAAACCTCAATACCATCGAAGTCAATCTTAAACGTATCGGAT
>CAZTOA010000062.1:2238-4159 GCA_964614975.1 uncultured Gammaproteobacteria bacterium | reverse complement strand
AATGCATCATCGTCTTCATTTGTTTTCGCACAGGTAAAATCTTTGCTTTTTGATTGGTATTTCGCTCCGAATTCCCCATCAGTTATTAAAATATTCTTAAGATGAGGGAGCTTTCTTCTTACAGAATCAAGACGATGTGACAAATCCTTTGTTGTAATAAGAACATGGGCATCTGATTGGTCAAGTCGATCAAACAAGGCCTGTGGGCCAAATGCAGAGAACATTGTTCCAGCAACAGCACCTAATTTAAGCGCTGCGATAAATGAAAAGTAAAGTTCTGGAATTCGCGGCAAGAAAATAAATACGCGATCACCTTTCTCTACACCTAAATCTTTTAGATAATGAGCAATTTGATTTGATCGCTCTTCAACTTCTTGAAATGTAAATTTCTCCTTTGTGCCGTCTTCACTCTCATAATAAAGTGCAACCTTATTTCTTCTTGCTGAGTAGGCATTTTTTGTAACAGCGTTGTATGCGGCGTTAATTTTTCCGTGTTCAAACCATACTAAATCCTGGACATTATCTTCATATGAAAAGTTCCTTCTTGTACGCTCAAGATCGGGAATATTTGCACCTGCAACAGTCTTTTCATCTTTAAAGATAATTTTTGTTGACATGCATTCAGTATACATAAAAAATTTTGTATACTGATGAATATGTATCAACTAATAGCAATTGGCGACATAACTATTGACCAGTATTTTAAAGGAGAGTCGCTGACTCAAGAAGGTGACAGATTTAGCCTAGCAATCGGTGGAAAATATTATTCGGATTTTTTTCATCTTAGCCTTGGCGGTAGCGGTGCAAATGTAGCAATTCATGGCGCTTATCTTGGACTTGATACTGCAGTCGTCGCAAAAGTTGGTGAAACAACTTTTAAAAACGTTGTTGTCCAAAACCTCATTAAGAAAACCGTATCAACGGAATTTCTCTATTTTGATAAGGATCACATAAGTATTTCGACAATTCTCCTGGCTGCAAATGGTGAAAGAACAATTATTAAGCATAGCGATCCAAAGATAAATATTGAAATTAATGAAACTGCTATCGAACATATAAAACAATGTCCACTTATTTTTATTGGTAATCTGCCGGACATTACCATCGATATCCGTCACGCCCTTATAAAGAAAATTAAGACTCCAGAAAATATTGTCGCCATAAATTTTGGATCCAAGGATTGCCAAAAAGGTCTAAAGGCACTGCGACAACTCATCAATGATGTCGATATTCTTTTTCTTAACCGCTATGAACTCGGTGATTTGCATGGTAAAGATGGAAAGAAGCTTGATTTATCTAAAAATCAACTTAAAGATCTTGGCGTTGATAAAACTTTACTTGTTGTGACGGATAGTAAAGGTGGAAGCTATGCGTACACAGAGAATGAAGTATTACATCAGGAAGCCGTTGCTGTTCCGAAAATTCTTGATGCTACCGGAGCAGGAGATGCTTTTACAAGCGCATTCTTATATAAATATTCGCAGCTGAAAAATATTCAAGAAAGTCTTGCATACGCCGCAGAATATGCTTCGCAGATTTTAACTAAAATAGGAGCAAATTAACTAGAGTCCTTCGTAAATTCTTCAAGTAAGTTACGCCCTGTCATCTGTGGAGGTTGAGGAATATTTAACAAAGCAAGAACTGTAGGCGCTACATCAGCAAGGATCCCTACAGGTAGTGTTAAATTTTTACCATGAAGCTCATTTGAAATTGCTATAAATGGAACATTATTGCCAGAATGCTCGGTAGAAATTCCCCCCGTCTTTGGATCAAGCATTTCCTCTACATTTCCGTGATCGGCTGTAATTAATACTGCATAATCGTGGCGAAGCGCCTCTGCGACCACCTTTCCAATACATTCATCACTTGCTTGAATAGCTTTAATTGCAGAGGTTAAATTTCCCGTATGACCAACCATATC
>CAZTOA010000062.1:0-2228 GCA_964614975.1 uncultured Gammaproteobacteria bacterium | reverse complement strand
AGTTCACTAATATAAATTTATACGTCTCAGTCTGAATCTTCTCTATGAGTACTTGCGTCATTTCTGGAGCTGACATTTCGGGCTTAAGATCATACGTCGCGATTCTAGGTGAAGGGATAATAAGGCGATCCTCAAGAGGAAAAGGTTGATTTCTTAAACCATTAAAATAATGTGTTACAAAACGCTCTTTCTCACTTTCTGACATGCGTAACTGTTGCACGCCTGCTTCGGAGATAATACGACCCAAAGGCATTTCGACTACGTGTGGAGGGAAAGCGACATGAGCTGGTAAGTTGTCCTCATACTCCGTCATTGTAACGAAATAGACATTTTTTACTATCTTGTTTCGAGTAAATGGAACAGCAACGGGTGGCTCTTCGATATCATCAATCTCATGTTTTGAGTGATACTTAATAGCATAAGGGTCAAAACTACGTTTATTCGCTTCAGATTCGAAATCCTCTAACACAAAAGCTTTTGTCAGCTCTCGTGGGCGGTCAATACGGAAGTTGTAATATATTATCGCGTCGTTATCGCCTATCAGAACTGGATTATCATCCTTACAAATATTTGTAGGCAAAATGAATTCATCGGTAATGCCCTCACTATAGGAAGATTCTACAGCAGCCCTCCAATCAGGAGCTTTCTGCCCAATTCCCTCAGTTAAACATTTGTAAGCTTTTTCAATTCTGTCCCAGCGTCTATCCCTATCCATTGCATAATATCTACCCATAACAGTAGCAATACTTCCGACACCCATTTGCTCTATTTTATTTTGTATATCTTGAAGATAAATTTCAGCGGATTTTGGTGGCGAGTCACGTCCATCAGTAATTAGGTGCAAATATACGTTATTAAATTTATGCTCCTGGCAAAGAAAAAGCAAAGCAAACAAATGTGCAGTACTTGAATGTACCGTACCTCCGCCTAAAAGGCCCATTATATGTAGTTTTGAATTGTTTGCTTTCGCATGTTCGACAGCCTTAACAAATTCCTGATTTTTAAAAAATGAACCGTCAGCGATACTTAAGTTAATACGTGGAAGACTTTGGTAGACAATTCTGCCTGCGCCAATATTTAAGTGTCCAACCTCTGTACTCCCTACTTCTTCGGCAGGTAGTCCCACAGCCTCACCAGAGGCTTTTAATTGCGTATGTGGGTATGCTTGGTAATATGATCTAAAGTTTTGTGGTTCAGCCAAAAAATAGGCATTTCCTGGGCCAGGAAGCGCGATGCCCATACCATCGAATATTACTAGTATGACACCTTTCATTGTGGGTTAGTCTTTAGCAGATTTGATTCAATTTCTAATAACCTATTGTATTTTGCGATTCTTTCGCCGCGTGCCGGGGAACCAAACTTTATAAAGTCAGCCTGTACACCAACCGCTATATCTGCAATTGTCGCATCAGTGGTTTCGCCTAGTCTGTGCGAAACCACAACCTTCATGTTATTTGTTCGGAGCTGATGAATGAATCTAAACATTTCGGTGATTGTTGCGACTTGGTTAAATTTTACTAGCACAGCATTACAAGCTTGTTCTTCAATCGCAGTATCTAATCTATCCATATTTCCCGCTATAAAGTCATCGCCAACAATATATGCTTGCTTGCCAACTTGCTGAGTGATTTCCTTCCAACCTTTCATATCGTCTTCGTCTAACGGGTCTTCAAGAATAATCATGTTGTATTTACTTACCATTTCGATAAGAAAATCTATGTATTCGGTAGTATTTAACGACGCTCCCTGGTCCTTAATTGCATATTGTCTATTGCTATAATAGTAAGCGGGTGCACAATCAACACCCGCAAAAATATCGACACCAATTCTAATCTTCTTCGAGATAAGAACTTCCTTAATAATTTCGAATGCTTCGGTGTTTGTAAAAAGATTTGGGGTAAACCCACCCTCTTCAGACACACTAACATCAGCATTTCTATTTTGAAATAAATCTTTTAGTCCGTTATAACAAGAAACTGCAAACTCTAGTGTTTGAGAATATGGAGTAGAGCTTGAAGGAACTATATGAAACTCTTGGAAATCAAGATTTTTTGAGCCGTGTTTTCCTCCGTTGATCATATTATAGATTGGCGTAGGAATTCTTACGAGATTTACTCTTTGCTTAAATGTTTCGTTGTAGTAATTATTTACATACTTATAAAGAGGAATATTTTTTTCAACCGCATTTGTTTTAAAAATTAGCTGGGATACAAGCATTAAAGTATTTA
>CAZTOA010000061.1:0-4184 GCA_964614975.1 uncultured Gammaproteobacteria bacterium | reverse complement strand
AGTGACTACTTGTTGCTGGGGTGGTGTCGGTGCAGGCGGATTTCCTATGCCATTATATGCCTGTCCACCTGGTGGATTTCCAATACCATTATATGACTGAGTAGTACCTACAGTTGCTGTTGTTTGTGTTACTTCTTGAACCGGCTGTTGATTTGGTGCTTGGGGCTGTGCAACAGCCTGATCATCACCGTTACCACTAGCGGGTTTTTTCTTAAAAAAATCTAGAACTGGCATGATAATTTCATTATGGAGAAGAAAAGAATGGTTGTCAATGGTATGCTATAATTTGGTTCACAGCAAAGATTTATGAAACTACTTGTAACCGGCGGCGCAGGATTTATTGGTTCAAATTTTGTCCATTATTGGCTAAAAAAATACCCTGAAGATGAGATTGTAAACTTCGACAAACTTACTTATGCAGGAAATCTTGAAAGTCTTAGTGATGTTGAAGCAGATTCTCGCTATACATTTGTTAAAGGCGATATCTGTGATCCAAAAGCAGTAGATGACGCAATGAAAAACATGGATGTAGTTGTTCATTTTGCAGCGGAGACACATGTTGACCGCTCAATTTTATCCGCTTCACCTTTTATTCAGACTAATATAGTTGGAACTCATGTACTTTTAGAAGCCGCAATGGCAAACAATATAAAACGTTTTCATCATATTTCTACTGATGAGGTATTTGGCGCTTTAGAGCTAGGAACCGATGAAAAATTTAACGAAAATACCCCGTACAATCCGAGAAGTCCTTATTCAGCGTCAAAAGCTGGATCCGATCATTTAGTACGCGCCTACAACATAACGTACGGTCTGCCTACGACGATTTCAAATTGCTCTAACAACTATGGTCCTTATATGTTTCCAGAGAAATTGTTTGCCCTTGCGATAACAAATTTATTGGAAGGTAAGAAGGTGCCTGTGTATGGCGATGGATTGTATGTAAGAGATTGGCTGTACGTAGAAGATCATGCGAGTGCAATCGACAGAATTTTACATGATGGAAAAGTTGGTGAGACTTATTTTATAGGTGGGCTTGTTGATGATATTTCGAATATCGATGCGATTAAAATGATCTTAAAAATAATGGGGAAGGACGATAGCGAGCTTGAATATGTTAAGGATCGACCGGGTCATGATCGACGATATGCAGTTGATTGGTCAAAGATGAAAAATGAACTAGGTTGGTCGCCATCGGTTACGCTTGAAGAAGGATTGCAAAAAATGATTGATTGGTATAAGAAAAACGAAGGTTGGTGGAAAAAACTTAAGGAACGCGAACAGGCTTTCTTTGACGAACAATACTCTAGTTAATCTTTTTATAGATTCTTTCAATAGTAGTTTTCTTTCCGTTTGCTCCAGTTGCGATAATAATAACCTTATTTAGGCTTTCTGCAAGAGCCAAGTTGAAAGTAAAAATAAACTCTTCGTTTGGAAATATCTGTTCACCATTTATGTGAATCGTTGTATCCTTTTCAACCTTACCTTTAATCGTAATTTTGTCTTCACGTTTAAATTCTGTTTTTGTTGGTTCAAGAATTTCGAGTTTTGGAGGAGTTATGAAAAGTTGAATCTGATAGCCAAAATACAGTGAAAAAATAACAACAAGCAAAGCTACTGTATAGAGCGCAACTCTTTTTGTAAGAGGAGTAAATTGTTTCGTAGTAGCGCGCTTTTTGAATTTTAGCGATTCGAGACGCTCATATTCGCGGCGAAAATATGCGAGCATTTTATCTTCATCAAGCTTTAGGAAAGAACTGTAGGTACGAATGATGCCTTGAATGTATGTTCTAGATGAAAAAGTTTGCCAATCACCTTTTTCGACGGCAATGAGATTTATTTTACGAATGCGTGTATGTTTTTCAATATCGTCTAATGTGAGATGTAATTTCTCCCTTTCATTTTTTAGGATTTCTCCAACGCGGGTTATCATAGTCAGTAATTATAGCAATATTACCTCAATAAAAAAACCGCCCCTGGTGGGGCGGCTCTTTTAATAATACTTAAAATCTCGATTACATCATTCCACCCATGCCACCCATTCCACTCATGTCAGGCATGCCTGGAGCAGCAGGAGTCTTTTCTGGCAAGTCGGTAACCAATGCTTCTGTTGTAAGAATCATTGTTGCGATTGACGCAGCATTTTCTAATGCACTACGAACGACTTTAGTTGGATCAACAACTCCTTGTTTAAGCATAGAGCCGAATTCAAGGGTCGCTGCGTTAAAGCCATAGTCAACATCTGGATTGTCTTCGATTTGTCGTAAGACCCATCCAGCATCGACACCAGAGTTCTTAGCCAGCATTTCTACTGGTTTTGCTAGAGCTTGGTAGACAATGTCCATGCCAACTTTTTCTTCTTCGTTAAGTGCTTTATCCTTAAGTTTTAAGAGCACTTTTCGTGCTTTGAGGAAGGTTGTACCGCCTCCTGGGACAATACCTTCTTCAAGCGCTGCTTTTGTAGCAGCAACAGCGTCATCGACGCGTTCTTTCTTTTCTTTTAATTCAACTTCTGTTGTTGCGCCGACACTAATAACGGCGACTCCGCCAGCAAGTTTTGCGAGGCGCTCTTGAAGCTTTTCCTTATCAAAATCGGATGTTGCTGCATCGATTTCTTTTTTAAGTGAAGCAACACGATTAGCAATCATTTTTGGATCGCCTTTACCGCCAATGATTTTGGTTGTTTCTTTATCGGTCCAAATCTTATCAGCTTTTCCAAGGACATCAATGTCAATGTTTTCCATCTTTGCGCCGGTATCTTCGGAAACAACCATGCCACCGGTTAGGATAGCAATATCTTGCAACATTTCTTTTCTGCGATCACCAAAGCCAGGGGCTTTTATGACGAGCGCATTAAATGTTCCTCGGAGCTTATTGACAACAAGTGTTGCAAGTGCTTCTCCATCGACATCATCGGCGATGATGACGAGTGATTTTGAGACCTTCACAAATTTCTCAAGGAAGGGGAGAAGGTCAGAAACAGCACTGATTTTTTTATCAGTGATTAATATATGTGCATCTTCAACTTCTGCAGTCATCTTGTCAGGATTGGTAACGAAGTATGCTGATGCATATCCCTTATCAAACTCCATTCCTTCTTTATAAGAGACTTCAAGTTCTAGGCCTCTGCCTTCTTCAACAGTAATGACGCCATCTTTACCGACCTGCTTGAATGCAGATGCGATTAATGCGCCAATCTTTTCATCGGCGGCAGAAATTGTTGCAACTTGTGCAACGGCAGCTTCATCATCGAGTGGAATATCTTTAGAAGATTTTTTAATTTCTTCTACAGCTGCAACGACAGCCTTTTCAATTCCCTTTTTTAACACCATTGGATTTGTGCCAGCGGTAATATTTTTCATACCAGCATTCACAATAGCCTGTGTTAAAAGAGTTGATGTCGTTGTACCATCGCCCGCGACATCTGCAGTTTTTGATGCTGCTTCGCGTGCTAACTGCGCACCCATATTTTCGAATGGGTCCTCTAATGTAATTTCTTTTGCAACACTAACCCCGTCGTGTACGACGTTTGGTGCGCCCCATTTTTTATCAAGTGCGACATTTCGTCCACGTGGACCAAGTGTCGTTACAACTGCTTGTGCGAGAACATTTACACCACGAGCTAATGCTTGTCGTGCGTCGTCTGAAAATTTCAATTGTTTTGCCATGTTATTTTTAGAAACTAATAATAAATATTGTTAACTTATGCCATTACGGCCATGATATCCTTTTGCTCAATGAGCATCCATTCTGCTGTGCCAACTTTAACCTCGTTGCCACCCCATTTTTTGTAAAGAACTTTCTGTCCAACTTTTACTACCATTGGCATAAGTTCTCCATCCTCATCAAACGCTCCAGGTCCTATTGCCATAACTTCACCTGTTTGAGGTTTTTCTTTTGCAGAATCAGGAAGATAAATACCAGATGCAGTTCTTTCTTCCGCATCAAGAGGTTTTATTAACACATAATCAAAAAGTGGTTGAATATTTTGTGTCGCTTGTTTCATATTTTTTTGAAAACTTTTAATTAATAAATGCCAAACTTGCTCCTCTATATATATCAAACAAGCGTTCGGTTGTCAATAGGTTGGGGAGTTTGCTAATTGCTATAAGACAGTTATTTCTTGAATTGTGGGGGAATCATAATGCCAATTTCATGCACATAGATATCTTCGCCAATCGCTG
>CAZTOA010000060.1:0-4242 GCA_964614975.1 uncultured Gammaproteobacteria bacterium | reverse complement strand
TCTTACGACCGATACGGTCAATTATAGATTTGTGTGGATTGTTAACAAACTTATCACGAGAATTATTCCATTTATTCTTCTTGTCGGTGGCATTCTAGCTACAATAACTTCACTATTACTTTCGAGGCTAATTCGACAAAAATAGTATCCTGTAGTATAATATAACTAGTAGTCGTTTCGAACAAAATGCAAGGAGTTCCCGGTGCGAAATAATACTCGAGTCGAGATTCGCCGAGGAGATCTTCACACCATCCTTGAGCTCATAAAGACTTACGAGAAACAAGGATGGACCGTCACGAGCGGTTCTTCGGATCTTCGTGGCGGCAATACATGTTGGCTAAGAGCCACAATTTCAACGCAAATCGCCGAAAAGGACGACGAAAAGTAGGGGTGCAGCAAAGCCTTACAATAGCCCGCCACAGCATCAATCGTGGCGGGCATTTTTACCTTCTGCCTATGCTATAATTATTCCATGCAAAAAAAGATTGTTGTGACAGGCGGAGCAGGCTTTATTGGCTCTCATCTTGTAAAAAAACTTCTTGACGAAAACTTCGACGTACACGCCATTGACGATCTCAATAATTTTTATGACCCGAATATTAAAGAACAGAATATTGCAGATTTTGCAAATAATGAAAATTTTCATTTTTATCACAATGACATCACTCATAGAAAAGATATCCATAGTATTTTCGAATATATAAAGCCTGAAAAAGTCGTTCATCTTGCTGCACGCGCCGGAGTTCGCCCTTCAATAGAAAACCCTGAATTATATGCGCATGTAAATATTTTGGGGACTCTCAATGTGTTGCAGGCAGCAAAAAAAGTCAAAGTTGAACAATTTGTGTTTGGATCCTCATCTTCCGTTTATGGAAACAGCCCCCATGTACCGTTTACCGAGGATGACCAATGTAACAATATGATTTCACCATATGCCGTCACGAAGAGAAGTGCGGAACTCCTTTGTAAGTTGTTTGCTGAAAACGAAAAAATGCCAATGACGTGCCTTCGCTTCTTTACAGTCTATGGCCCACGACAGCGCCCGGACTTAGCAATCCGTTCATTTATGAAAAAAATTCTGCACGATGAAGAAATTCCTATGTTTGGCGATGGGACAACAGCACGTGACTATACCTACATCGACGACATAATAGAAGGTGTATTTGCAGCAATACAGAAACCACAACCTTTCGAAATTATTAATCTAGGTAATTCACACCCGATTACTTTAAAAGAAATGATTGCCGAAATTGAGAAAGCATTTAGTAAAACAGCAAAAATTGATCAACAACCAATGCAAAAGGGCGATGTTGAAAAAACTTTCGCCAACATTGAAAAGGCAAAAAAACTTCTTGATTGGGAACCACATACTACGTTTTCTGAAGGCATTCAGAAAATGGCTCAGTGGTATAATGAGACCTATGGCTAAACCTACGGATCCATCCAAAAATGGCTATATGTTTTCTGATGACATGAAATTTCTTCAAAAGGTCGTCATCTTTCATCCGACAGATGCTAATAAAATCCTAATATTAAAGCGCGCAATGGATTCGTATTCGCGTCCTGGTGACTGGGATTTTCCTGGTGGGAATGTGCTTTTTGGCGAGCTTCATGATGAGTCAGTCATGCGAGAAGTTACAGAAGAAACAGGGCTAGTGCTAAAAGAGTTACATCCTGTTCAGATTATCAGTCGTTTTAACGAGAATACAAGTACGTATTATCTCATTATTAATTATCGTGCTCGTGCAGAATCAGAAGCAATTACAACAAGTAACGAGCACACCGAATTTCGTTGGGTTACGTTTGAAGAATTCGATGCACTTAATCTTGTAGATTTTATGCGTGAAACTGCCTTAGCTGCTCGCAACCATACAATATGAATCTTGAAGAATATTTAAAGATGAATCCGAAAAAATTTCTAATCTTTGATTTAGACGAAACTATTCTAAAACTGAGGCTTCCATGGCAAGAATATCTTGACCCAATTAAGGAAAAACTCACTTCTGTTGATGCCGATATCCTTGAAAGAAGAAACAGAAAACAAATAAGTCTTTCAGAACTACAGAATGAGTATGCAAGAAAAGGCAAAGACATGATTGGTTTTATTAAAGAATACAACGAAAACTTTGAAAGTCAGCTTAAAAATTACGACACAAACCCCACAATGATAAATTTTGTCAAAAACGATACTGAGCATATCATGTATCTTTGGTCATCGAATTGTGAAACAACAGTAAAAAATGTACTTTCAAAAGAAGGAATTTTGGATAAATTTAAAGTTTTAGTTACACGCAATAGTGTCGATTTCATCAAACCAAACCCCGAAGGTTTTTCACATGTTTATCAAGAGGGGACTGACTTAAAAGATTACTTATTTATTGGAGATAGTATCGCTGATAGACAAGCATCACAAAGCATAGGAATAGATTTTTTCGAAGTAAACTACTTTAGACTTATCGCGTAAGGACTTCTTTAATAAAATACTTTTTAGATTGATTTACTTCTACAAGGCTCGCCGCAAGGATTCCTGTTGAGAATAGTTGAATGCCAGCTAGTACAAAAAAGAATCCAACGAGAGGCCAGATTTTATCGGAAAGATAATACCCACGAAAAATACGGAGATATGTCATTCCGAGTAAGATCAGTAAGCCGATACTCATTGACAAAAACCCCATCGCACCAAACATTTGTTGTGGTCTCGTCGAATACTTTCTCCAAAACCACATATAGATTAAATCCGCAAAGCCTTTTAATGGGCGCTTCCATGTATATTTTGATGTTCCATGTTTTCTTTCACGATGATTAACTTTTTCTTCTGTAATTTTAAAACCTCTCCATTGGAGTAGGGCCGGAATAAAACGATGCATTTCACCATACAAATCTAGATCTTCAAAAGCCTCATGTTTATATACACGAAACTGTGTTCCAGCATCATGAACACCATCATAAATAAACTTTCCTCGCAGCTTTCGCCATCCCCATGATAAAAAGCGCTTTGAAACGCTGTCTTTTCGTAAATGGCGCCATGCACACACAGCGTCATATCCTTCATTGAGTTTCGATAAAAGCACTGGAATGTATGTCGGGTCATCTTGGCCATCGCCATCCATGGTAATTAGAATATCCCCTGTGGCTTTTTTAATACCTGCATCAAGAGCAGATGACTGACCAGCATTTCTTCGAAGCCGAATAATTGTAATTGGAGATTTTTCTGAAAGCTCTTCAAAGGTACGATCACGCGATCCATCGTCGACAAAGATTATTTCATAACTTTTGTCTAATTTTTCCATTTCTACCTTGATCTCGTCATACAGAGCACCTGCATTTTGCGCCTCATTAAAAACCGGAACGACAACGGAATAAGTAATATTACTTTTCATTCTTTCTCATTAACGAAATATTTCGTATATATATGAGCGACTGCAAAATTGTGGCAACGAAAAAAACTAGGTCGCGACGAACTAACACATATGAAAATAACATTACTGAAGCAATTAATCGGAGATACCAAAACTCGACTGGTAGGTGGCTTTCTTGAACTTTCTCTGACTTATACCATTGCACAATAAAACTTAAGAAAAATAGTCCTTGGGCAACAAGCCCCCACAGTGTCCAAAAGTCAACTTTAAAACCAAATATCATTTTATTATTGTTCTATTTTCCTTAATTATTAACGACAGCGTATTGAACAGTATTATATAGGAATAGGGGAGTATTAGAATGAAATAACGCATGTAAGGTGCCTGAAAAGAGATATATGCCAAAAAAACCAACGGCACCAGGCTAAAAAATAACAAAGGTGATATTTTTTTTCGATATGCATACAAACTTATTATTAGCGCCACAAACATTATGGGCCAAATGTATGGCCACTCGGGAACACGAATAAGCTCATTATTCTGCCACCACATATGATGATGGCCAGAAGTAAAAAGCAAATATGCATCACCTGGGACGCTAGAAATTGAATGATGAAACCAATATTTAAGTGTTTTTAGCTGAAAAAATACAATATTGAAGGGTGCTTTTACAATAAAAGAATGCAGATATATTAAACAGAATGTCAAAAAACCTATTGCGAGATGCAAAATAAAAGAGCGAGTATGGAATGTTTTTTTCAATAATCGATAAAGAGCAACGCCAAAAACAAAAAATAGCGTTGTGGACCAAAATTTCGAAGCTGCAAACAACCCCAACAAGAAGCCTTGCATTACGAAAGATCCTGGCATATATAAGTGGACA
>CAZTOA010000059.1:0-4278 GCA_964614975.1 uncultured Gammaproteobacteria bacterium | reverse complement strand
CATGGCTCTTGGATTCGCCTTCCTCATATCCATATTCATGGGTCATGGATCAGCAGTTGAGTTTATAAGTGCCTATGTCACTGAAAAAATGCTCTCCGTAGACAATCTCTTTGTAATTATGTTGATCTTTAACTTCTTTAAGATTGAAGAAAAATTTCATCATAAAGTTCTGTTTTGGGGCATATTAGGAGCAATTGTCTTTAGAGGCCTTTTTATATTGGTCGGAGCATATATTATTCATCAATTCAGCTGGGTCTTATACATTTTCGGCATAATCTTGGTATACACCGGCTTTAAACTATTCTTCGATAAAAAAGAGGAGCATATCGATTTTGAACAAAGCTCTATTGTAAAGCTTGCACGCAAGTATTTACCGTTTTCAAAGGGCTATCATAGTGGAAATTTCCTCGTTATGGAGAACGGGAAACGGCATTTTACAATTCTCTTTTTGATTGTTTTACTTGTTGAGGCAACGGATATTATCTTTGCAATCGATTCAATCCCAGCAGCTTTTGCTATTACACAAAAACCATTTATCGTTTTCACTTCTAATATTTTTGCGATTATGGGGCTGCGAGCATTATTCTTTTTGCTTGAAAGCGTACTCCACAGGTTTCATCATCTGCAGAAAGGTCTTGCATTTGTATTAATATTTATTGGAGCTAAAATGCTGGTTGGCATTTTCCATATTCATATCTCATCGCTTACATCTTTCCTTGTTATTATGGGAGTATTTAGCTTATCGTTGATACTCTCGGTTGTCTTCCCTAAGAAAATATAGTTTGCAGAATCATAACTTTTGCTTCTCCCATAGCTGAGAGAAAACTCCTTTTTCCGAGATCAGAGATGCAAATGAACCTTTCTCAATAATTCGTCCACCTTGCATAACAACAATTATGTCCATCTCTTTAATAGTCGACAATCTATGTGCAATAACTATTGCCGTAACTTTATTAAAGAATTCGTGTAATGAAGTCTGAATCTTTCTTTCTGATTCGACGTCAAGATGCGAGGTTGCCTCATCAAGAAGAAGAATATCCGGCTTTCTATACAATGCTCGAGCAATTCCCAGTCTTTGCTTTTCACCACCCGATAACTTTACTCCCTTCTCACCAATCATCGTATCGATGCCGTCAGGTAAGCGCTTAATTACATCTGTTAGATAGGATGATTGAACTGCTTCGTCGAGTTTTTCATCATCTGTAGACCTACCAGGAATATCGCCTATAAAAATATTGTCTTTAAGACTTGCATTAAAAAGTTCTGTATCTTGTAAGACAATAGCGAGATGGTTTATATAATCTTGACGATTAATCTCTTTTAATGAAACATTATCAAGGAAAATGTCGCCTTCGTAATTTTCATAAAGATCAAGGAGTAAGGCGAACAATGTTGTTTTACCTGCGCCGGACAAACCGACTATTCCTACTTTTTGTCCGCGCTCGATTGTTAGATTAAAGTTTTTAATAATGACTTTTTCTTCATATGAAAAAGTCAGATCTTTAAATTCTATTTTTTTCCAATCATCGGGGAATGATTTTTGATCATTTCTTACTTCGATGGTCGGCTTAACCGACATAATATCTTTTAGTCGATGAAAATTAACTTTAGCAATAACTATTTCGTGCGTTACTTCTGCCAGTTCACTAATTGCTTCATCAACTTTCTTTACATAACCAACGAACAAGATTAAAACGCTTAACTCATATCGCCCATTCATTATTTGCATAACTAGATATGAAATCATGCTTATTTCAAAGATCGTATAGAATGTCAGCAAAACTCCAGATCGAAATCGAAAAATGAGAATTCTTTTTTGGATTGCTTTAAAAGTTTTATGTGAAATACTCGACAATTTAGCTTCTAAGGTTGATTGAATACTGAGAGATTTAACAGTTTTAATGTTATTGAGTGCTTCAAAGCTTAATCCTTCAAGATCTTCTTGGATAGAATTAACCACGTATTCTTGCTTAGATGCTATTTTTGTTAAGTAAACAGAAAAAGTAAAATACAGAATCATGAATACGAGCATACTTATACCAAGCTCCAAACCTATGACTGAAAAAAGTAAAAATAATCCGACTGAATTTAAACAAGCTTCAATGATGACGTCAAAGTAAGCTCTGATTACTCTATCTAAACCACGACTTCCGCTGTCTATTCGCTTTAACTTATTGCCAGTATTTTCTTTCTCTTGCCAAGAAATATCTAATGAAAAAATGTGCTTCAAAGCTTGTAGTCGGCTATCAATCGCAGCTTTTTCAGCAACCTGATAGCCGAAATATTTCGCAAGAGCATGGGCCACAGAGTAGTAAAGTCGACTTGCTGCCCATCCAAGCAGGACCAGCTTTAATTCTTCAGAATGTAAAAATATTGATTCATTACCAGAAAATAGCTGGATAATTCTACTGAAAGCCCAGACGGGATATAAATTCGCAATATCACTTGTTAGACGTAAAAAAGAGCCAAGCAAAAAATTAATTTTGTATGGTTTAATAAACCTGGCAATATCAACAATAAATTCAAGAAGAGACATTAGAATTACATTCTACTCCAAATCTCTAGCTACCTGATAAGTAGTTGTAGTAATATTAATTATTGTGTTAAAAAAAGTAGATATTTTCTTTCTAATTTTATTTCCGATTTTGTCCGTCATTTTTTCTCTTTTATTAAAAGCGAATTTTTTCGTAGCAATTCTCTTATTCTTTGGACTACCATCGCTATGGCTTTCTCTTAGAACTCCTCAACAAATTAAAAAAACATTTCTGTTCTCACTTTTTCTCTCGGTGCCGCTAGGGGTAGTCTTTGATTACATAGGAACAATTGATCAAGCCTGGTATGTGCCTAATTCAATTTTTCCCATTCGCCTTTTTGGCGTAGTTCCTGTTGAAGACTTGATCTATGCGTTCTTCCTGGTCTATAGCATCGTCATTTTCTATGAACATTTCCTTGACAAGGGAAAGCATGAGCTTATTGATAAGAGAATGAAATATCTAGCGTGGCCTCTCATAACGCTCGTTATGGTTTTCTTTGTTGCTTTATTTACAAAACCGGAGATATTAGCAATACCATATGCATATTTTTGGTTAGGGACAACAATATTTCTTATTCCAGCTGTTACTTTTTTGTCTTTTTTTCCACGTTTATTATCAAAATATGTAAAAACTGCTTCATATTTCTTTATTCTTGCGTTGCTTTTTGAACTAACTGGATTAGAATTACAGCTATGGACGTTTCCTGGAAACCATTTTATTGGTTGGATTGAATTATTTGGATATAAATTTCCATTTGAAGAATTTTTCTTTTGGTTTATTATGAGTGCAATAACAGTTTTATCATATTACGAATTTTTTGACGATGACAGGAGATAACACAGTTTCTAAGAAAAACACCTGTCCATATTGTGGAAATAATCCCACAAACCACGCGCTGTCGTATTTTACGCAGACAATGCTCGTAAAGACAGCGCCACTTTCTAATTTTATTCAATCCCGCCGCAACATAAAATTCGACCATGCAATGCATCGACTTTTTATGGAACTTGTATGGACATTTGCAAAAACAGGTATTTGGGGAATTAATAAAGATAGCAAAAAAGCACCTACTGAAAGATCCCTAGTTATTTGGGAGGAAGCAGCAAAAAGAGGCATTGAGATGGAGGGGCTCATCGTCTATGGAAAATATGTCGAACATCATCGTGCAAAAATTGATAATAAATGGTTTCATTTTGAAAGCTTACCTATTCCAGGAAAGTTTAAAGAAGACGCATATGAATGGATGGATGATAAGTGGGAGTTAAAAAAGTTTTTAAGTGCAAGGAAAATTCCTGTACCTTTTGGTGCATCGGTTTCAAAACTTGACGATGCAATAAAAATCTTTGAAAAAGGCCGCAAGCCATTTATTACAAAACCACAACTCGGCTCTCGCGGCCGCCATACAACAACTCATATTTATACAAAAAAACAACTAATCGAAGCATTCAAAGTTGCAAAAAAACTCTGTCATTATGTCGTTGTTGAAGAACATTTAGTTGGCAGCGTTTATAGAGGAACATATATTAATGGTGAAGTCGTCGGTATTCTTCGTGGCGACCCACCACGCATTACAGGTGATGGCGTATCAACTATTAAAAAACTCATCGCTTTAAAGAATAAAAATAAGCATCCAGAAGTCGCTAGTGTTGCGATCACTCCTCATTTAGAAAAATTTATTGATCGTCAAGGATATACGCTAAATAGCATTCTCAAAAAAGGTCTCAAAATAGATCTATCTGAAAAA
>CAZTOA010000058.1:0-4415 GCA_964614975.1 uncultured Gammaproteobacteria bacterium | reverse complement strand
AGGCAGTATCAGGAATGGGTGCAAGTCGTGGAAAAGCAACGGGAGCAGTCTATAAAATTTCTTTGACTTCCAACAATTTCCATGAGCTCATTGACAGCATGCCACAAGGTTCAGTTCTTGTAACTGAAAGTACGCAACCTCAAATAGTACTAGCATGTAAAAAAGCCGTTGCGATCGTGACTAATGAAGGAGGAGTTTTGTCACATGCGGCAATTATTTCTCGTGAATTGGGAATTCCTTGCGTTGTGGGCACTCGAAGTGGAACTGATATTCTCAAAAATGGTCAACAAGTAGTCGTAGATGGCGAAAAAGGAATTGTTATAGTAGTTGAGTAAAAATTATGAAACTAGCTGATGATATCGGAATACCAGTTACGACTCGTACATACAATCATAAAGCTATTATATCCCCTCTTGTTGTTCTTATGCGCCATGGACATGCAGCATATACCTATGAAGAAGATCACGGCGGAGACATTGTAGAAGGAACTCTAAAAGAAGAAGGAAAACTGCGAGTTGCTGAGGCTGCAGAAGAAATTATATCGGAATTAAGAACACTAAAGATCATTCAAGTTAATCTAGTATCGAGTCCCAAGAATAGATGTGTTGAATCTTCAGATATATTAGAAAAAATACTAGCGCAGGAAGGTATTACTGTAGAGCGATCTGTTGACCCAGCATTACGAGACGTAAAAGTGATTGGTCCCACAGCTAGTCTGGAAGCATCATATCAGAGATGGGAAAAAGACATGAAAGAAGGAGAAAATTGGCTTGCTTCATGGATGAGAAAAGCTCAGGAGGGCATACTGTTTTATCCAGGTGAGGAATCACCACAAGATATTCAAAATCGCGTATCGTCTGTACTTCCACTGTATCTAGAAAGTACTGTTTCAACAATTGTTGTATGTCATGAAGAAATATTTGGTGCTATTGCAACCGAATTAGAACTTACGTGGACTCGACCTACGTACGGCGAGGTTTGGTATTTGAAGGGTTACTCTGATAAACTTTTCTTATGACACTATCAAACGATGAGCCATGTCCTCATTGCGGACGTTTTGCAAATCGTGGAGTTACTATTGATGCAATAATTATCAAGAACGATGAAATTCTTCTCATAAAAAGAGGAGTTGAGCCATTCAAAGGATATTGGGCATTATGTGGTGGATATGTTGGTTGGGATGAAACAATTGCCGATGCTGTGAAGCGCGAAGTAAAAGAAGAATTGGGTGTTACTGCAACATCTGTAAAAGAAATAGGAATATACAGCGATCCCGCCAGGCATCCAAGACAGTGTATTGCTGTTTCACATTATGTGGAAATTGAAGGCGAACCCAAAGCAGGTGATGATGCAGAAGAATGTAAGTACTTTCCTTTAGATGAACTTCCAGAAGAATTGGCATTTGATCATAAACAACTGATTCAAGATTATTTGAAAAAGAAAGGTTGAACTATGAAAAGAGTAAAGCATGCTCTTGATTCTGAAATGCTCGTCGCCCTTGGAATTCAAATATACTCTAACTTCTTACCAAAAGATATTGTCAAGGAACTCACCAAATAATATTATCTTCACAAGCCAGAAAAATATCATACCAAATTGAAGAGTTCCCTTTTGCTATCCAGCAAGCTGCAAAAGTTGTCGAGACTATTGTAAATAAACCCAAAATCAACAAAGCAGTATTAAAACATTATGTCCCTGGTGAATCTAGCGGTGCCTTTGATTTTCATATAGATCCGCCCGAATATAAAGGTTATTTAATTCTGTGCAGCTTAACTGGAAAAGCAACATTATTTATATCTACTCCGGAGCGTGGTATTGTGCAATTAGATTGCAGTCCAAATACATTTATTGCTCTCCCAGTGACCTTACCACATAAAGTTTCTCCGCCAGATCCGAAATATGGAGTTCGTGCCTTACTTTTTCTAGGACATCAGGATTTGGTAGAATAGCTAAAACATGAATAAAGATATAGCATCTTACAATAATACCCTTGCAGATTCTGATAAAGTAATTTGTGATTCACTCCGTAAGATTGTTGATGATAATCTCCCAAATGCTGAAAGTAAGATTTGGCATGCTCATCCAGTATGGTTTTTGAATGGAAATCCAATTGTTGGTTATGATAAGTTAAAAGATTCAGTGCGTCTGCTATTTTGGAGTGGTCAATCATTTGACGAAGAAGGTTTACAGAATGAAGGTAGTTTTAAGGCTGCTGAAAAACGATACACTGCGGTCGATCAGATAGATGAAAATGATGTTAAACGCTGGCTTGAGAAGTCTAAGAAAATTCAATGGGATTACAAGAATATTGTGAAGCGCCGCGGAAAGCTTGAGAAGATTGATATATTATAGTTACTCAGTCATCTTCATCGCCTTTAACATCCTCATGCTAAAATGAAGGTCAGCGTCCTGATCGCTTTTGATGTAGTCTATTGCAGCCTGATATTTAGCTGCAGCTTCAGTATCGCCCCTAGCTGTCTTTATACCTGCCAATGCTGTTTGTCCTTCTATAAAATCCTCTTCTTCTGGACTAAGGATCCTTGTCGCACTCAGTATAGATTCTGGTGGTTCACCCTCCATATCAGTCTGAGTGACTTGCGGGGGAATTTCATCTCCAGGTACTTGTAGATCTTCAGCCGAAGGTTTAAAAGCATCTCCCATTTCTTCACTCATAATTTGTTGAGTAGAATTATTAATTACTTTACTAACTTAACAGTTGTAGAATATTTGTCCAGTAAAGTCAAGACAGTTGCGCATGAGTTTCGTGGTAAGGCTTATCATTACAAAATAAACGGAATGAGCATTTTGGTTCTGCTCATGTAGTCTTTATACTTCTTTCCAAAATGCTCGAGTAAAATCTCCTCCTCTTTCCTGCTTTGATAGTAAAATCCAACAAAACTTATTACAAAGAAAAAGAATGCCAGATAACTTTCCGCAACTAACTCTCCACCAATAAATGCCAGAATAAGTCCTGCATAAATTGGATGGCGGATGTAAGAATAAATTCCTGAAGTTACCAATTCTTGATTATTCTTAATCTGATAATTAGCGCCGTGGGTCCAGTTAGTTCCCAACTCATGACGCCCAAGAATGCTTACTACAACGCCAATTAGCGTAAGTATAGCTCCGAGCAACTGCAAAGATGTGCTATGCGGATACGGGAATATATTAAATCCTACAAGCTGTGTGAAAAGCAAAAGTATAAGTCCAAAAAAGATAGCTCTTCTTATATGTCCCCAAAGAGATGGAGATTGTTTTGTAGGCTTCTCTTTATTTGCTTTCTCCTCAGTTGAAAACCAATATAAAAAACGAATTAGATGTACAACTATCGTTACGATCCTTAATATAGTGTTTATAGAGATCATCTAATCTAGAAGTTTCATAACTTCATCGGCAACCTCATTCGGATTAAGATTGCTTACATTAATGATGCTACTTTCATATCCAGCTTCGTGTATCCACGTGCGAAAGCCAACGTGTTCCTCTATCCCATCAATGAGCGACATAGACGACCCTCTAGTAGCAAGTCTTTTTGATCTCTCTTCAGAGGATATATCCAGAAGACAAAATTTGATTGATTTTACTCCGTATGAGTCTTGGTATTTTTTTACAGTATGTGGTCGAATAAGTCCCAAAACCACAGTAATGAGGTTTTTTTCAAGATTACCTTTAGTAATTTGCAGCATTTTCTGTGTGACTTCGTCACCCCAGGTTTCGGTATTATCAAACGGTCTTAGCAGTTCGTCGTAGTCATACACGGCACAAGATGATGAAAGTTTCTTTTTGAGCAGTAGGGTAGTTGTAGATTTTCCGGTTCCAGAGGCCCCTGTTATTATGAAAAGTTCTGTTTGCATTGTCTCATTGTAGCAGTCTGTATCCTCCTTGACAACGAGGGAATATGGTAAAATATCATGTTTGGAAACCATAATAAAGTTCTCACAAGTCTCCTTTGACTTCGGGCACAACAAAACTATTTTAGATGCAGCGAATTTTACAGTGCGTAAAGGCATGAAGGTTGCTCTAATGGGTCAAAATGGTGCCGGGAAAACAACGCTTTTTAAACTTATTGTAGGAGATATAAAACCAACTTCTGGAGAAGTTTCTGTAAATAATAGGTTGGTTGTCGCAACAGCTCATCAAGTTATAGCACCAGAGGACATGGACTTAACTGTAGAGGCCTACTTTAAGAAGGTCGTTGGTGAAGTAGAACAATATGAATTAAGAAAGAAAATAAAAGCTGTTCTGGATCTTGTAAATCTTCATGCGCCTTTTGACAAATTTATTAGCTCGTTCTCTGGCGGTCAACAGGCGCGGCTACTTTTAGCGTCGGCTCTCATTCAAAATCCGGATCTTCTTTTACTTGACGAGCCGAAAAATAAACTTGAATACACAGGAATAATACATATGACAAAATA
>CAZTOA010000057.1:816-4657 GCA_964614975.1 uncultured Gammaproteobacteria bacterium | reverse complement strand
CATCGTCTTCTGAAACCGCTCCTACAAGATCAGCCTTGCTCCAGAATGTTTTTTCCCAGTAGCGAAGCTTAATAATATCGAAATAGAAAAAAGGCCTGGCTATTGCAAGGCGCAAATTGCGCACAAAATGTTGATAGACTCTATACTCTATCGTCTGTTCCACAAGAAGAATAGGGACCTTTGTCGACGGAATGTGCGGCATAATATAAAAAGTTTCCGCATGGATAAGGTCAAATTTATGTTTTGCAAGTAAATCGCTTACAACCTTTTTGGCTTCTTCTGAGTAATTTCGTACTACAAGAAAAGGATATTGTCCGAATACACTAGTAAAAATATTGCGAAAAGTCCAAGGTGATTCAGATCGCTTACACACATGAATTTCCTTGCAATAGGGCATTAAACTTTTCTTATAATTTTCTTCATCCTTTGATTTGATAAGTGCAACAAGATAGATTTCATTGTTACGACTAAGATGCTTAATGAGATTGTACGAGCGTACTTGCCCACCCGAAGAAGGAGGGTAAGGAAGATATGGCGTAAGCATCAAAATCTTCATTTCTAGAGTTTGAAAATAAAGACATTACTGTTTTCAAAAATTGGTGTATAGGTTTTGCGCACATCTTTAGCCACATCGGCTTTATCTGTGTAAAAGTATTCCATGCCACGACCTTTTAGATTTTCTAAGGTATCAGAGACAGCTGGCATTCCCCTTCTTTTTGACAAGAAAAGAAGCGTTGTATCGCCATCTCTGTCAGTAACTACTTTGGCATCAGCGGGCGTAAGAGTTTCTATAATCTTTCCTATATTTACCAAGTCCTCGCTATATAGATAGTTGTCCTTAATTTTGTAAAACGACATTGCCCAAGAGAATACAACGATAAAAACAACAACAACTATATTAAGTAAATACATTTGGTCGTTATCTCTCTTGTGTAGAAGGCGTGCGATGCCAATACCACTCAATAAGGCGAGTGCTGGCAAAATGGTTGTTTGATAGTAATCATGTTGTACATTTCCACCCTGGAACACAAGTAAAAACGTTAATGCTCCAAAACCAACAAAAGGAATAAGAAGACTCTTACGAGATTTCTCAAGCAAACCAAGAAGTGGAAGCACAGCTGCGTAGCCGCCCATAATTAGGAGAAGGATTCTTTCATGGAAAATCCATCTAAAGAAAGCTGGGCGGAAGAATACATTTTTACGTCCTTCAAATGTATTAACATCTGTCAGCAGCCATTCAAATCCAGGAATTCCCTCAGGAAATTTGCTTATCCACATACGCCAGAGAATAAATGGTGCAAGCGCAGCTATAAAATAAAGATATGGTGCTGG
This sequence comes from uncultured Gammaproteobacteria bacterium, assembly GCA_964614975.1. Taxonomy (GTDB): domain Bacteria; phylum Patescibacteriota; class Microgenomatia; order UBA1406; family HO2-37-13b; genus OLB23. The sequence goes on along the minus strand of CAZTOA010000057.1, from coordinate 3,325 downwards.
CTTTCGAATCATTCTAAATCTATATTTCATGAAAAACACATACGCTATTGGAATAAAGTAGAAAATGACCGTTGGCTTAATAAGAATAGAAATTGCAGCAGAAATACATGAAAAAACAATCAAAGCCAAGGACCATTTATGCTTTGAGTGTGCCCATACATAAGCTAAGAACAGTGCAATAAAAGAGAAACCCAATGCAGTAGTTTCTGGAAGAACTACGCGCGAATAATACACAAAGAATGGCATTGCCGCGTAGATAAATGCAGCTCCTACAGCAGCGACGCGACTATGTTCATGGAGCGCTATGTAATATAAAATTGCAATGATTATTAGTGAGAAAAAAATTGTCGTAAGCCTTCCATATACCTCAATTGCCATAATAGGCATATATTTATAGAAAGCTCCAAATATGGCGTTGTAAAGCGGGAATTCTACGAATCTATAACCCTCTGGGTTGTAGGATCCCGATTGCACATTTGAAAGATCGTCATATCGAGGGTAGAGAAGATTAAAGTCTTTCTGAGCAAAATTTCTTGCTACAGCTGCCGTATCTACTTGTCTCCATGAATGCCAATCCGCAAGCGGGGTGTCTATTTTATATAAACGCAAGGCGAGGGCAATTATAAGGATGACACCAAGAAGAAATACATCAATTTTTTTGAAGCGACTAGTTGGCTTGTCGTGTTGTGAGTCCATAACTTAAACTTTCTTAATAGCGTCTTTTTCTAGGAATGCCATGCCAGAGAATACACCCAAGAGTGTCCAAAAAAGATATGCAACCTTTGAAGCCTCAAATACATCAATAAGAATGGCATTCACAAGCAAGCCAAACGTACCAAACATAAGACCAATAATCAGGAATCTTCCCTCTTCAGAAACTTTGTTTCGGGCGGCATAAATTCCTTTTAAAACGGTCGCGATAATTCCTAGGAATAATAAAGTGCCCAATGCACCCGTTTCACCAATCCATCTAAAGTAGTCTCCGTCAGAAGATTCTGTTATTGATGATGGGCCGCTGCCGAGTAATGGGTTCTTTAGGAACGCTTTTACTGCGCGTGGCCAACTTACCTGTAGTCGTGTTGAGATTGACGTATCTGCTGCGACTGCTGATATAACAGTATAATCGTCTTCTGCCATTGCGCTTCCTGACGCATTCAGTTGCCCACTTAATGTAGCTCTAGCAATAAGATCTTTCTTTGTGAGCTGAGTTTCAATTGTTACAGGAAGTGTATTTCGTGTACGAATAAAGGCGCTGCCTGCAGGCAGCGCATCTTTCTTTAATTTTTGAACGACAACTTCTTCACCAGTCTTTTCATTAACAATAACCTGGCGTATCTGCACGGTCTTTACCCATCTCTGAGCAAGCTCTGTATCAAACGTTGAAACGCCAATTGATAAGACAAGCGCAATGACAAAGTATCTAAATTTACGTATATACAAGAGGAAAGGAAGTGTTGAAACAACATACGCAATCGATGATGTTCGCGAAGCTGTTAGCACAAGTGAAAGAGTCGATAATACGATTGTGAAAAAAATCAAAGACTTGCTCAATTTATTGAAGAGCACTAGATACATGGTAATTGCGAAAAGAATAGTACCGATTACAAGTTGATTAAGAGGTGAAAAAAAGGTACCAGCAATTGGAATATGATTTATTGTCTCCGCTGAAATTCCAGAGAGCGTATATGCAGCAAGGATAATAGGAAGCAAACTAATACCCAAAGTAAACACCTTCATTTTCTGAGAAATTTGAATTCTCTTTGCATACATAAAAAGCCCCCATAAAAGCGGTAGCATAAGAACAAGATATGCAGCAAGGTCATAATGACCAGCGAATGTAGAACTTAAACGAGCTTCAGGTGTTAAGAATAAGATGCGACCCTTTGCAAATTCTGGGTTCATTGTTGAAATGGCAGGAAATTCAAAGAATCTCTGACCGATCCCATATATGTTTATTAAAAAGAGTGAGGTCAAAAAGCTAAAAAGTAGTTTTTTAAAATCAGCTGAGGTTTTAATAACTGTAAACGCTATGAAGAATAGCATCATGTATTCAATGCGTCGAGCTGAGTGAAGGAGAGCTACAAAAGGAAATTCAACAGTCTTTGTTAAATATACTCCAGATATAAAAGATAGAAACACAACCCCCCAAAATGCTGCGAAAAGTTTTTTATATGGTAAATCTTTGAATGAAACCTTATTCCTTATAATCTGAACAATAAAGACAACCGCAAGAATTGCGCTTAGTAAATCATCAAGTCGGATTGCTATATAGGTATAGTTAACAACACGAAAAGGGAATTTAGGAAATAGAGGAATGAAGAATACGAACAACATCAAAAGAACCTTTAGTATGTTGTCGTCAATTTTTTTTAGTAATTTCATATGCTTGCGAATATGTGTCGATTAAATAATTGTTATTTGTTATTTTTCCAATCACGAAAGATACGATCGCCTTTAATTGTAGCATATATTGAATGAGGGTCTGTTGCAAGGGGGAGTAATGTTTTTT
>CAZTOA010000057.1:0-806 GCA_964614975.1 uncultured Gammaproteobacteria bacterium | reverse complement strand
ATAGCCTTGAAATACTTTTAGAATAGGCTGTGTTCTAGAACTACTTGAGGCTCCTTCTAGGTGTATGAATGTTGCGTCAGGATATGTGCCAACTGTCATTTTTTTCTGCGATGCCCGATACAATAGGTCGATTTCATCCCAATACATAAATAGCGAGTTGTCAAAGCCTCCTAAAGCTTGAAATGTTTCTTTCTTAGTAATAAATGCTGCGCCAGATACCCAGTCGACTTTTCTAATTTTTCTTACAGGCCATCTACTCGCTCCCCAACTGTCTCCTTTCAGAAAAAGTGCTCCAAACGCTACGGGTAATGTGTAAAAGCGTCCACTTGAGGCTTGGGGAGATCTATCTTTATTAAGAAGTCGAGCACCAATAAAATCAAATCCTTTTTGATGTGCATAAAATCTGTAGAGCTTTGGGACAGCGTCTTCTATAGCTATTGTGTCTGAATTCAAGAACAAGAGTGTTTTTCCATTCGCTAGTTCGGCAGCTTTATTGTTCCCGCCTGTATAGCCCAAGTTTTCTTTATGAGCGATGATCTTTACTCGTGGGTCTTTGACTTGTTGTAGCAGTTTGATGCTATTATCGGTTGAGTTGTTGTCCCATACAATGACTTCTGATGTTACTGTCGCGTCTTGGTCAAGTGAATTAAGAACGGACATGAGGCACTGAGTTGTGAGCTCGGCAGTATTGTATGAAAGGATTATTATCGAAAGATCCATTTAAGCATTATACAGACAAGGCGGGGTCTTGTGCTTAATTGTCATCTTGTGAATGTATTTTGGATTGCAAGGATGTAGTACTACTC
>CAZTOA010000056.1:0-4992 GCA_964614975.1 uncultured Gammaproteobacteria bacterium | reverse complement strand
GTCGCCAAAAGGAACCAAGCCTCGAGCTGATTGATATAATCAAAACATGGATATTGAACCTATGGATCCAGACTCTGCACTTATATTTCGCCATAGTGATAGAGACGGCGATGTCATATCACCTGAGGGACGTGACCGAGCTCTTGAAGTTGGTCGTACTCAGCTTGCTGAAACTATTAGCGGAACTCCAGAGAACGCAATTATTTTATGTATCGGTACTTCAAACAAAGACAGAACTGCACAGACACTTAACTATCTCGTCGAAGGTTATGAAAGCACTCCAGGAGCAGCAAGACTCATTAATTCAGACACGGTGAGTGAGAGAATCGGTTCAGAGCATTCGCAATCATTATCCCGAATGATCGCAACAGGAAATCAAATTATTGAAGAAACCCCTTCAAGAGTTTTGGTACAGATGCCAATGTTCATTCGTGGTCTTGATACTATTAATCGGCTCGCACCGACAGAAGATGCTCAAGCATATCATGACGAGCTAGATGCAAATCCAGATTTACAAACCAATGGAGAACCTGATTTTGATAAATCATTTAATTATTTCATGGCACAGGCATTAGCAGGTGCAAGTGATCCACGTGCACCAACTCCTGACGAGGTAGGTAGAGCTGTACAAGATGCCGTCACACGCATTCATCAAGCAGCCGGAAGGCATTTATCAGAGGCAAATGCAGCACGACCCTTAGTTTTAATGATGGTCGGGCACAGTTGGGGTATTGATTCTGCAGTTGCACGGTATGTTTCACAAGGCAACATTACACATGAAGGAGCACAATTCTTAGGAGAAACTCTGATTGGACCTTCGGAAAGTGTGCACATAACATTGACCCCAGGAAGAGAAAGAGCATCACAGATTCCAAATGCGACCCATATTTCATACCGTGGACAAGAAAAAGACCTAGCAGCTTAAGTTAAAGTTTTGTAACTTCTCCTGAAAGCAGATCCATATGAACCATATCTCCATTTTTTAACACTTGTGTAGCATTACCTGTTCCAACAATACAAGGTTTATTCATTTCTCTACTAATGATTGCAGCGTGACATAAAATACCACCTTCATCAGTTATAAAACCGCTTGCTTTCTTCATGGCTTGAATAAAATTCGGTGTTGTCATTGAGGCAACCAAGATTTCTCCTTCTTGAACAAGAGGAAGTTCAGAAGGATTGGTAACTATTCGCACCTTGCCCATTACCTCATTAACAGTTCGATGTGCTACTGCACCCTTAATCTCATTACTTACAACAACCTTCGTATCTAAAAACTTTTTATATTCAATTGATTCATCACCTGAGAGATAGTACTTCTTTCCCTTAACGAAAACGACGGCAAACGATCTATTTCTCTCTGCAATTTCTTCTTGTGAGACTTTTGTATTATTTTGAATGTCGTCGATTGTGAGGAATTGATAGTCATTTGGTTTATAACCAGCGGCAATATAAAACTTATCGAGCTGAGATCCTAGATAGGCTAGTGAAAAACTAATAGTATCCGAGCGATATGTACGAAGCCATACATATTTTTTTGCTAAAGCAACATTATCCCGCATTTTCTCACTAGCACCAAGCGCATCTTGAAGATCTTTAGCAGCTTGTCTCATTTCTAGTTCATTACTTGTAAGTTTTTCAAGCTCTGCCTTAGGATCTGATGTACTCTTGACTCTCTCTCTAAGATCTTCCCTTGTCCATGAGGGTGCAATTCCCCATCTAAAACCAATGTGTGCAAATTTTTTTAAATGCGCATCGAGCATTTCATCAGTTATATCGGTATTTTCAATGAGCAAGTTAAGAAAGTCGTGTTGCTCAATGGCTTGAATGTTTCGTCTATCAGGAATAGTTAAAGTCAGTACATCTTCTTGCGCTTTTTTTTCGTCATTGACTAGTTCGTTAATTGATTTCTTAATAACATTCTCTAAGTAACTTCCTGCGGATAATGTAAATATCATATACGGAATAAAGTCATTAGAAACAGCTATAAACTCACTGAGAAGTTTTTGTGCACCAGTAATGTCGGAATAATCATATTGTTGATCAGCGATATCCTTACACCAATCGAGCATTTTGTTTCCATAGGTTTCGGCATCGATTGCTTTTTGCTGGAGATAATCGGGTGATAACTTTGATTTTTTATCAATAATGCGCATCTCTTCATTAACTAGATCGATGTCGTCATAAAAATCACCGCTAATTACGACAAGATTTTCAAAACAGAAATCCTCCTCGAGAGTTTTTGAATAGATACTTTTATTTGCGAGAGGAGACTGAATAATATCGTCTGAAAGTGGGTGGATCGGTCTGCTGACAACTTTCTGAAAATTTACTGGTTTTGAAAGCTCTATAACATCTTGCAGCTTCGACATATTGCTTAATTATAGCACGATTTTCTACATTACGCCTACGGCGACCATACCGTTCATAAAAACCCAAAGGATATTAGATACAATAATTGGTTTATCTTTATGCACAATTCCATAAATTAACCACACAATACTTGCGACAAAATAGGCAGACCAGGTCATAAACGAAACTCCTTCTTTCAATCCCAAAATCCAAATATCACAAATTTGCGGAATAGTCATTAACGGGCTTGCGATGGCAATAAAATAAACTAAATAATCAAGAATTGTATGGTGAGCTTTAATGGGGATATTCTGCGCTTTGGCTTTTTTTCTTCGCTTACGCGCGTGTGAAAGATGCAGCATTACTTACGTCGAAAATTCGGTCTGATAATAATCAGAACCATAACTAGGTTGATAAGAAAAATGTAAATTGGAAATGAAATTTCCTGAAGAGTCCAAGATCTTACAGCCATCAAACTAAATAACCCAGCAAAAACATCCATAAGAAAAAATTGATATATCTCAGTATGCGGAAGTTTATATGTTTTTATAAGTGCTGGGATCATCCCTGTAAAATCAGCCAATATTGCGAAGTATAATGCCACAACAGGATTTTCAGTTACTTTCCATAAGACTATTCCCGCTAGCGCAATTAGAAGACATATGATATCGGAACGAGAATAGCCGCCCATACCGTGTTTAATACTGAGAATGAAAATTGCGATCGACTGAATTGTTGACACTCCCGCTAGCCAAATGGCCACGGTGTCTTGTTGGGCAAACAAGGAAGCAGTTGTAAGCGCGGTAATGAGCAACAATACTAATCTTGTTGTTCTATGAGGCTTGGCTTCACCCTTAAATATTGCTCGAGCATAAATAATAGGTGATATTAATGCAATAACACTACTTATTAATATAAAAATGCTTGGCATAGAAAATTATATCAGTTTTATGGAATGCTATACTTCATACAATGAATCAACGACTGGTCGATCAATATAAGGAAATGGAACTGCAGAACAAAGAAAAATTTCTGAATAATGATTTGGAACTCGATACAACATGGGGAAAGGAAATCTGGGGTGTAACTTTGCAAATCGATTTATCAGAGAAGGTACGAGATGTGCTGTGTGAATATCAAGATGATTTAGATCAGCTTGAGCCAAACAACTTTTTACTTCTCCCGCGACAATATCAACATATAAGTTTTAATCAAGTTGTATTTTGGGGAGGGCAGTATAGTCTAGGAAATGAAGGCACCTGGAATTCAGTTACTGATGATTTTACACAATCATTTCTGAAAATGAATCAAACATATCAATCGTTTGAAGTAACGTTTTCAAAATTAATAGTAACAACAGCTGGAATTGTGTGGACAGCGACTGATAGCTCTGATCAATTAGAAGATTTGCGAAATGTATTCTTGAAAGAATTACATTTTCCTGCAGAGACAACAAAGCAAAATCATATTATTCATACCACAGTTGCGCGTTATAAAAATAAGCTGAACGATCCGAAGAAAGTACTTTCGTACATCGAAGCGCAAAATAGAGAAGTTACTATGAAGATTGAGAAAATCATTCTGAGAAAAGAATTAGTATTTCCGTCAATAAAAACAGAAGAAATTGCGTCTATTTCTCCATATCCAGAACCTCATCAATCCTGATTTGAGCTACAAATTCGTAGACGTGTGAGACAAGAATCATCATACCCTTATACTCACTTAGAGCTTCAGCAATACGTGGAAGGTGGCGGAAGTTAATGTGATTTGTTGGCTCATCGAGAATTAGTAGGCCAGGTTTTTGTAAGACTAAACGCGCAAACGACACTAAGCCTTTTTGTCCTTCTGACAGCGAGCCAATTTTCGCATAAATAAAGTCTTTGGTAATAAGAAATCCTGCTGCAACAGAGCGAATTTCTTGTTCGTAAATCTTTCCATTTGCTTCTCGCACTGCTTTTGTAAATGATTCAAAGACGGTGTCGTTAAAATCAAGGGTAGAGAAGTCTTGTCGATATGCACCAATACGAACGCCTGGAGAAATAGTAACTCCAGGATCGGTACCATTTATTAGAGATTCAATAAATGTGCTTTTTCCAATACCGTTTGGGCCCACGACTAGTAAATGAGTATCTTTACCAATCATTAGATCAACATTCTTTCGTACTTCTTTATGATCTTCCATTGCGGTGAATGAAGTGATCCGCACATCTGGGCTGACTAAATCATCCTGAACGGGAATTCTAAAAGCACGAATTGTTTTATCTTCTTTTCGGACATCAACCATTTCACTTTCCATTTTTGCTGCCTTCTCGCGCATTTTTTTAGCAACTGCGCGAAGACGGCCTCCTTTATGTGCGAAAAAGTTTGAGCGCTCCTTATTTTCTAGAATACCGCGCTCCATACGCGCATTAAGTCGTTGTTCGCGTTCGATTCTCAACGCGATTTGCTCAAGTACGTCATTGTAGTTACCTGCATATTGCTCAATTTTCTTTGTAAAACTATCAAGATACAAGACGCCTTCAGTAAGTGCATTTAAAAAGTCGGCGTCATGCGAAATAACAATAACGCTTTTCTTGTAGTTAATAAGGAAGTTGGTCAAATGGCTTATTCCTGTGTAATCAAGATTATTTGTCGGCTCGT
>CAZTOA010000055.1:0-5398 GCA_964614975.1 uncultured Gammaproteobacteria bacterium | reverse complement strand
AAATATAATGAAATTGCCAAAAAATTAAACGCCGCGGCATTCAGAAGCATCGTCTATATTTTTTTTACAAAAATGATTCTTGTTCTCCTTGTTGAACTTCCACTTAGTCAATTCTTTTTTGGGGAAGTACATCTACTTTCACTCGGTATTAACACGCTTTTCCCACCTCTTTTAATGGGTTTAATTGTTTCTTTTATTAATCCTCCTTCCGATGAAAATACAAAACGCATTTACTCCCGCATTGTAAATATAATTGATAAAGACCCTTCATTTGAAACGAAGCCTACTGATTTTAGCATTGCTAATAAATCCAGGCGACCGACATTGATTTTTGTATTCTCAATACTCTACGTGCTTATTTTCTATACCATATTCTCAGGGGTGTATTTTGCTTTGAATGCGCTCAACTTTAACATCTTGAGTAAAATAATCTTTATGTTCTTTATGAGTGTTGTGGCTTTTTTTGGCTACAGAATACGTCAAACTCCAAAAGAATACATCCTCGACTCAAGAAACAATCCTCTGATTAGCGTATTCACCTTTATATTTCTTCCCGTAATATATGTAGGCAAGGTATTCAGCAAAGAAATTGGAAGAATCAACTTATTTATTCTTCTATTCGACACGCTAATAGAAGCGCCGTTTAAAGTCTTTATCGACATCTTCGAAGAGTGGTCTCGCTTTATGAAAGCAAGAAAGGACGAATTAGTTTAACTTTTTAGCTTAATAGGTTACGAATTGGTTTATCTTCGCATTCTTTTTTAATTCAGCTAACAAAGTTTGTGCTTCTGTAGAAAGCTTTTGACTCTTAAGTGTTTCACGAATGGTCGTTCTCACTTTATTTTTATCTTTCTCTTCAGCAAATAGTTCCTTTTGTTGTTCAAGAGCTTCATCAACTTCTTTTTCAGTTACGTTAACCTTATCGCCAAGAAGCTTTTCTAATGTAATCTGTACTTTAAGTTGATCTTTAATAGCTTCTCTATTAAGTCCCTGTTGCTCAAGTACCTTATCAAGACTTTGTCCTTGTGCCTTAAACTGCGTATCAAGTTCGGTTAATTTTTTATTAACATCTTCGTCATTAACAGTTATGCCTCTTTTTGCTCCCTCTTGCTTAATAAGCTCTTGCGTTACTAGGGAATCAAGTGCCTGTTGACCACCTTGCTTTTCAAGCTCTTTAATAATTGACATTCTTAAAATTGGCTTGTTGTTTACCATTGCTGCAACAAAATATTGTTTACAGAAGAATGCAGCAACCAAAAGAAATCCTATTAGCACCAATGCGAAAGGTTTCATTGATTTTCGAGGAGAAGTTTCTTTTAGAACATCCTGTTCAACGACTTCTTTTTTTGTAACTGAGGAAACGGGTTTGCGGACAGTTTTTTTTGTTGTTGGCATAATAGAGTTGAGTATAGCACACGAAATAAATTTTACAAGGAACTTGTCAGCTTTAACAGGTGAGCTCGGAGGGACTCGAACCCACAACCAATTCCTTAAGAGGGAACTGCTCTACCATTGAGCTACGAGCCCATTAAAACTGACAAAGAAATTATAGCATACCTATTGCTGGGGATAGCGGGATTGAAAGCTACGTAGGACGTCGGATCATTCTGTCATAGGTCAATGGGCATTCTCTGACTTATATTGAAGAAGGTCAATAAATAGTTGATATGTGTTCTGAATCGAAGCGATAAATGAGTTTTTCTTGTTGACCGAGCTAATCGTTGTAGCGCCCTTAACGCTATTATCATAGTTACAAATTATTTTTGGATTAACAAACCCAGCTACAACAATGTACCCCTTATTTAGACTAGTAATAGCAGATACTGTATTATTCTCCGTATCAACAATCGAGTTCTTTAGCATTGTCCATGTTAATCCATTATCATCAGTTTCAACAAGCTTAAGAGAATCTTCAGGAAAGTAAATAAAAGGAAAAACCTTTAAAAGTTCTTCGGAATAAGCAAAGCTCATTAACGTATCATTCTGCTGCTGAATTAAGGCCTCATTAAAATGTGAACGAAGTTTTAATTCGTAGATATCTGATACCTGCCAGTAGCGGCAAAGTCTTACGGGTTGATTCTTTTTTACATGTCCAAATGACACATATGCATCCCACGGTGAAGCATCGTCCTTAAAAATTAAAGTAAAAGGATATTTGTAGATGGTTGCTGCTTCACCAGCTAGAATTTCTGGTTTTGCAGGTGCTTGCGTAAAATTTGTTGGCTCATCGTACTGATAATCTGCATTAACTTCTGGTAAGTTTAAAAAAAAGAAAAGGAAAAAGAAACTCCCGATACATAGTAAATACAGTTTAGTCATGACAAGTAGCAATAGTAAATTGTAGCAAATGGGAGCTTTATTACAAATTTCTTTTGTACTGTATAATCCTATAAATGCGATACCTGTTAATTATTCTTTTTTTGTGGAAATCAGTTGATTTGATCATTTCTGTTCTTGCTCCAAAATTCATAAAGTATCTTGGGTTTTTTTCGTACGGACCAGAGGTACTTAAGTATGGAGTTCCTGATTTTATACGTGCTTTAACAAATTTTGATGGTATTTTTTATATTCGCATAGCGTTAAACGGTTATTCAAATACGGAGCAAGCTTTTTTTCCCGTGTATCCAATACTTATTCGAGCAGTACACCAAGTAATTCAAAATCCTATTATTGCTGGTGTACTTATTTCATATGTAGCATTTTTTATTGGGTTTGTATTGTTTTTTAAATACTTAAAACTTACATATAATAAAGATCTAGATACTCCGAAATGGGTCTTGGCAATGCTTCTTGTGTATCCTACTTCCTACTATTTTGGCGTTATGTATACAGAAAGTGTATTTTTTGCATTTTTTATAGCTGCACTTTATTTTCAGAAAAAACAAAATTATCTCCTCGCATTCTTATGCGCTTATCTAACAGCGCTTACCAGGGTAGTTGGTATTTTCTTAATTTTTCCTCTGGCTTTCAGCTTTTATCATGATTTTATTGCGTCGAAACCCAAGAAAGGATGGAAGGAATTCCTTGTCATTGGTGCTCCAGTGCTAGGGCTTTTTTCCTACTGTACTTATCTTTGGCAAACAACAGGGGACCCTTTGTATTTTTTTCATGCTCAAGAAAGCTTTGGAGCACAGCGATCAACACACCTCATCCTACCACTACAGGTAGTGTATCGATACATAAAAATATTCATTACTGCTCAACATAACTTTCAATACTTTGTCGCAGTATTAGAGCTCAGTTTTTATCTTGGAGCGCTGACACTACTTGGTTATCAGCTGTATAAAATACTTAAGTCTAAGAAAAAAGATTACAGCTTACTTGGATTAAACATTTTCTCTTTAATCAATATCATTCTTCCTTCTTTAACCGGAACTCTGACCGCCGTTCCTCGCTATACACTCGTTTCATTTTCGTTATTCTTTGCGCTTGGTGAAATAAGAAGAGCATCAATAAAGCTAATATTAATGACCATCTTCATAGTTCTTCATATTGTTATGGTCGCATATTTTGTCCAAGGTTATTATCTGACATAAACTAATATGATTTCCTTTATCTATTTTGATGTTGGGGGAGTAGCAATGCACGACTTTTCAAAGAACGATATGTGGAATGATTTAATGAATGAATTGGGGGTGACTTCTGACAATAAGGAAGCCTTCGACACTATTTGGAACACGATTGGACAAGAAATTTGTCTTCATCGTGATGTTGAAACTTTGGTCCCTGCTTTGCGAGATGAAGCGAACTTGCCCATTCCAGCAGACTATTCGTTGCTTAATGGATTTATTAACAGATTTGCTGTCAATAAATCGATAGGACCATTAATATCCAAGCTTCACAAAACATATCCTGTTGGCTTACTGACAAATATGTACCCGCGCATGCTCCCAATTATTATGAAAAGGGGATTAATTCCTGATGAAAAATGGGACGCTGTCATTGATTCGAGCGTTGTGGGTTTTCAAAAACCTGACGCTGGAATTTTTAAGCTGGCTGAAACTGCGGCGAAAGTGCCTGCTAATGAAATATTTTTTGTTGAAAACAGCCCTGAACACATTGAGGCTGCTGCAAAGCGTGGCTGGCAAACATTTTTGTATGACCCAAGTCAAGAAGAACTTTCGACTAACACGTTAATTAAATTGCTTAACATGTCAACATAGGCCTCAAACGGGGCCTTATGATATAATAAATGCCCATGTTTCTGAAAAACTTAAACGTCTGCACGGTTAGTAAGTTCCCCCCTTATATGTCGGGTCACTCTTTCGAGTCAATGTACCAAGGAAGAGCGCTGTACGAATTTACTGGAAGAAAACATTTTGAGTTAACCTATCATCCTGATGTATACGATAAAAAAGTCAACTTCAATGATTCAAAGGAGCTGAAGGAAGAGTCTGAAAAGTACTTAAACGTATATAGAGTTAAGCCATTTTTAAGCCCAAATGTTAAAGTATTTGATGGGGCATTGGTAAAAGCATTCACTGGGAAACTTATTGATTTGATCGAGAACCAAAATATTAATGTACTTTCTACTTATTATCTAGACCCACACGCATATATAGCTAACCAAGCCAGTCTTTATTCACAAAGAATACTCAAAAAAAGAATTATTACGGTTCATAAAGCAGTAGGATCTGATGTTCTCAATTCGATTGGTAATCACCTCGATGACGGTGAAGGAAAATACATTTTGTTACAACTTCTTGCAGGTGATGTTATGCTTGCGGTATCAGCTTATACAAAAGCGAAAATTATCGATTACGCTGAAAAACTTTTACCTTCTGAAATTACAAAAAGGCTCGACAACGACGTAAAGGTACTATATGCCCCATTTAACAATGATTTTTTTGGCGAAAAGGACCTTACTGAGCAAACGGAGTTTAGAAAAAAATTTAATGTAAACCCAAAACATAAAGTGATTTCATATTTTGGAAGAATCTTCCCTGAAAAGGGTATTGAGGATTTGCTAAATGCGTATGACCTAATCAAAAAAGAATTTCCTTATACCACCTTGATAGTGGGTGGTTCTGGTATAAAACTTCAAGAGCTAAAACGACATGCCGCTAGACTTCGAACACCAGATATTGTATTTACTGGCTCTGTAAGTGATAGTGAAAAAAGATCTTTGATGCAAATTTCAGACTTTGGTGTTATTCCCACAAAGCCAGTGAGTAATTTCGTAGAAACATTATGCATTTGCGCATTAGAGTACCAGGCGGCTGGTACCCCTCTAATAACTACCCGCGTTGGGGGTGTCCCTGAAGCAGCGGGAAGTCACAGTATATACGCCGAACATAGTAACCCAAATGATCTAGCTGAAAAGATGCTTCTCCTTCTTCGCGGTAATGTAGATAGAAATCAAATTATTGCAAAAGGTATAAGATACACAGCTAAATTT
>CAZTOA010000054.1:0-5423 GCA_964614975.1 uncultured Gammaproteobacteria bacterium | reverse complement strand
CTAATATATAGAACAACAGATATTGTTACTATTTCACCATCTATTAAAAAACTTTTGACAAAGTTAGGCTATGGTATAGATAACCAAATCCACATTGTGTATCCAGGTGTCAATGATATTGCGCCACCGATTAATAAAACTTCATATCCATCGGTTATATATCTTGGGAGATTACGAGAATATAAATATGTTGATATTCTTGTACAAGCAGCTGCTCAAATCCGTAAATCGATACCAAATCTTAAAGTCACTATTGTTGGAGACGGGGAGAGTGAAAAGAAATTGAAAAATCTTTCAAAAAAATTAGGCCTGGAAGGCACAATCACATTTACCGGCAGGGTAACTGAAAAAGAAAAAGAAAAATATCTCGCAAAATCATGGGTCGCAGTTCATCCTTCAATCGCAGAAGGTTGGGGTATATCTAACATAGAAGCTAATTTGTGTGGGACACCTGTTGTTGCATCTGATGTAGAGGGTCTTAGAGATTCTGTCATTAATGGAAAAACTGGATTTTTGGTAAAACCAAAAAGTGTCCCAGCTTTTACCGAAGGTATTTTAGAGCTATTGAAAAATAACAAAGTCAGAGAACGCATGGCATTAGAAAGTATCATCTGGGCACAACGATTTAGTTGGGATGCAAGTGCAGATGAATTTTATGATGTATTCCACAAAATGATAATTAAAACTAGTCCAGCTGCTCGCTCTATGTCATTACGAAAAGTTAATGCACGCATATGAAGAATATAACAATAGCAATACCAGCTTACAACGAGGAGGCAAATATCGCACTGCTTTTACAAGATATCCTAAAGCAAAAAAATATTAAAAAACTTGTTAAAGAAATTGTTGTCGTGTCAGATGGAAGCACTGACAAAACAATAAAAAATATCGAAACTGTTAAGAGCAGTTTAATTAAACTTGTAATTCAAAGAAAGCGTATCTGTCTAGCAAAAACTCTTAATCATATATTTTCACTTGCTGATAATGAAATCCTTGTTGTCCTTAATGCGGATGCACATATTCAGAGCATAGATTTTATTGAAAAACTTACCTCTCCTATCAAAAAGGGGACTGCAGATCTTGTCTCGGTAAAACTCACCGAAGTTCCACCTATTAATGAATTTGAAAAAATTCTTTATACAGGTTTAACAATGAAGTCCCGAATGGTTCAATCATGGAGGCATGGAAGCAATGCATTGACCTGCTATGGTGTTGCTCGGGGGTTTTCAAAAAAGCTTTACACTTCGCTATCAATTCCACAAAGTATTGGAGATGACGCATATACATACTTTTATGCGATTACACATGGTTTTCGATATCAATTTGTTAAAAACACTGAAATATTTTATCGTCCTTCATCTAATTACAGAGATCATAAAAAGCAAACACTCCGTTTCTTTACATCACAAAGCATTATGAAAAAAACATTTGGAAAGAAAATTGTTGAGCCGAACTATAAAATCCCTACGAGGATAATTATCAAAGAATTGTTTTCCTCACTAATGAGAACTCCTATATATACATTGCTTTATTTAAGCACCGTTGTTCTTTCAAAGATAATATCGCTTTTCACACATACAGAAAATGTCGACTATTGGGAAATTTCGGAAAGTTCAAAAAAAATTCGCATAAACATATGAACAAATTCCTATTCATAATTAGAAAGAGCATATATTTTATTCTAGGATTTCCAAGTATTGTGGGGTTTGTTAAAAAACCGAATGTTACTGTTTTATGTTATCACAGCATAAGTACTGATGGATGGCGTTTTAGTACGAAACCGAGTGATTTTAAAAAGCAAATAAAACTTTTCTCAAAGCACTACGATTTTATTAGTGGTAACGATTTTAAGAAGTATCTCAAAGGTACGTTTAAACCAAAAAGGCCTTCACTACTTTAAACATTCGATGATGGATACAAAAATCTTTTAGCCGTATCGGCTTTTCTTAAAAAAATGAATATTCAACCTATCTTATTTGTTATCGGTGATACAAAAAAAGCCAATCGCGATGAAATTGACACAAAATTAGAACTTCTATCTGCTACCGAAACTAAAAAACTTGCATCTCTTGGCTGGATAATTGGTTCACATACAAGTACACACCCAAACATGAAAAGCAAAAAAATTAATCTTAATGAAGAAATCAATGCCTCAAAGAAAACAATTGGTAAAAAGGTGGGTTCGATAGTTACCTTTATCGCATATCCAAAAGGAATACACGATGCAAGAATTCTGAAAGCTGTAAAAAAAGCGAAATACACAATAGGATTTTCTATGAATGATGAACTGCTTACACCTACATCTAATCCGTTAACAATTCCTCGTGTTGGAATTGATGGAACACATACTGTTTTGGAATCAATTATGGCCTCACAGCCTTTGTCAATTTTGTTTAGAAAGTTTGTGAGGCAGTCATTAAAAATTTCAATTTAATATTATGAACCCACTACTTTCACTAATATTTAAGATTCGCGGTTTTGTTATGAGAATCATTAAACCTCGAAGTAGTTATTCACTTGTACCGATGAGTGAGGTCTTCGGATTTGATAGAGGGCTACCAATTGATCGCTATTATATCGAGGAATTTCTTGAAAAGAATAAAAAAGTAATAAAAGGATATTGTCTTGAAGTTCATGACAGTGCGTATACAAAGCGATTCGGTGAGGACCGCGTCACAAAATTCGATGCACTTGATATTGATACAAATAATAAGCTTGCCAATATTTATGCCGATTTAGCAAAAGCTGATAATATCCCTGACAATACATATGACACATTAATCATCACGCATACAATTGGCCTGATTCCAGAACATGAAAAGGCAGTTGCTAATCTTTATAGAATCTTAAAACCAGGTGGCTACCTGTTGCTAACCGCATCGACAATGGGACCATTCATAGAAAATGGCTCAGGATTCTGGAGATATACAACAAAATCTATTCCATATTTACTTGGAAAACACTTTCCAGAAAAATCTATTAAAACCGAAGCCTATGGAAATGTTCTTACTGGTCAGGCATTCTGGGCCGGTCTTGCTTCGCAAGACCTTTCAAAAGAAGAACTAGACTATAAAGATAGTCGATTTCCAATAATAGTTACTGCTGTGTGTAAAAAATAACATGAAAAAAATGCACGCTGATGTTATTACAAAGTATTTTTATCCTGTCACGGCGGGTATTGAAACTAATATTAAAGAAACATACAAGTTTCTTGAAAAAGGGGATTGGGATATTACTATTCATACTTCGAAAGACATTTACACTGAAAAAAATGTTCTTAACGATACTGATGAAATCGAAGGTATAAAAATACAACGATATCCATTTACAAAACTAGGATATTGGCCACGCATTAATTGGGACACCACAGACATTGTATGTCTTCATAATTTTGATATGTTCCCATACTTTCAAATGCTTCTGTATATTCTTTTTCTTAAGATTACGAATCGTAAAAAATTCGCTCTTGTCTTAACGCCACATGGTGGCTACAACCCAACATGGGATATATACAGTCCGCTGCAAAAATTTATTAAGCAAACCTACAATGCCTTGATCGGTACGCCACTTATTAACCTTACCGTTGACGGCGTAAGAGCAGTATCAGAATGGGAAAAAAAGGAAATGGTCCGAAAAGGAATAAGCAGAAAACTTATAACTGTTATTTCAAATGGCATCGAAAGTGAAGCGTACCTTGATATTGATAAAAAAGCATCTCCAGAGATTAAAAGGCAGGTGAAAAAATATGGTTCATATATTCTTCAAATCGGGCGCATATATGAAATTAAGAATTATGAAACAACAATTAGAGCACTCCCAAAAATTCGCTCTGACATAAATTTTCTTATAGTTGGTCCGATTGCAGATCAATCATATAAAGATAGTCTTATTGCTTTAGCTAAAAGCCTAGGTGTAGAAAAAAGACTAATATTTGGTGGTGTTATCCGAGGAGTCGACAAATATTATGTTATTAAACATGCGCAACTTATGGTTCATATGGCGATATGGGAAAGTTTCTGCAATGCAGTACATGAAGGGATGAGTCAGGGACTCGTTTGTGTTGTAGCAAACAATACTGCACTTCCTCTGCTTATTAAAGATGGTGAAAATGGCTATTTAGTAGACACATTCAACCCCGATATGTTGCAAAAGAAAGTAAACTATGTAGTAGAGAACAACTCATCATCAGAAATGAAAAAAATGAAAAAGACGAACCTTGCATTTGGCTTAAAAGATTCGTGGATGAGCATCTCAGAGAAAATGGACAAGTTTTACAAACAATCAATTAAGAAAGTATGAAAAATATTCTTGCCTGCATCTTTTTGTTCATATTGGGGTTAATACTCTATGCAGTTACAGTTAGGGGTGTATTGGGTGAAATAGATATGACAAAAGTCAAGGACAACTATGATCAACAAGGTGATCCACTCGAACTTTCGCCAGAAAGAGGAAGATATGTACTTACGTATTCATTAGCAGAACGAAAAAGCTTCGCTCTAGATGAAAAACTTGCAGCTGTAGCTGATCCTGATGTTGGATTTTACAAAGACAAATACTATATTTACTTTGCGCCTGGCATCTCAGTGTTAGCACTTCCATTTTACCAATTGGGAAAGCTCTATGGGATACCCCAAGTTGCCTCTTTCTTTACTATTTCTATCTTTGCTACGCTGAACTTAATTCTGGTTTACTTACTTTCGAAGAAAGTTTTTAAAATTTCTACTGCACTTTCACTTTTTGCAGCGACAATTTTTGGGTTTGGGTCAACGTCGTGGAGTTATGCAATAACCCTATACCAGCACCATGTAACTACATTTTTTATACTTTCATCATTCCTTGCAGTGTTTTACTTTATTACGGCAAAAAAACTGAAGTGGGTATTTGCACTCTATGTGTGGTTTGCATATGGACTTGCCATATTTATTGATTATCCGAATATTATGCTTATGGCACCAATTATCGCTTATCTAACGTATGCATCTTTTCAGGTAACTGAGGCGAAGGGTAAGACTTTATTGTCATTTAACGCTGTAACACTTATTGCTTCACTTGCATTCGTCGGACTCGTAGCACTTCACGGTTACTATAATTATATTCACTTTGATAGTTGGACTCGATTGAGTGGAAGTCTTATTGGCTATGATAAAGTGCGCGACGAAAAAATTAAGGACATCAAGTCATCGGCAAAGAAAATTGAAGATCTTGCAAATAAAAAAGGGGACACTGTGTTTTTCGAGGAAGAAAACCTTCCTAATGGGTTCTTTACTTTAACTGCTTCACCCGATAGAGGAATTTTTATATTTTCTCCAATATTTTATCTAATGCTTTTTGGCATATATAAGAAATTAAAGAATAGCTTAAATGTAGAAACATTCTTTCTTCTAAGTATTATTTTCACAAATTTATTCCTATATAGCAGTTGG
>CAZTOA010000053.1:0-5675 GCA_964614975.1 uncultured Gammaproteobacteria bacterium | reverse complement strand
CTACCAATGAAGAAACTCGATCTTGAAGCAATCCGAAAAGCTGGGGAAAAAAACTAGATCTCCGAAGCCTTGTGCTATACTATCTTCATGACCGACCTGCTTCTTGTCTACATAACCTGCGAAAGTATTGAACAAGCAAAGTCCATTGGAAAACATCTGTTGACTAAAAAACTGTGCGCATGCGTAAACATTTTCCCAGAAATGCAACCTATGTGCTTTTGGCCTCCTAAATCAGGAGAATTGAACGAAGGTCAAGAAGTCGTTCTTATTGCCAAAACTATTGAAAGTAAATATCAAGAATTGGAAGATGAAATTCATAAAATGCAGCCATCATATGATGTCCCGTGTGTCATAGCCATTCCAACCGCTCATGTTTCTAAGAAATATTATGATTGGCTAATCGGAGAAATTAACGAATCATAAATAGCTTAAAATTATTATGAAATACTATCTCGTCATAACACCACAACCACTCATCGATGCACTCTTAGATGAATCTAGGCGCTTATTAAAAACCGTATATAATAAAGAAGTTGATCTTTTGTATTATCGTGTTGAAACAAAACAAGAACTAGACAATCCACGTCGGCTCTTCATCAAGGGAGATGGCAGAGTTATTGAAACCCAAGTCAAACCACATATATCACTCATTCATAATATAGAACTTGAAAACCCTGAAGACTTTATTTTAGAAGCAAGAGATATCTGTTCAAAGTATGCCCCAATCGAACTAACATTCAATGGAGTTGGTAACTACGATATGGACTTTACATTTTTTGTGGGATTTAATCCGGAGCCAGAACTTGAAAAACTAAGAAACGATCTGCTCTCAATATGCAAAAGCCATATGTCAGAAGAAGAATATCATCACAATGTTGAAAAAGACTATATCCCTCACGCAACCTTACTCTATGATGATGTTGACCCAGAGAAGGTGATGGAAGCATATAGGCTTCTTGATAGGACTAAGTTTAATAAAAACATACCAGTGCTAGAAATTGTGCTGTGGGAAGTTTCTGCGGCAGAACAAAAACCGATCGCTGCATTTAAATTAGGAAGTTAGTACAACAAATAATCCACAGTCTTTGTCTAAATAACGATAATAATATATTGACAAACGATAAATTATGTAATAAAATTACCTGCTTCTATGAAACGGGGATCAACATTATTCTTAAAATTTGTTCTTTTGCTCATCGCAATCATTGTCTTTATTTGGATGATTGTATTTCCCCAACTCGAAGGACGAGCAGCCACTTTAGATCTCGTCAATATTTATAGCGATCCGTTTATTATCTATATGTATTTCGCGTCAATTCCATTTTTTATTGCCTTGTATCAGGCATATAGGCTCTTAGGATATATTGACGCAAATAAAGTCTTCTCAAAAGCATCAATAAAAACTGTAACTAATATAAAAAACTGCGCACTCATTACTGCTGGCTTGATCGTAGCAACACTACTTTATATAAGATTCACCGTTATCGATGACGATCCAGCTGGTTTTGTAGGCCTAGGCATTATTACCACATTTACCTCCCTCGTAATAGCAACCGCATCAGCTGTGTTCCAAAAACTTCTACAAAATGCGGTCGACTTAAAATCAGAAAATGATTTAACAGTCTAATAAAATCTCATGGCAATAATAATTAACATCGACGTAATGTTAGCTAAACGTAAAATGAGCGTTACTGAGCTTACAGAAAAAGTGGGCATTACTATGGCCAATCTCTCTATTTTGAAAAATGGCAAGGCCAAAGCTATTCGATTCTCGACGTTAGAAGCAATATGTAAGGCTCTGGATTGTCAGCCAGGAGATATATTAGAATACAACTATGACAAATAAAACAATAGCCACTGGGGTAGTACACGACATTCCCGCAGATTTACAAGAATCAATAACTTCTGATCCAAAAGCACTCGCCCTATGGGAAGGTCTTACTCCCCTTGCGCGTAACGAATGGATCTGTTGGGCAGTCTCCGTTAAAAAACCTGAAACCAGAAAAGAGCATGTTGAGAGAGTCCGCACAGAGCTCATAGAAGGCATGCGACGACCTTGCTGCTGGATAGGGTGTATTCACCGCACAGATAAACCAATAAGCCCTTCTATTCAGTACATACTCAGTAAAAGGAAAAAGTAAAAGTAGTTATATACTTTTAGCATGTAGGTATGCTCGAAAATGTATTCGCCTATCCTACGATGCTTATGGCAGGTGTATTTATCGTATTTGGAACTTCGATCATGCTTATTATCGTCCCACTAATATCAGCAAAATCAATGGGTGGACGATTAGGAATATGCTAAGTGCTATAATACACCTATATGACACCACAAGAAGAAATGGCAAATGACGCCGTAACAATAGCCCCACATGTCCACGTTACAATTTTCGAAAATGAAAAAATAAGAGTTCTAAAGGTCGGCATCAAACCAGGAGAAACAGCCGAGATGCACTGGCACCCAGAAAATATCAATTACGTCCTATCTTCTGGAAAGCTCCGAATTACAAAACTAGATAATTCTTCTGTCGAAGTAGAGCTTACTGAAGGACAAGTAACCTCATCATTAGCCGGATCACACATGGTCGAAAATATTGGAGAAACTGAGGTTAAAACTGTCCAGGTAGAATTTCATGGCAGATAACATCAACGACAATCTCTTCCAAATATCCGTTAAGGGGCTCTGCTTCAATGATGAGAACAAAGTAATGATGCTCTTAGACGAAGAGGGCTACTGGGAGCCATTCGGCGGAAGAATCCAGAAAGGCGAAAATCTTATTGAGTGCCTAAAAAGAGAGTGCCTTGAAGAAACAGGACTTAAATGCACAATTCTTGATGAACGACCTCTCATTGTTTATTCGACAATTGACCAGGATGGACTGCCACGAGTTATGGTGTATTACAAAGTTAGTGTAGACAGCTTAGACTTTAAGCCTTCCGATGAATGTATCGATATAAAGTTTTTTACCCTAGATGAATTAAGAAATTTAAGAATGGTGTCTCAGATTGTAACGCTCGTAGACTTTTTACAAAAACAGAATCTGCTAAAATAGGGTAATGCAAAAAATAGTCCCCCATTTATGGTTCGATACACAAGCAAAAGAAGCAGCTGAATTTTATACTTCACTATTTTCTACCAGCTCACAAGGCGATTCAAAAATTCATAATTTTACGACGATCCGCGATACACCTTCGGGAGATTGCGATATTGTTTCGTTCGATCTATGGGGATACTCATTTATGTCGATTAGCGCAGGACCATTGTTTAAATTCAATCCTTCGGTAAATTTTATGCTTAACTTTGACCCATCTAAAGATACAGACGTAAAGTCACACATGGATGCTATGTGGGAAGAACTTACAAAAGGCGGGAAAATACTAATGCCGCTCGACACATATCCTTTTAGTGAGCACTATGGCTGGGTAGAAGATAAGTACGGCGTTTCATGGCAATTAATTCTTACTAACCCCGAAGGAGAAGAACGACCACTCATAATCCCATCAATAATGTTTGTTGGCGATGTAGCAGGTAAAGCAGAAGAAGCCACTGATTTTTATATGTCAGTTTTCAAAGATGCAAAAAGAGGCACAGTTGCCAGATATCCGGCTGGCATGGAGCCAGAAAAAGAAGGAACACTTATGTTTACCGACTTTCAACTTCTCGGCCAATGGTTTGCGGCTATGGACAGCGCGAACAAGCATGAATTTGCTTTTAATGAAGCAATTTCGTTAATTGTGCATTGTAAGGATCAAGAAGAAGTTGATTATTATTGGGATAAGCTTTCAGCAGTCCCAGAATCTGAGCAATGTGGATGGCTTAAAGACAAATATGGCCTTTCTTGGCAGATTGTTCCAGATGCGATGGATGAAATGATGGAAAAAGGGACTCCTGAGCAAATCGATCGTGTAACACAGGCGTTTATGCCAATGAAAAAATTCGACATCGCTACATTACAACGTGCTTTTGAAGGAAAATAATTCCTTATGGACGATAAAGAAAAGCAAGGAGCCAATGTTGCTGAAGTCGAATTCTTCCCTCTTGCCCCAGATGACGAACTTAAGGCCCTAAAAGAAATTGTTGGAGATCGTGAAGTCGAAGTTCGAGCAGTTGGAGATGCCGGCTATTTTATTACTAGAAAAGGAACTCATGTTGTTGCAGAAGCTCCGTGGGCACTTGTTGACTTCGATGATACGGCTGCGAAAACCACCTACGATAAAAAGGAGCGATGCTGGCCGGCTGTTGAGGCAATGGGTATTTCGCCGGACCTCGTAAAGTTTTGTGACAAAATAAGCCGCGTTAATTTTGGAGAAGCAGGAATAATTTATGAACCAGAATTAGAGATGAGGCTTATTTCAAGAGCTCTTGAAATGGCAAAGGCAGGGAATACTGATGACGCCATAAAATTAGCTCTCGCAGACATGCGAAGAGATATTGTGTTAAATGGCGCTATTGCAGACCACGCCGTAGCCGAAGATGTACAGGGAGTGTACGATGAAACGCGCTACACGCCAACTCTTTATCCTGATGCGCCAGAAACCTTAAAAAGACTGCATGCCGATGAAAGTCGTCCATTAAATGTCGCGCTTTTAACGTATGGAGACCCCCAGTTTCAATTAAGAAAAACGCTGAACCTTATGGACCAAAGTGATGTGCTAGGCTCTGTATTTTTAACAAAAGTAAAAAAAGGCAACTTCTTTAAATCACTTCTTGAGACAAATCCCTTCGCAGATATGCCTCTGCAATATACATATGACGAAACTGAAAGAGGTGTCGGCATTAACTTTCGCGATTGGCGCGTTATGGTTACGTTATTTGATGATGATCCGTCACAGGTTGAAAGTTTTAATAAATTCGCTACAGATGAAGGAATTGCTGGCATGGGGGTTGTTCGCGTAAGAAGAGAGGGTGCGCAAAGATCAGACCGCGATGTTGCAATTCCACGAGGTAGTGCTGAAGTTCGCCCTTCAGATACTCTTTTAGATAGTCAAATTTTCGAGCAAACTCTTTCCTTATTGGAGGCAGTGCAGATGGAAAGTTATCTGCTAGATATGCTAAAGGAGTATCCTCCGCAGCAAGTTATAGATCATCCAAATGTGCCAGGCTTGATCTCAGCGATCGCACAAAGACGCGGACAAGATTTCGATACAGCGAGAGCAAACTTATTAGCTTCAGCGGGAGTTAAGGTAGGGGGACTTTCTATTGACGAGTAACTTATATATGGTCTTCTGTATCTGCTTCTGCAACTTGTTTTGTAGCATGAACCGTTCCATCTTTATGATGAGGAGGTGAATATACTGTATAGAGTTTAAGTTCAGCAGTATCTGACATATTTACCACATTATGATTGGTGGTTGCGGGTATCACGAAAGCCGAACCATCTGAGATCTCGTGCTCTTCGCCATTCATTATCAGCTTTCCGTTACCCTTCTCGACTCTAATAAATTGATCCACAATCTCATGGACCTCGAATCCAATTTCCTCATTAGGCTTTAAACTCATAAGCACGAGTTGCGCATGTTGTCCAGTGTATACAACTTTTCTGAAATTATTATTTGCAAGCGCCAATTCTTCTATGTTTCCAATAAATCCTGCCATATCGTTATTATACTCCTAATGTTCAGTTGCTTTATAACCAATATTTTCAACTGCTTTTATTATTTCAGACGGGTTTACT
>CAZTOA010000052.1:0-5689 GCA_964614975.1 uncultured Gammaproteobacteria bacterium | reverse complement strand
TGTCTTTCGCCGGCCATAGTGAGAAATACAACGAATATATTTAAGCTCGTATTGTAGCATACTACTATAGGTTAGTCAACGACCACTATCTCGGCTTTGATATAATTTCATATGCAAAAACCTAACAGCGTTGAAGAATACATCGCTAAGGCTCCAGAAGAAATTCAGGACAAACTAAGAGAGCTTCGCAAAATTATTCAAGACACAGTCCCAGAAGCACAAGAAAAACTTAGTTACAGCATGCCATATTATGGTTATAAAGGTAGGCTCGCTTATTTTGCATTTGCGAAAAAACATATTGGTCTTTACTTGCCCCCACCAGTAATTGAAGAACATAAAGAAGAGCTCAAATCATATGTAACCGCTATGGCGACTGTTCAATTTCCCCATGAAAAACCTCTTCCTAAATCATTGATTGTAAAACTGCTGAGAGCTCGAGTTGCAAAAAATGAGGAGAAGAAGTAAGTTAAAGCTAACTAGAATATGGAAAGTACAGAAACCATCCCCCAACCAATAACAAACGAAACAATTTATCAAAATGAAGCTGCCACAGAGGCGTCTAACAACTGGCTTGAGAAAACAGGAGCAAAAGCCAAAAGATGGCTAGGGCATTCCTGGCGATTTCTTGGAACAGAAGCAGCAATAAATTTAGGGACCGGATTAGCAACTTTTGGAGTTCTAGGTTCTGCGCTTATTGGAAATCCAATTCCATTAATAATCACAGCGGGTGGGAGCATGATGGCAGCGGGTGGCATTATGTCACAGTGGGAAATGGGTATGAAACATGCAGAATCAAACACAGAGAAAAATGTATATAAGGTATCAAAATTAGCTCAAACAGTTGGAACTAGTGCAATTACCGTGGCGGCGCTAACTAATCCAGTTTATCTTCCGGTTGCAACAGGCATGTACTTGGCTGGTGTTGCAATGGGGGCTCGATCGATGGCGCATAGACCATAAATTATGGATGAAAAAGCAATACTCTTTGAAGTACTAACAATAATTGGCTACAAGGACAATAAGATGGACTTTATTACTGCGTTCTTTTCATATATTTACATTGAAGCTATTGGACAAATCAGCTCCTCATTAAATGATGAGGAGAGCGATCAATTTGGAAAGGAACTTGAAGAACACAAGGATGATGAAGATTCTCAGAAAGCAATTATTCTTAAATATTTGTCTAAAGATAAGTTTGATGCGTTGCTGACAAAAATTACAGAGGAACAATTTACAGATTACTTAGCGAGCATATATCCAACACTTCCTCCAGAAAAGAAAACCGAATTAGATAGCTATTTAGCTTCGCTACCTAAAATATAAAAAGCTGATAGAATGACTACATGAAAACACTGCATTTTTCGATTCATGTAAAAGCCCCCGCTAAAGAAGTCTGGCACGCAATGATTGATGATAGATCGTATCGCGAATGGACAAGCGCGTTTAATCCAGGATCATACTACGAAGGTAACTGGGAAGAAGGAAGCAAAATTCTCTTTCTCGGACCAGATGAACAAGGGAGTATTACAGGACTCGTAAGTAAGATTGCCGAAAATAGAGAATATGAATATATATCGATTCACCATCTTGGAGTAGTAAAGAACGGTATAGAAAGTACTGATCCAGAAGTTACTAAAGGCTGGGAAGGTGCTATGGAAAATTATACTTTTAAAAGTGAGAATGGTGGCACAACTGTTCTTGTTGATGTTGATAGTACGGAAGATGATGCGAAATATTTTGAAGATGCATGGCCAGAATCTTTGAAGAAATTAAAGGAAATTGCTGAGAGATAACTTCTTGAACTTCTCTTGACTCTGAAAAACTACGCAAGTGACCGAAAAAAGTAACTCCTTAGACTTGCTATACTTGAAGTATGGATATCTTAAAGCTTATCGCTAAGAGAAAATTAAGCATCGTGGGGGCCCTCATGATAGTAGGTTTGGTTATTACATTAGGAGGTTTTTACTACCACTCAGACAAGCTATCTAAGAACCTACTAGCTATTCAGGGGGAGAAAAAAGATTTAAATAGTAATTTAGAAAGTACTGAATCAAAACTTGCATCTATAGCGGCAGAATTGGCTAACTTAAAAGATGACGATCAATATAAAATAAACCAAGTTCTTGATAAAGAAATAAAGGACATTGAGATAACTTATGGAAAAACTGTTACAACTTACGAGCTTCTTCTTCAACTTAAAGAAAAGTCAAATAAAACAGAAAAATTAGATGCGAAATTTGCAAAGATACTTTCGCTACTTTCAGAGAGAAAATTTGCATCGGCAGAGGCAGGTCTAAAAGAACTCGATGCAGAGATAAAATCTGAACAGGCAAAACTTGTTTCAACGTTTTCTATTCCTGCAAATGTTGCTTCAAATAATGCTCCACCTGGTTCTGGATATAGTAGACAAAAAGTCAGTACTCCAGTCGGCGAATATTTAGTTGATATTGTTTCGGCAGATTTGGGCGCGGTACGAGTCGTTGTCGATACTGCATCAGATGGGACATGTGCAAATGATTGTCCTGTCGATGCGTTAGGAAGTTATGCTGCCCGCTCTGGTGCTTTCGCTGGAATAAACGGCCCCTATTTTTGTCCAGCCTCCTATCCAAGCTGCGCGGGCAAAACAAATTCTTTCGATACGCTTCTGATGAATAAAAATAAGGTTTATTTTAATTCTGATAATAATGTATACAGCACAGTTCCTGCCGTTATCTTTTCAGGCGGCTCCGCGCGCTATGTAACCCAGTCGCTCCAATGGGGACGCGATACAGGCGTCGATTCTGTAATTGCTGGCCAGCCATTATTAATGTTAAATGGCCAGCGGGTATTTGGTGGTGACGGCGAACCAAAGCGTGAAGGAAAAGGTAGTCGCAGCTTCATCGGCTCCACTGGAAGTAAGGTTTACATTGGCGTTGTCCACAACGCGAGTACCGCAGAAGTGGCACATGTTCTTGAAACTATGGGCATTCAGAATGCGCTAAATCTTGATAGTGGTGGCTCAACGGCATTATGGAGTTCAGGAAGATACATAGTTGGTCCAGGAAGAAATACGCCATTCGGCATTCTTCTTGTGAGATAATAGCCTTACGTCTTAGGTTTTAATATTATAGATTTGACCGCCTTGTGAGCACGCCGAAGGCGAGCATAAGGACAAAGATGTAATATTAAACCTAAATCTAAACTCAGAACTAATTATTAGTTAAATTTACAATATGGCAAGAACCAGCACGTATTTAAACTTTCCTCGCCAAACAGAGGAAGCATTTAATTATTACAAATCAGTATTCGGCGGAGAATTCGTTGATGGAGTTCATCGATTTAGCGAGGTTCCTCCACAAGAAGGCGCACCAGCAATGCCAGAAGAAGACAAAAATCTGATTATGCATGTCGTGCTCCCAATTCTTGGTGATCATATGTTGATGGGTACCGATGCACCAGAATCTATGGGTTTCAATGTAAAGTTTGGCAATAACGTCTACATAAATCTTGAGCCTGATACAAGAGCTGAAACGAAAAGATTGTTTGACGCATTATCTGAAGGTGGAAAAGTTGAGATGGAACTTCAAGAAATGTTTTGGGGAGATTTTTATGGTGCATGTACCGATAAATTTGGTGTGCAATGGATGTTTAATTGCACAAGCAAAGAATAAAGCTTTTATTAGTGTATAATCACGTATATGGCAAAAAGAGATACTGGTGTTGGGAAAATGAAAAAAACCCATTCACACAAAACAAAAAAAAGACTCGAGATAAAGCGTCAAATGCTCGCACAAAAGGCCTTAAAGCCAAGCAAGCGAACTAAAAAGTAGCAATATCTGTTCGAAATTCCATATTTTCAAACCATAATTTATTTTTCCCAATCGCTTCATAAGCCAACTTTCTTGCAGATTCAATACTATTTCCATATGCAGTGACACCAAAGACTCTTCCACCAGCTGTTATGATTCTAGAATCTTTTTCAATAGTTCCTGCGTGAAAAACTTCAACATTTTCCGCACCGACAATCTTATCTAGACCGAAGATCTCATGACCCGTTGAATACTCCCCAGGGTATCCTTTTTCTGCAAGAACAACACATACTGCAGCGCCTGTTTTAAACGCGACTTGCTCTTTCTTAAGTGAACCATCAATACATGATTGAAAAATAGGAATCACATCTGAAGATAGCATCATCATTAAAGGCTGTGTTTCTGGATCTCCAAATCGTGCATTATATTCAATTACTTTAGGACCTTTGTTCGTTAGCATAAGGCCTGCATAGAGGACGCCTATATAAGGTATTCCCATTTTTGACATTCCATCGATTGTTGGTTGAAGAATTGTTTTTTCAATTTCATTTAGAAGACCTGAATCAACATTGCTCGGAGCAAATGAACCCATGCCTCCTGTATTAGGGCCTTCGTCATTATCATAGGCGCGCTTATAATCTTGCGCGGGTATAAGTGGTACAACAGTTTTCCCATCAGTAAAGGCCAAAATGGAAGCTTCTTTACCTACGAGTCGTTCTTGAATAAGAATTTTGTCTTTTACGATGCCGCTGACACCTCCTTCGCTAATCGTGTTAATTATTTGTATCGCTTCATCTTGGGAATCTGGAAGGAACACGCCTTTTCCAGCAGCGATACTACTAGCTTTTATGACGATTGGATCGCTGGACTTTTTAATGTGTGCAATGGCAGCATCCGGATCTGAAAAAACCCACGACTCCGGATGCGGAATATTATGTGCGACCATAAACTCTGCAGAAAATGCTTTGCTTGTTTCTAGTTGCGCTGCCTTTTTAGATGGACCAAAAACAGAATGGCCGGCGTTCTTTAATGCATCTGTGATGCCGGCCTCCAAAGCTGTTTCTGGACCGACAATTGTTACATCGATTTTATGTTCCTCGACATATAGCACAATGTCATTAACGTCACTGCTTCCAATGTTTATGTTTTTTCCTAATCCTGTGGTTCCCCCATTTCCAGGAGCAAAAAATAATTCGACATCTTTATGAAATTGTCGAATTTTCCATGCGATTGCATGCTCACGCCCACCTGAACCAATAATGAGGATTCGCTGAGGAGTTTTTGATGACATATGAGCATCATACAACATTTCACATATGCTGAAAACCCGAAAGGGATTATAATATCAACATGAAGTTGAAGATTGAACCTATTATTTTTGAGAAGTACCCAGAAGTACTCCTCGGGGTAATTATTTTGCACGGGGTAAATAACGAAGGGCATGACGAGGAAATCACTTCGCAATTACGATCCGCTGAAAAAGAAGCTATAGAAAGAATTGGCTCGATGCCAACATCTGAACATCCACATATTGCGCCGTGGAGAGAAGCCTACAGAAAGTTCGGCGCAAAGGCATCAAAGTACCCTTCTTCAATTGAGAATCTTATTAGAAGAGTTTCAAGCGGAGAACAGATTCGACATGTAAATAAATTAGTCGACTTATACAATATTATTTCTCTCCGACATTTTCTCCCAGTTGGTGGTGAAGACATTGCTTCTCTTAACGGCGACGTACTTTTAACAGCTGCAACTGATAATGAGATCCCAATTAAGCTTCTTGGAGAAAAAGACGAACGCGCGCCATATAAAGATGAAGTCATATATAAAGATAATGACGGAACATTATGTCGACGTTGGAATTGGAAAGAGGCAGAGCGAACAAAACTAACAGATCAAACTAA
>CAZTOA010000051.1:0-6001 GCA_964614975.1 uncultured Gammaproteobacteria bacterium | reverse complement strand
GCAATTCCTCGTCTTATAGATTTGGGCGGCGAACCATTTCTTATATCGTCTGTGTTAAATGCAGTTGTCGCGCAACGTATTGCGCGACGCATTAGCGAGGATCATAAAGTTCCGTATACTCCAGATCCTGCCGTTATAGATAATATAAAAGAAGTATTAGGTGATCTTCTTCCACAGCAGTATAAAGATGATCCACAAAGTATTAAACTTTATAATAAGCCTAATGTAACCAATCCGAATGAGGGTTATTTTGGACGTGTTGGTATTTTTGAAGTTATTAAAATATCGCGAGACGTTGAGAAACTTATTGTCCGCAATTCGACCGCAAACGAGATACAAGATCAGGCAATAAAAGAAGGTCTAATAACAATGAAGCAAGATGGATATCTAAAGGCACTCGATGGCATCACTACGTTAGAAGAAGTTTTGCGTGTCGCGCAATCATAAAACTTATGACAATTGAAGAGCTTTTTAAATTAACGATAGAGAAAGGAGCATCAGATCTTCATATTGTTCCTGGATATAATCCTTCACTTCGTGTAAACGGTGAGCTATATGCTCTTAAAGCATATCCAGTTCTTGACGGCACTATGACACAAGAAATGCTTATGCCTCTTCTCATAGAAGAAAAGAAGGAACTTTTAATTACAAATAAAGAAGTTGACCTTGGGTATAACTTTGAAAATCATCGTTTCAGAATAAATCTCTATTACATTCGCGGAATGCTTGCGGGATCTTTTCGTCTTATTCCTACGAAAATTAGCCCTCTCGAAGCACTTGGGCTTCCACCACTCTTGTATAACTTTACGGAAATGAAACAGGGTTTTGTTCTTGTAACAGGACCTACCGGAGAAGGTAAATCAACCACAATTGCGGCGATCATTAACGAAATTAACATGCGCTATGCGCGACACATTCTTACAATCGAAGATCCTATCGAATACCTTTATCCACAAGCAAAATCAATTATTTCACAAAGAGAAATTGGACAGGACACGCACTCATGGGGAGTGGCGCTTAAATCTGCGCTTCGTGAAGATCCAGACATAGTAGTTATCGGAGAAATGCGTGACTATGATACGATTCAAGCTGCTCTTACAATTGCAGAAACAGGCCATTTGGTTTTCTCAACTCTACATACAAATTCAGTTCCACAAACCATAGATCGTATTGTCGATGTGTTCCCGCCACGACAACAAAGCCAGGTACGATTGCAGCTAGCATCTACTCTTAAGGCAGTCGTATCACAGCGACTGGTTCCTACTATTGATAAAAAAACACGTATTCCAGCAGTTGAAATTTTAATTGGTAATCAAGCAGTCTCGTCGGTTATTCGTGACAATAAAACCCACCTCTTAGATAACATTATTGAAACCTCATCAGACCAAGGAATGATAATTCTAGAAAAGTATCTTGCCAACCTTTACTTTGAAGGAAAAATTTCAAGAGAGACCGCACTATTCCACTGCATCCGACCAGCTCAAATGCAAAAACTTATTAAATAAATATGGAATACAGTTACAAGGCAATAAAAGATAATAAGCCAGTATCAGGTATCTTTGAAGCTGATTCTCAGGATAAGGCCATGGCATACTTGCGCACAAGTGGACTTATTATTCTCGATCTTCATGAGCATGCAAAACCCATGACAAGCTCACTAACGACCATGTTTAGCAAGGTTGCTTTTACAGATGTGGTCGATATGACAAGGCAATTGGCAATTATGCTCAACTCTGGACTAACAATTATTGATTCACTCGACATTCTAAAACGACAGGCGAGTAAGCCTGCATATCTAAAGCTTATTGAGTCTATTGACTCAGATGTTAAAGCAGGTACTAGTTTTTCGAGTTCACTGAAAAAATTTCCAAATCAATTTAATAACTTATATATCGCTCTTGTTAAAGCTGGAGAAGCTTCGGGTAAATTAGATGAAATTCTTGTTAAACTGGCTGACACTCTCGAGCAAGAAAGAACATTCAAAAGTAAGATTAAAGGGGCGATGGTATATCCTGCTATTGTTATTACAGCAATGGGAGGAGTTATGTTTGTCATGTTGACTTTCGTCATACCTAAACTCCTGGAAGTGTACAAAGAGTTTAATGTAAAACTTCCTGCCCCAACAGTGTTTCTTATATTTATCTCTGATATATTCGCAAACTACTGGTACATAATTTTAATATCGATAGTTGCAACGATTTTTTTACTAAAAAAAGCTTATGCTTCAGCAGCTGGAAGATTGATTGTAGATAGAGTAATTCTAAGGGCTCCAGTGGTTAGCAAGGTTGTTAAAGTCGCAGCTTTGGTCGATACAACACGTACTCTTTCTATTCTTATTGCAGCGGGCGTATCCATTCTTGAATCCTTAGACATTATTACCGAGACCACAAGTAATGTGGTATATCAAAATGCCTTAAGACGTATACGTCAAGTCATTGAGCAGGGCGGAACGCTTGGTGGCGCCCTTGAAGATGCGAAAATATTTCCGCCGATTTTTGTACAAATGACTTCAGTAGGTGAACAAACTGGTCATTTAGATGAAACTTTGGGGCATTTAGCAAAATACTTCGAAAGTGAATCTGAAATTGCAATTAAAGCAATGACTACATTGATCGAGCCAGCGATCCTTATTGTGCTTGGAGTAGGTGTTATGTTCGTTGTTGTAGCCGTTATAACACCAATATTTAGCTTGTCCTCTTCCTTCTAAAAAGGACTTGACAACTCGAAAAGAAAAGGACTATTATGATACAAAGGGGTTAAAAATTAATTCATTAATCATTATGAGCAAACCACTTATGAAATTACAAAAAGGGTTCACCTTAGTCGAAATCCTTATCGTTGTATCGCTTATAGCCATTCTTGCGGTAGTGGCACTCATTACAATTAACCCAGCAGAAGCGCAAAGAAGAGCGCGCGATACACAAAGAATTAAAGATATTTCATCAATGCAATCAATTGTTGAACAGTATCTTTCTGATCACCCAACCGATTTCTCAGCAACAAACAAGACATCGCTTGGTGGTACGAATAACTGTTCATCATCAGGATGGATCGGTATAGATCTGTGTGCATATGCAAACACATTGCCAACAGATCCTTCAAACAGAACATCCATCGTAACAACGACAGCAGCAGGCAATGCTGAGTCAGACAGAGCTGTATACGAGTTAATTATTAACTCTGAAGGTCAATACAGAATCTGTTCAAGAATGGAATCACGAGCTAATCTCGCAAAGTTAACAAACGATGGTTCATCAAATGACTACTTTGAAGTATTCTCATTCACAGGCGTAGCCGCATGTGACGGATCCTAACAAAGAACTAGTAATTAATAAAAGCCTCCCCGACATCGGGGAGGCTTTTTGTTTGATATAATGGCCAATATGAAAAAGGGCACGTTACTTTTAAGCGGCTTCATACTTGCACTATTCCTCGTTATATATCTATCGACACAATCTCAATCAATATTTGGCGGTGATGCTGGAGATTTAGTAACTGCAGCTTATACAGGCGGTGTCGCGCACCCGCCAGGATACCCCCTATATACGTTTCTAGGGTATGTGACATCACATCTAGTTCCTTTCGGCACAATAGCTTGGCGAGTGACCTTATTATCATCACTATCATTAGCACTCGCACTATCCGTACTTTTTATATATGCATCGCTCGTTACATCTAGCAGCACCGCTGCAATCGTAGCCGTTCTTACCCTCGGCACCTCATATTTATACTGGCTTTATGCCGTTGTACCCGAAGTATTTGGACTTCATATTTTGTTTGTTTCTTCACAATTGCTTGCGTTCTTGCTTTGGCAAAGAACACGCAGCGCGAAAGCTGGTATTGCATTCATTGCCTTATTTGTCCTTTCTTTATCACATCATCACATAGTCCTTTTTATGCTTCCGGCATATATATTCGCACTACTCAATGAAAAGCCACATGTGCTAAGCTTTTTCAAGAAAAATAAGCGGACCATTATCGCTACAGTCTTAATTTCGCTCCTTCCTATTGTATGGTTCGTGTTTTCAATTCCACGACTTGCAGCATACACTTGGGAAGATACGCTTTCGGTGTTTAACATATTAAAGATTCTTGCAAGAGCTTCCTATGGATCTTTCACATCAGCAGTAGTTATTGTTGAAAAACCAATTTCACGACTAACTGACGTATATGCTTACTTTACACTACTGGTAGAGGACATAACTCTACCCGCAGTGTGTTTAGCTGTTGCTGGGGGTGCATATGAGTTTTATCAAAATAAAAAACGTTTTATCTTCCATCTTCTTGCTTTCCTGTTTACTGGACCTATATATATTTTCTATGCTGCTTATATCCTTTCGAATAGTTTTACTATTGCGACCTTTGAACGCTTCTCAATGCCATCTTATATCTTCGTAACAATTTGGGTGGCATTCGGTGTTGTCGCATTAACAAGAGGATTTTCATTACTAATAAAGCGTATTCGCGCAGAAACAGATTCTTCACCAACCTTAAATTATGTACCCATGATTCTTGCAGTCTGTCTTATTATTCCGATAAATTTACTTTTCATTAACTACCCAAAAATATCCGTTTTAAAGACTGATGAAACTGCTGAGAAACTTGCGATAAATATTCTTGATACGGCTGACAAGAACGCTATTCTTTTGTTAACTAAAGATAATGAAATATTCAACGTGTCGTATATACACCTTGCACTAGGTTACAGACCAGATATTATTGTTATAAATAAATCCCACCTCTTTGATGCAAGAAGATTTAAAAATATTCAAAAACTTCATCCAGATCTTATCTTTCCGGATAGAATGGATGTCGAATTCGATCAGAAATTTATCTTAAGCAATGCTGAAAAAAGGCCTATTTATACAAACTCAAGTTTCCCAGTAAAAGAGAAGTACATATGGATTCGTGAAGGCTTACTTTATAAGCTTTATGCTAAAGACGCGTTTCCTAGCGCTAATGATATTAATAAAAGAAATAATGCACTCTGGAATTCATATTCCGACCCATTTGCGGGAAGTTTGGGTACTTATAAACACCTTATGTTAGCCAGCAACCTCTTGTTGTATCGTATTTACAGAGCAGAGACGGGGGATTATTTCTTTGCGGCCAAGGAATATAAAGAAGCTGAAAAACACTATGCAGCTGCGCTGCGCTATGATGACAATGATGTAAAAATTTACCAAAAACTAGCTGCAACACAAATGGAGCAGAAAAAGTGTAGCGAGGCGGAAAAGACATTGATGATTGCATATGAAAAATTTCCCGAATCTACTGAAACTCCATTGTTTCTTATCAAGCTTTACACTGACTGCACAAAAGATGAAAATAAGATTAAAGAATGGCGAGGTGTCTACGACTCTTTGAATAATAAAAGCCAACAAAAATTACAGCAATTATAATTCCGTGCGCAATGAGTGAAATATATGCGCCAGTTTTAAACACAGGAGAGTTGTATCGAAACTCAATCTCGTGGTCTCCCTTTGGTAAAACAATCGCTCTCTGAGCTACATTAGCCGCAAATATCTCCGTTTGCTTTCCATCAATTCGCGCTTCCCATCCAGGATAAAACAAATCTGCTAGCACTAAAATTCCATCTTCTTGCGAGCTGGTCTGTAATGAGACTAATTGATGCGAATCGCTGAGGACTTTGACTATTGGTTTTTCTTTTGGCTTTTTAGCAATAAAATCGGGAAGTTCTTTTTCAAGAAATACTTTCTGTGCTGGATCAAAGGATACATCTGAAATTTGTTGGGAAAACTCCTCAACGGTATCGACACGAGCATAGTCATACATAACATAGGCTTTTGGCAAGGGCTTAGGAAGACTATATAAAAATATTTGTTCCCTACCTGCTTTAACACGATCAATTTCGTCAAGATTTTCATTTTTAAAGGAGGCAATAATCGTATTTACTCCATTAATTCGCATGACTTTCTTTCCAGTGTCAGTAAGTGAAAATGTTTTAGATTCACCATTTAATGGAATATTTTGCTCTATA
>CAZTOA010000050.1:0-6282 GCA_964614975.1 uncultured Gammaproteobacteria bacterium | reverse complement strand
AAAAGTTTATGCGATCATGGGCCCAAACGGCTCAGGCAAATCAACTCTTGCGGCAAGTATTATGGGTCACCCTCTTTATTCTGTTGCCGCAAAATCAAAAATAATTTTCAATAAAGAAGAAATTCAAGATGAAGAATCGCACAAACGAGCAAAAAAAGGCATTTTCCTCTCCTTCCAATCACCATTAACTCTATCGGGTGTAAATATTTTTCAGTTATTGCGCGTTGCTCTTGATGGGAAAATGGAACCTTTAGATTTAAAGAATAAATTGAAAGACCTCGCAAAAAAATTGAAAGTTAAAGAAGAGTTAATTTCGCGCTCATTAAACGACGGATTTTCTGGTGGTGAAAAAAAGAAAATGGAAGTAATGCAGGCAGCAATTATGGACCCTGCTTTTCTTATGCTCGATGAAATCGATACTGGAGTCGATATTGATTCGCTTAAAACAATTGCAGAATTTCTTTCTGAAATGAAAAACGCTGATAGAACGATCGTCATTATCACTCACTATAACCGAATCCTTAAGTATTTGAGTCCTGACAAAGTACTCATAATTATAAATGGAAAAATTGCATCCCAAGGCTCCGAAGAGCTAGCTCAGAAAATTGAAACACAGGGATACGGATGGATAGAATGACCAAAACAACTGATTCGCAAAACATTAACTTCGACTATAAATACGGATTTTCAATGCCCGATACTTCAGTAGTGAGAATTCCCAAAGGAATAAATGAAGATATTGTACGACAGATTTCAGCGCTTAAGAATGAGCCAGAATGGATGACTGATATTCGCGTAAAAAGTTATCAGATTTTTTTAGAAAAACAAATGCCTGAGTGGGGCGCTGATCTTTCTGGAATAAATTTTGATGAAATAACATATTTTGCCCGAGCTACAGAAGACCAATCAAGTTCTTGGGAAGATCTTCCTGCAGAAATAAAAGAAACATACGATAAGATTGGCGTACCTGAAGCAGAGAGAAATTTTCTTGCCGGTGTTTCTGCTCAATATGATTCGGAGGTCGTGTATGAAAATGTAAGCAAAGAATTAAATAAAATTGGTGTTATTTTTTGTGATATGGATACTGCTTTGCAAAAATATCCTGAAATTGTAAAAGAATATTTCTCAACACTTATTCCTCCATATGATAATAAGTTTGCCGCTCTTAATACTGCGACGTGGTCAGGTGGATCTTTTGTTTATGTGCCAAAAGGTGTTCATGTAAAACTTCCACTACAGGCATATTTTAGAATTAACTCTGAGCGATTTGGACAATTTGAACGCACTTTAATTATTGCAGAAGAAGACAGTCAGGTACATTATATAGAAGGTTGTACGGCGCCAATATATACAACAGATTCTCTGCATGCCGCCGTAGTTGAAATTTTTGTTAAACCTCGCGCAAAAGTTCGCTATACAACTGTTCAGAATTGGAGTAATAACGTGTATAACCTTGTGACAAAGCGCGCGAAAGCAGAAGAACATGCACTTATGGAATGGATTGACTGCAATATTGGAAGCAAAGTTACGATGAAATATCCTTCGGTTTATCTAGTTGGCGATTATGCGCGAGGTGAAGTTCTCTCTATTGCATATGCAGGTGAAGGTCAGCATCAAGATGCTGGTGCAAAAATGATGCATATGGCTCCACATACTTCTTCGCGAATCGTATCAAAATCAATTTCAAAAGCCGGCGGCAGGACCTCCTATAGAGGGCTCATTACTGTTACTCCTGCCGCAACAGATTCTCAGGTGTACGTATCGTGTGACGCTCTTCTCCTTGATGAAACGTCACGCTCTGATACGTATCCGTATATGAAGATTAAAAATAATGAAGTTGAAGTCCAACACGAAGCTACTGTAGAAAAAATTGGTGAAGAAAAACTTTTTTATCTTATGTCACGAGGAATTGAAAGGTCTGCTGCCGAAGGTATGTTGGTAAATGGATTTATTGAACCTGTGACTAAAGAAATTCCACTCGAATATTCCGTAGAACTCAATAGGCTTATTAATTTAGAAATGGCTGGATCAGTTGGCTAACATGAAAACGAATATTCATATTTTAGAAATGGGGCATACACAAGAAGAGTATATCGTTACTGATGTCGATGATCACATTTTCCTCTTGTATAACTACTCGGGCAAGCTGCATGTCAATATTCAAAAAGAAAATGCAAAAGTATATATATTCGGTATCTATATAGGAAAACAAGATGACAATATTAAGATTATGACAATTCAAGATCATCAAAAAGGAAATTCAATGTCTGATCTATTTGTTAGAGGCGTTTTTTTCGATAACGCGAAATTCTTATATGAAGGCCTTATTACCATCGCAAAAAACGCACAACAATCAAACGCTTATCAGAAAAACCAGAACCTCCTTCTTTCAAAAGACGCATATGTAGATTCTCGACCGTTCCTAGAGATTGAAGCAAATGATGTGCGATGTACACATGGGTCGACAACAGGGAGAATTGATAAAGACCAGTTACATTACATGAATATGCGCGGTATCGATAATGAAAGTGCCCAGAAGTTAATTATCGATGGTTTTATTGAAGAAGTTTTTACTAAGATTGCAGAAATTTCTAAAAATGATGTAAATGTGGACGCATTACGGAAAAAAATTGTACAATATGCTCTATGAAAGTGATTGCTGATTATAGGAAAGACTTTCCGCTTCTGCAAAATCACCCTGATGTCGTATATTTTGATTCAACAGCAACCTCATTAAAACCCCAAGTTGTCATTGATGCAATTACTCATTATTACACCCATCTTGGAGCAAATATACATAGGGGAATTTATGATCTTTCTGAATCAGCAACAGAAGCATTTGAAGAAACGAGAGGCGTTGTAGCCAAGTTTTTAAATGCCGATGAAGATGAAATAATATTTACCCGCGGAACAACAGAATCAATGAATCTTTTGGGCTATACAATGGGTGGGCAGATTGTTCAAGAAGGAGATGAGGTAGTAGCAACGCTCATGGAGCATCACGCAAACTTTGTTACTTGGCAGCAACTAGCTATGCGCAAAAATGCAACGTTCAAAGCTGTTGGAGTAGATAAAAATGGTGACCTTGATATTGATAATCTAGATAAATACATCGGTCCGAAGACAAAAATATTTGCGTGCACCTATGTCTCAAATGTCTTAGGAATTATTAATCCAATTGTAGAAATTGTGAAGGCCGTAAGAGCGATCAATCCACAAACAATCATTGTTATTGATGCGGCACAGGCAGTGCCGCATATAAAAATAGATGTGCGCGATATTGACTGTGATTTCTTAGCTTTTTCGGCACATAAAATGTGTGGTCCAACAGGCGTT
Source organism: uncultured Gammaproteobacteria bacterium (assembly GCA_964614975.1). Classification (GTDB taxonomy): domain Bacteria; phylum Patescibacteriota; class Microgenomatia; order UBA1406; family HO2-37-13b; genus OLB23. Next base: position 2,946 of record CAZTOA010000050.1, on the reverse strand, counting down.
GGCGTTTTGTATGGTAAAAAAGAACGATTAGCTGAAATGAGGCCTTTTATGTACGGAGGAGATATGATTATGAATGTCTTTGTGGACTCCTCAACATTTCAGGAGCCGCCATTTCGTTTTGAAGCAGGAACACCGCATATTTCTGGAATAATCGCCTTTAAAGAATCTATAAAATATCTTCAAGAAGTAACTTTCGAGGCAATTGAAGAACATGAAAAAAAATTATCAGATCTATTTATTAAGCTAGCAAAGGAAAAACTAGGCGATAAGCTAACAATAATGGGTGTGAATAGTAAGTATCCTCGTGTTGCTGTCATGGCCATGGCAGTTGAAAATACACACTCACATGATCTTGCTGATCTTTTAAATGACGATCATATGTGTGTAAGAGCAGGTCACCATTGCGCGATGCCGCTACACAGCTTCTTTAAGATCCCAGCATCAACTCGCGCAAGTATGTATTTCTATAATACGGAAGAAGAAGTTACTCGCTTTATAGCATCATTCGCTAAGGCAGTAGAATTATTTTCATGAGCATTGATATCTATAAAGAAGTGATTCTTGATCACTATAAAAATCCTCGCAATTTTGGGACTCTTGAAGAATCTCCAAATAAAGCTAATGTTGCCAATCCTCTATGTGGCGATAGCATTACAATGGAATTGAAAATAGAAAATGATTCAGTAAAAGATATTAAATTTAATGGTGAAGGTTGTGCTATTGCGGTTGCATCAGCTTCTTTACTAACCGAATATGCAAAAAATAAAAGGCTGAGTGACTTGACAATCTTAACTAAAGATTCTATCCTTGATTTGCTCTCTGTAGAGCTGTCACCAAATAGGTTAAAATGTGCGCTAGTTTCCTTAGAAGCGCTTCAAAGAGCAATAAAAACATATGGACCACACACCTAAAGACCCACAGCACCCATCTGGGCCTGTTCTTGTAAATACGTTGAAGATAACTATTGATCGTGATCTTTGTATTGGTGCGGCAACATGTCTAGCAATCGCACCCGAAGTTTTTGTACTGGATAACGAAGCAAAAGCCATTATATTAACTACTGCCGATAGTACAGATGATGCAACAATCCTAGATGCAGCTCGTGGATGCCCAACTTCAGCTATTAGCTTAGAGGATAAGGACGGTCAAAAAGTATACCCCAAATAACCTCCTTGACAACTAGCAGATGCATTGATATACTGCTAAAACCATGGATGAAATAACATATTCTGATAACCAAAAATACGCTGTTGTAGCGCTCCGAGATGGGATTATCTTCCCCACAACTGAAAATGCACTTCTCTTTGGGAGGGGTAAGAGTGTCATGGCAATAAAGCACGCAATGGATCACGGAAAAAAGATCGTATTAGTCATGCAAAAAGATGCAAAATTTGACGATCCTAGCGCTAGTGATTTGTTCGATATCGGTGTGCTTGCGCATATCGAAAAAATACTTGAAGGAGAAAAAGGAGAAATTAGTGCCTTAATGCTCGGACTTTCTCGCGTAAAAATAACTTCGTATGTGAGTGAAAGTCCTTTTCTTGAAGCTGAAATTGAGGAACTCAAAGAAATAAATGAGGATAGCGCAGAAATTGATGCACTAATTCGTCACATAAATACAGAGTTGAAACAAGCTGTTAACTTAGGAAAAGGTGTTGATGTTGTGTACCTGATGAATATTATGAGTGGTGCAACGCCACGACAGTTTTCTGAGCAGGTTGCCATGATTTTAGATCTCAGTACAAAAGAGAGACAGAATCTTCTCGAAGAACTCGATCTTCTTAATCGTTTAAAGAAGCAAGCAGAGCTGGTCACAAAAGAAGTGAAAATTCTTGAAATTGAGAAGAACATTCACGTAAAAACACAGAAAAAGTTTGAAAAAGGCATGAAAGATGCTGTTTTAAGAGAAAAACTTAAAACAATTGAAAAAGAGCTCGGTGGAGAAAGTGAAGATGATAAAGAAATTAACGAACTAAAAAAGAAAATTAAGGCTGCGAAAATGCCAGAGGATGTTGAGACCAAGGCCTTAGTTGAGCTTAAAAGGCTAGCGCAAATGTCGCAGTATAATCCAGAGGCTTCATATATTAGAACATATATAGAGGTTCTTGTTGATCTCCCATGGAGTAAAAAAGGAAAAGATCGACTCGATCTTAAAAAAGCTGAACAAATTCTTGACGACCAACATTATGGTCTAAAGAAAGCAAAAGAGCGTATTCTTGAGTACCTTGCCGTCATGAAGCTTAAGAAAGCTGAGAAGGTAGATAAAAATGAAAAAGATGATAAGAAAAAGAGATATGGGCGCACAATAAAGCAACCAACAATATTGTGTTTTTCTGGCCCTCCAGGAGTTGGTAAAACCTCTTTAGGTCGTTCTATTGCAGAATCTTTAGATCGCGAATTTATAAAAATGTCACTTGGTGGCATTCGTGATGAGGCAGAAATTAGAGGTCATAGACGTACCTATGTTGGTGCTATGCCAGGACGCATCATTCAGGGAATTCGCCAAGCAAAAACAAATAACCCAGTATTTATGCTCGACGAGATCGACAAAATCGGTATGGATTATCGAGGTGATCCTTCTTCCGCTTTGTTAGAAGCTTTAGACCCAGAGCAAAATTATATTTTCTCGGATCATTATCTCGAAGTTCCTTTCGATCTTTCTGATGTGTTCTTTATAACGACAGCCAATGTCTTAGACACAATTCCTTCTGCACTTCTTGATCGTCTTGAAGTAATCCAATTCGCTGGATATACAGAAGATGAAAAATTTCATATCGCAAAAAATCATTTGATTAAGAAACAACTTGAAGCTCATGGGTTAAAGACAAAAAAGGTAACCCTAGATGATCCAGCACTAAGACTTATTATTCAACGCTATACACGAGAAGCGGGTGTACGTGAACTTGAAAGACAAATTGCTGGTAACTTTAGAAAAGTTGCTAGAGA
>CAZTOA010000049.1:468-6526 GCA_964614975.1 uncultured Gammaproteobacteria bacterium | reverse complement strand
GACGAAGTCAGGGCATACATGAGCGCATCCCGCTCTGAGAAAGAGTGGAACAAGCGCACTAATGAAGTAAAGGCAGCAAACGGCGGGTATCCGGAATTCTGGAACGAGGCCATCCTCCAATCGGGCTTGTTTGGCAGAACCCGTGATCGGTGGATTGCCGCCAGCAATTGATTTTGACGATTCCCACCCCGGCGACAAGCCGGGGTGGGGCTCACCATACATACATCTCCAAAACAGATCCATCAACAAGATATAATTAAAAAATGCTTAAAAGAATGAATGTTCATTCAGGAATTCTTATTGCCGTTACCGTATTAGGAATAGTATTAGGAATTTCGAGCGGACTTTTAGCCAAAGCTATTCATAAAACAACGTATGTCGCTTCAAATATCAAAAAATCTGCCGTAGAAAAAGTAGAGAAGAAAATCGCAGAGCCCACGGAATTGCCTGATTTTTGCTTTAACGCTCCTGTACTTTTTTACCATCACATCCAGCCATTTGATAAGGCTGAAGACGATAATCAACGCAACCTTACAGTCGCCCCTGAAAATTTTGAGGGCCACATTCGCTACTTAAAACAAAAAGGATACACACTTGTTCCACTTGAGAAGATTGTTGATTCATTGCTATTAAGAAAAAACCCCGGTAAAGTAGCCGCAATAATCTTAGATGACGGCTATGTGAATAACTACACCTATGCGTTTCCGATTGCGAAAAGGCAAGATGTTCCAATTAATATTGCTTTTGTTACCGGCTTTGCCAGTAGTTATAACCAACTCTCATGGTATCAAGTAAAAACAATGGTTGACTCTGGTTTTGTGTATATTTATAACCATTCATGGTCACATCAATCCCTTCACGGAACAAATAAGGAAACTATTTTTAAGCAGGTGACTGTTGCACAGGAACAACTTAAACAACATCTTGATTCACCTCGCAAAATCTTTATCTATCCTTATGGAAGATTCGGAGAATCTGTAATAGATGTTTTGAAGGATCAAGAATTTGAAGCCGCCTTTACTGATCGCAAAGGTATTGAACATTGTCTTTCAAAACGCTACGAACTTCCTCGATTACGAACAGGCAACTTTCATCTCACAGTTCACGGACTATAAACAAAAAGCATGCTACAATATTAGCATGTCCTTTACTGACAGTTTCGAATCGGGCGTTCAACATAGACCAGAACATGAATATGCGAATGCATTGCTTTGGCTAAAAACTTTTGGCTTTAGCTCAATTATCTATTTATTCATTACGCTCATACTTCTTAAACAACGCAATCTTTCTGGTGTTGATCTTATTAATGTAAGTACGGCTTGGACCGCAGTTGTATTAATAGGTCTTTCAATGCTTCTGAGTGCCGTGTGTTACTTTTGGAACGCCTTCGATCATTATATTTTATTTAGAAAACACCTAGGTGTCTCTGGCTTTGCCATTGTGACAATTCATGCATTTTTTTCCCTTGTAGTAATGCGAAGCGAATTTCCACTCTTTACATATTATTTAGATAGCAAAAATATTGCCTCATTTTTATTTGCTCTAACTTCATTTGCTTATTTTGCATTTATGACAAGCATCTCAAACAATTACGCAGTTCATGAAATTGGAGGACAAAGATGGAGAAGATTACTACGATTTGGGTATATCGCCTATATTTTTGCCATTATTCATTTTGGGGTAAAGGGCTTACCTTGGTGGATCAAATGGATCCAAGGAGGTATGCATGGCTTTCCTCCTCTTGGTTTAATTTTGTTTATATTTGCTCTTTTTGTTCCTTATTTCCGATTAGTTTTAGAAATTGCCCTGAGACAACAGAAAAAGCTTTCTTCTGAACATGAAACTGTATAACACTCTTTCGAGGAAGGTTGAGGATGTCATCCCTCTTGTTGAGAAGAAAATTACGATCTACTCTTGTGGCCCAACTGTATATGATTACACCCATCTTGGCCACCTTCGCACATATATAAATACTGATATTTTAAAGCGCACATTACAAGCTGAAGGAAATATAGTTCAGCACGTCATGAATATTACCGATGTGGGACATTTATCGGGTGATGATGATTCGGGTGAAGAAAAGATAGAAAAGGGCGTGCGTAAATATGGAAAAACAATTGATGAAGTTGTTGATTACTTTACTGACTTTTTTATGCAGTCACTGCTAAAAGCAAATATCAATCTACCTGATCGATTTCCAAAAGCAACACAGCATATTAATGAAATGATTGCGCTTAATAAACAACTTCAAGAAAAGGGCCTTACATACGAAACAGATGAGGGATTGTATTTTGATACTTCGAAATTTTCTAGTTACGGACAGCTTTCTGGCCAAAAACTTGAAGATAAACAACAAATGCGTGAAGACGTGTATGTAGATCCTGCAAAAAAGCACCCGGCCGATTTTGCGTTATGGCTTAAAAGAGTCGGCCGCTTTAAAGACCATACACTTCATTGGGAATCTCCTTGGGGAGACGGCTTTCCAGGATGGCATATAGAATGTTCGGCGATGAGCATGAAGTATCTTGGAAAAACCATTGATATCCACACGGGCGGTATTGATCATATTCCTGTTCATCATGAAAATGAAATTGCACAATCAGAAGCTGTTACCGAGAAAAAATTCGTGAACTATTGGTTCCATTGTGAATTTCTAATGATTGACGGACAAAAAATGAGCAAGTCTCTCGAAAACTTATTAACAATTGAAGATATTGAAAAAAAGGGTTTTGAACCGGCAGCATTGCGTCTTTTATACTTACAGACACATTATCGCCAGGAGATGAACTTTACCTGGGATGCACTTAAAGCTTCTCAAAACGCACTAAAACGTCTTAAAGAAGCTGTACAACAGGCTAAAAGCCAGACACAAAGAAGTCAGATTTCAACAGAAAAAACGGGCACAACAACAATGCTGAGTGAAAAATTCTTTGATGCATTATCACAAGATTTACAAACGCCACAGGCTCTGGCAGTTCTTTGGGAAGTTCTAAAATCAAATATTCCATCCGAAGATAAATATGATTTGATTATGGAATTTGATAGGGTATTGGGATTAGGTCTTGATAAAGTTGAAACTCGAGTTGATACAGCAATTCCAGAGAATGTGCAAAAACTTCTTGATGAAAGAAATAAGGCGAGAAAAGAGAAAAATTATGGGGAATCTGATCGCTTGAGGATTGAAATTGAAAAAGAAGGATATATTGTGTTGGATACGAGTGAAGGAACTCTCTTAAAATAGTAGCAGAGAGTGGCTGAAGTCTCTGCTGATTCGACTTAAAACCCAGCTGATGGGTAGATTCAAAAAAACTTCTGTACCGCAGCCACTCGGATTGTAATGTGATCAGTCAAATGGATCGAACGACTCGTCCGTGACCGGTCCCAAAGCCAGAAAGGCAAGCTGATCATCGAGACACGATGGGCAGATCTCCCTCGTCGCATCGAGTGGATCCATGCAGACATGGAGGTTGCAGAGAGGCTTCTTGCAAGTGTCCACATCGCAGACCTTCGTTGGGGGCTGGGTGCAGTTGTCGCCACCCAGACAACATAGGATTGCCATCAGTCGTCTCCTTCGCCTTCGGCCTGGGACTTGGCCTTCTTGGCACAAGCATCACACCTCTGGACGCTTTCGGCGTCCATTCCGATGCACTCTTCACAGAACCCGTGCTCGCAATCGTCGCAGATATCAGTCACAGCGTTGTTGCAATCCTTACCGCAGCACTTGGTGTCCAACAGTGCAATCGTCATGACCGGTTCCTTTCTTTCTCTAGATGCGACCGAGGGTGAATGAGATTGGCGTCTCGGTTTGCTCTCGAAAAAGCTGGGTAGCTCGTTCTCGTTCGATCTCTTCCCAGCATTTCGTACACCACACATCACCGAGATTAACGTGCTTGTGCGTGTCACACACAAACGTATCACACCTACCACAGATCGTGGTCGATGGCTCATTGCAAAAGAAGCAATTGTCGTCCACGAATCCTCCACATGTGTCAACGTACTCCAAAATGCGATCGGGCGATCACATTGGCGATTATTATATCAAACACATATAAAACTTGGCTTCGTAATAAGAATTATTAAAAAGATAAGAAAGCAGTAGGGAGTGGCTGCAGTCCCTACTGATCAGATAGTCGTTCTGCTAAAGAACACATCCAATTCAGTTTTTACCACAGCCACTCTGGAACACAACATCTACCAACGACTCTTGAAGCGACTATTCGCCGTCTCCACGAGCCCTTGGTCGTTGAGACGAATCTCTTCTCTGAAGTCGCACAAGCCGCAGATAGCGATGGCTGTACGACCTTCTTCATCCAACACTTCGCTCACAAAACCTGCCTCCGGATTGCCTCCAGCAGTCATCTCGCACATAGCACCGGTAGGACCAACCGTCGCATTTGGGAACGAGGGATCGGGATCATAGGTGACTTCATGTGGGGACATCGGAACGAGTGCACCAACACGAAACGGCCGGATCTCTGGCATGGTGCCATACTCCTATTCAGTTACGCGATCCCTCCGGTCGCCGATCTGAAGCATTATATCAAACACTTGATTTTCCGTGCTGGTTTGATACAATGGGAAAACTTATGAACGCATACGAGTTTGTTTTTATTACAAAAGACGGAAGCAAGAAAATGCTTGAAACAGCCGAAGATATTCTAAAAGGTTTCAAAGGCACCGTTGACGGGAAAGAAGACTGGGGAAAGAAAAACTTTACCTATAAAATGAATGGTATTGCAGAAGGTTTTTATCATGTCTGGAACGTAAACCTCTTGGGCGCCGAAATTAAAGGCCTTAAGGCAAAGTTGAACTTAGAAGAAGGAATTATTCGTTATCTCCTCTTAAAGAAAAAGAGTTAAAACTATGGCATCACGATCACTGAATAGAGTCGTTCTCATCGGAAACTTAACACGAGACCCCGAATTAAAGTACACCCCACAAGGAACAGCAGTGTGTAGTTTTGGCGTTGCAACAAACCGAAGTTGGACCACAAAAACTGGCGATACAAAAGAAGATGTACAATTTCATAGAATCGTCGCCTGGCAGAAACTTGCAGAGTTATCTGCAAATTTACTTGCGAAAGGTAGAAAATTATATCTTGAAGGCAGAATTACATACAGAAGCTTCGAAGGTAAAGATGGTCAACAAAAGCAAATAACCGAAATTATTATGGATGACTTTGTTCTTTTTGATGATCGCAGAAAAGGAGCAGATGGCGAAATGGGTGAGCCGCATGAAGAAATGAGTGCAGCTGCACAACCAGCAGAACATGAAGAAATCATGTCAGATGTTGAAGAATCAACACCACACAATGAAAAAGTTGACCCTGACGATATACCATTTTAATATAACAAACTATGAAAGACTATTTCAAAACATATAAAACCCAACCATCATTCAAAGATGTTGAAACATTAAAAAAGTTTCTTACATCACGAGGAAAGATTGTTTCAACAGAGAAAAGTGGACTTAGTGCAAAAAATCAACGTAAGCTTGCAGAACAAATAAAATATGCACGCTACTTAGGTTTGCTTCCTTACACATCGTACCAAAAAGAAAAGCTCTCAGGCAACGATGAAGATGCAGAGTAACTTCTGAATGATATATAATCATTCATATGCAGCTTACCTTTAAGATTCCACAAGGCGGTAATCTTATTCCAGAAAAAAACGCTTCCATAAAAATTGGAGACCCCCTCATTACGTTCCATTCTTCTGAACAAAAGATATATGGAGTCGCGTCTGCATTGTCGGTAAAACCCGAATCTGTATTTAATTACCTCTCGATTGTTGTAGGTCAAGAAGTTTCACCAGGGACACTACTTGCTGAGAAAAAAGCACTTGTAGGGAAGAAACAGCTACAAAGCGATGTCCAAGGAATTGTTGATCGCATATTGTTTGAAACAGGTGAAATTGTCGTGCTTTATGGTTCAAAAGCTACAGGACAATCTAAAGAAGCATGGTTTAATGGAACTATTAAAGAAATTGATACAGAAAAGGACACCTTCACCGTGTCATTTAAAGATGGCCATGAATTTTCGTTAAAATCAGCAACTATG
>CAZTOA010000049.1:0-458 GCA_964614975.1 uncultured Gammaproteobacteria bacterium | reverse complement strand
TATGGATGGTGGAGGAGCACTATTTAAAATGGATGAAAAAGATTTCTTTACCATCGGTGCAGACGAAGTAGCAAGAAGAATTGTACTTCTTGAAAATCCACAGGTACATATTATATCGAAGTTAGACGCTCTTGATGCTGCAGGAAGCATTTCTGCAGAAGAATATCCTGTATCAGATTTTCCCATGGCAACACTTTCCACAAAAAAAAGCTTCGAAGAACTTTCCCACTTAAAGAAAGAGTTTTGTGCCTTCTCAGCCTTAGAATTGAAAGCTGTTGCCTACTAAAAAATAGTGCTATAATGGCTGATACGTTATGAAAATGCAGAACACCACACATAATATTCTTCTTGTTTGTATCGGTATCTTAATACTACTAACAGGTATTAGAATAGGTCAAACCAAAGCACAACAAGGACCAATTTCATCGAAAAATATAAAGGTAACTAATCTTGAGAAA
>CAZTOA010000048.1:2053-6616 GCA_964614975.1 uncultured Gammaproteobacteria bacterium | reverse complement strand
TTGCTTGTGACCGAACTTCTTGCAAATTTCACAGGTCGAATTATTTCCAAATGCCTTACTAGATATCTTTAATTTAGTAGATCCAGTAACAGGAAATGTCGAAACTGTATGTGTTCTTGGATGTAGTGGAGATGGTATTGATGTTGTTCCAATTGATCATGTAGAAGGACCCATAGCTCAAGAAGTTAACTCTGCAAGAGTAAGTAGACATGGAATTTATCGTTACGTTGAGGCTGGAGAAGTCGACTTCTTTCGAATGGTAGGGCTTTCGCAGCAAGCAGATCACGCTGGTTATAACGATCCTGTTGTAATGCACACAGTGCATAATGTAAAGGCAGAATTTGACAAAGGTGATTTGAAAGTAACACGCTTTGATAGTAGAGGCAATTTAACAGCAGGAAGGTTGGATGTTCTTCGTGCATATCAAAGAAGTCAAGAAACGAGTGCTCAATTTGGTGAACAAGGAGCAGCAATAGCTCAACTTACCGTACCAACGCGATCTATACAGAAACTTCAACAAGGTAAGGGGGTTGGTATAGCGTATCCAATGATCAGCTCAGATATAATCGGACATGTTGGTAACAACGAAATTTTAATGCGCGTTGCATACGATCTCTTGGTAGAGGTTCAGGCCGAATTAATAGAACGAGGAGTTGAACACCCACTTGCTGATCAAGTAATTCCTGTAGCTAACAGGGACAGATTAATAAGAGATTTGGAATCTGATGGCTTTGAAATTGGTGAAGATAGGGCTGTCAGGGTTAATAACGGGAGTGCAGCTGATATTTCTTTTCTTAATAAATTGCGTGCGATATTCTTAGAATTTAATGGTGATGTGATCGATATTCCTCCCCAAGCTACTGCAGAGGATTATCTTGAGCTTGTTAACAAAGTGTTGGCAGATCTTTCAACAAAGGAAGATAGAGCTTTAGCAGAGGTTATGGGGCGAATTGTGAGAGATGAGCATCATATTGAGTCACCTAAAGCCGCACTATTGCCTCCGGTTGTAATAAATACTACTAGGACGTCAACTACGCGACCAGTAAAAAATGTTCCACAACTAAGACCGCCTCAAAAACCATCTGCTCCCAAGCGGAGCGATTGGTCGGGAGATTTTGCACCCGTTGTGCGTCCTGAATCTGCTGGAAGTGAAGATTGGCAGAATGACTTTGGTCCTGTACAAAGTCCCACTACAATAACTACTTCGGTTGATGATTGGGCAGCGGATTTCGCTGCGCATACTCCAAACCCTGCTTCAAAATGGGCAGATGACTTTAATTAATTAAACAGCCTGTAGTATTGACAAGATCCAGGTCTTTTGATATAATTCTGAGACTTCAAAACTAGATGTTCCACTTCGTGTAATATCTTATAGGAAGTACTATAAAAACCATTAGCCTTCATAAACATTGATATATTGCTTATCTTTGTGGAATGAAGAATCTAATTAGTACCTTTACATTTTGGTTCTGTCAAACATTGTTATGTAACGTTGCATTGGTTGAGGTTTTGTTGATATTACACATATAGTGTTCACAAAGTCTCAGCCAATGTAAACAACATCTTTCTCTAAGGAGGAAAGAGACGAGAGACCGCGAGGTCCTCGGTTACATAGGCAAACGCTGTCCGATCGCGAGACTCAGGACACATCCATCCAACTACCTCTACAGGAGAGCTTTCCCATGTCCCACGGTTCCCACAAGCATGCCGCCCAGCCGCCTTTCGTCGACTTCCACTGCAACGTCGCCGGCGACGTTGCGCGCATCGAGGGCGTGCTGCCCATCAGCGCGATCGAGGGTCTGGCCGTTGGCCTCTACGTCGACGCCTCCCAGTCCTTCCAGGACGAGTACGGTCAGGGCGGAATCGCCCGCCTGCTCGGGCTCGGCTCGGCCAACCAGGTCGACGAGGCCCTCAAGCCGATCGTCCCCTACCTGGCCGGCATGGACGCCAGCCGTGCGTTGCGCATGGCCTACTGGGCTGGCGGAGATGGCCGGCGCGTCTACCCTCTCAGCAACACGGAGGTGACGGCCGCCGAGGCCGCCGCCATGACCTTCGATGGCCCGCCCAGCTCCGACTTCGGCAGCGGGACCTTCCTGCTGCCGGCGCTGCGCGACTTCGTGGATCACATCCGCGGGCTCGTTGCGGCGGGTGAGACCGTCGCGAAGGGGCTCATGGTGGTCATCACCGATGGCGCCTTCCACGACTACGACCAGGTCCTCGCCTACGCGCAGGACATGGAGCAGGCCATCAGCGAGGGCAAGCTGCCTCGGATCGTCGTCTCCATCGTGGGCGTGGGCGACCAGGTCTCGGAGGATCAGCTGGAGCAGCTCCTCCACGACACCCGGCTGACGGACGCCGATGAGGCGACCTTCTGCTACAACCTCGTCACGGAGATGCCGGGCCTCGCCGCGATGGTCGCGCATCTCGTCGACGTCGACGTGGTCGCCTTCACCGGTGGCGCGACGATCACCGACAGCGACGGCCAGGTGCTGATGAGCTACGAGGACGAGGTCCCGGCGCTCATCGAGCTGGAAGTCCCCGTGGCCTCCGGCCACATCGTCTTCTCCGCGGGCGGCAAGACCTGGGAGATCGAGATCGACGAGGAGGACGACCACGAGGGTGGCCATCACGACGACCACGACGAGCCGGCGATGGCCGGCGCGGCGGCGGACGACCACCACGACCACTAGGCCGACAGAACCAAGAAGGCTCCGCGAGAGCGGTAGCCGGATGTAAAGGGATGAGGGGCGGCGCCTACCGGCGCCACCCTCTACCCTCACTTGGTGTGTACCAAGTCTGATGAGTCTTTCCGTATTAAGCGGAGCACAAAGACGAAAGGGTAGTTTGTAAAGCTTTAATATCCAGGATACTTTTGAACTTCGAGAGTTTCTTTCATAAATTTTTCAGGATCAAATTCTATGCCAAAGACTTCTTTTAATACTATTTTCGCAACATATGCATTTCCCAATTGGTTCGGATGTTCGAGATCTGGTTTTCCATCATCAGTAAACGTAAAGAATTTTTCAGTAGGGAGTTCATTATAAAGACTAAATGTGTCAACTTTATAAAAGCCTTTTTTTTCTGGCATGTTCATAAACGCCTCCGCATACGGTTCATAATCTGCGTTTTTATTAGAATTTTTTGCAGCCGGTAGAGAATTGCACCAGACCAATTCTGCTCCCGAAGCAATTACTGATTTTGAAATCTTTTCAATATTTTCGATCGATTCATCAACACCGACATTAAACATTGGATCGTTTCCTCCCATAAGTCCGATTACAAGTTGTGGATTAAGAAGGGTAATGTCTTGCATTTTTCCTAAAATATCTTTTGTTGTTGAGCCGTCATAGGCAAAATTAAATCCCTTTATTCCCCATTCGGGCGTCTTCCAATCTTCGTTGAGTAATGTTGTCATTTCGAGATGAAGCACATAGATCACTATGTCTCTCCAGTTTGGATGTACCCATTCACAGCTCGTGAGAGAATCACCAGTAAAAACAATCCAATATTTTCCTGAAGTATGTAGCGCGTCTTTAATTTTTTCTAAAGGGATAAGCATTGCTATTTCTTTCCACCGTTCCACTCCAACTTATATTTTTGGCCACGAGGAAGTCCAAAGCGACCAAACACATACCAGTTTTCAACGGTGATTTTATAAATTTTATGACCATCATCTTGTTTTGCTTCTGCAATCATGTCGCCTTTATCACCTAATATTTCTTTAATACATGCGCATGCGATCGCCATTTCATCTTCATTTTCAAGCATGCGTGCAGTCCCTTCGAAATATACACCAACAGGAACATCTTTAAGCGAATGCTGTTTTACAATATTTCCAGCAACTTTTGGATTTTCTGCAATATCCTCGCTATGTCTTCGTGAACTGAGGGAGCGAAAGTAGAGATTTAGATCTTTATCGTACGCAAAGTGAACTTCACAAACCCATGGAGTATTATTATTCGAAGTTCCTAACGACAAATGAACAAGTGCAGGCAAGTATTCACGAATAATTTGCTCGACATTGATCATAATGGCATTATATCAAATCAATCTTCTACTCTTTCAAACCCATCGAGCGACTCTACTGGAGATAGCTGGCCGTTGGTTGCATCTTCACGGAGAGATAATTGGAATGATTGTAATATTCTGTCAAAAACGTCATAGGTTTTGTCATAAAAACTGTACGTTAATACAATTATGTGCGATCCTTTATCTAACAGCGCATAGAATTGTTCTTGAGGATTGTCCGTTTTATATACAGCAAAAATATTCGACGAATCAGAATTTGCTAATCTTGTAGCAACATGCTTTTCGCTATCATATCTATCACTAATCGTGACCTTTCCACCTATAGGAGTTTTGAGCATTTTTTCGAACATTGGCAATAAATAGAGATTCATTTCAGCATCTTTAGAAACTTTCGCAGGTATTTTTCTATATACAATCCCAGAAGTTAAACTCCATAGCCTATCATTATTTTCCGGATTAAAATAGCCTCCAGTAATCCAGTCCCCTTCAACATTTCCGGAGGCATTATTGTAAGGCCACCCATCAAAGCATCAT
>CAZTOA010000048.1:0-2043 GCA_964614975.1 uncultured Gammaproteobacteria bacterium | reverse complement strand
AGCATCCTTCACAATATGGCCCATGATATGGAAACTTAAATGAATAGCGAACCTCGGGATCAATAAATCCAACATAGTTGTAGGTCATCCAGACAATATCTTCTTTACTTTTTGGAGCAATCGTAGAAATCGGATCTATCTTTTCTCTGATAAATCTTCTATAAAAATCTTCGTTCTGAAACTTTATAGCTTCAATACTTTCAACATACGGATTGTCTGACTTAAGATATGTATAGCCGGGGACTTGATATTCAGAAAGGTCCTTTCTTTTATCTCGAGTTTGGAAGAAAATTGCAGTGCCTAAACATATGCCCAAAACGATAAGAATGAGAATATAGATCGTATACCTTTGACCTTGTTGCGTCTTTTTCTTTGCCATACTTCTTACTTTCCTTGTGGCAATGCTTCGCATGCTTCACCATCTTTATCACCATCAAGTCTATTTAAATCATTTCCTGTGCCGCCTACCTTCAAAAAGAATGATTGAGCCTCTGGTTTATTTGAAAAATCATCACAGTTATAATCATCCGCTTTTTTTCCGAGTGCTTTGTCTGTCGTAATGTTTCCCATTTTATCGAAGAGAATATTTCCTGATTCATCACGAGAGACTTTTGATTCTTTGAAAGACTTTGTTTCCATGAGCTTTCCAAGATCCCAATCATTTTGTGTTGCTTCTAAGCCGAAAGCTGCGAGGAGGGTAAGGAAGATGATAACTAAAAAGACACGAGCTTTTTCCCAAAAATAAAATAGTATTGCGACTACGGCCATTAACGCGAGAATTAAGCCTAAGCGGAATTTTCTGTTATAGCGGATCTTTGTAAATGTCGACGGTCCCTTTTCTTCAACGACTTCTACTTCTTCAACTTCCTCTCGTTTTGCGGTCTTAGTTCTTTTAGCCATATTTAAGATACATTATAGTCCAAAAAATATGAAATCTATAAGCACTCAGTGTATACTTAAATTTAATTAGTGTTTCGAAGCGACTTATAACAAATGGATTAGATGAAATAGCAGACCCCAAGAATATTCGCGAACATGCGACGGGATTTGAGCCTGACACTCGTGAGCGTATTGCTCATGCAACTGAAGTTTATTTAGGATTAGTAGATAGAGAGGCTGAGGAAGCCATTCCACCACTTCTTCATGACTATTTATTAGCTCTGGCAAGGGATCCCAAAGTCCCAATTCACGATGTAAATGTGTTGGGTGCTTTGATAATGAGATATCCACAACTATCAGTAGATATGACCCTTGATATTGGTGGTGTTAGAATTGCGCTTCCCCTTGATAAAATATCAGAAAGACAAAAGGATAAAGTTAGACTTGCAAAAGAAGCGGGAATAGATATAGCGACACAAGGCGCGGAAGTGGCTGAGAAGGCTAAAGAAGTCCTGAGTCGACTACGAAAAGCTGATAATGAAGAAGGAATTGAAATGAACCTTTTTACCTTGAAAGCACAACAGGATGCAGGTATGATTGATCTTGGGGAGGATAATGACCCCGATGGACTTTGGTGGGATAGAATTATCCCAAATTATGTTTCGGGGATATCTCTTGAGCGTGTAGGAAAAGATAGAGTTGCAGATTCAGCAAAGAAAAACTAGTAAAATTCCATTGGGGATGGCTGAAGAATTTTCGACGTAAGCATCAATTAAGAAATTAAGTTTTTGACTCCTTCATGTCTGTGTAAGACTTTTCGATAAGTTGCTTGAGAACGTTCAGATCTACATCAGAAAGATGATTAATGTAAAGACAGCTGCCTCCACTTATTTTATGTTTACCTAATTTTGCGAGTAAGTCCTTATTATCATTAAAGCCGCTCATAATATAGATCGTCAAGTTTTGTTTTCTCGGAGAGAATGCGGTTAATGGCCAATCGCCTTCTTGTGAACTTCTTTCTGATTTGTAGTGATACTTTCCAAATCCTATCATGGCAGATCCCCACATAATCGCTTTTTCACCGGTTATGTCTTCGAACATCTTAAGAAGTGCGAAACTACCGGCTCGCTTTCCTTCTCGTTCGATGGTATTTAAGAACTCTTT
>CAZTOA010000047.1:0-7161 GCA_964614975.1 uncultured Gammaproteobacteria bacterium | reverse complement strand
GAAAATGCACTACTTACGAAATTATCGGCAATGTACGGAATAGATGATATTTTAGACCCAAACCATTATAATGTCGTCGTTGACACAAGCACTTCGACAGTAGAAGAAGTTGCGAATGAAATAATTAACAAAATGAAATCATGAAACAAGAAAAGGAATTATTACCAAGAAAAAGTGAAGATCTCTCAAAGTGGTATCTCTCACTTATAGACCTTGCGAAGCTAGCCGATTACGGTCCAGCAAAGGGGACAATGGTCATACGACCATACGCCTATGCAATTTGGGAGCAAGCGCAGAAGGTACTCGACAAATGGTTTAAGAGTGATGGTGTTCAAAATGCTTATTTTCCAATGCTTATTCCTTCGTCGCTTTTGGAGAAAGAAAAGAGCCACGTAGAGGGTTTTAGCCCTGAATTAGCTGTTGTTACTATCGGAGGTGGAAAACAATTAGAAGAACCACTTGTTGTACGACCTACTTCTGAAGCAATCATGTATGAAATGTTCTCAAAATGGATATCTTCATATAAAGATCTTCCTTTGAAAATTAACCAATGGGTTAACGTTGTACGCTGGGAACTCCGCACATTCCCTTTTTTACGCACCTCTGAATTTCTGTGGCAAGAAGGGCACACTGTTCATGCGACAGAAAAAGAAGCTATGGAAATGACACTTAAGGCACTTGAGTGGTATCAGAAATTTTATGAAGACTACTTTGCTATTTCCTCATATATTGGTGAAAAAAGTGGCTCTGAGCGATTTGCAGGAGCAAAAAGGACATTTTCAGTTGAATTAGTAATGCCTGATGGAAAAGCCTTACAAGGGGCCACATCACATTATCTAGGGCAGAATTTTTCACAAGCATTTAACATACAATATTCAGACGATCATAATAAACGTCAATTTGCCCACCAAACTTCTTGGGGTCTTTCGACACGATCGCTTGGTGGCCTTATTATGGTTCACGGAGACGATCATGGACTTATCCTCCCACCACGCGTGGCTCCTTACCAGGTTGTCATAATTACTGTAAACGCAAAAGATGACGAAACAGATAGTAAGATTCGCGCGTATACGCGCACAATTGAAGATCTTCTTAAGAAGGCGCGCATTCGTTACATTGTTGATGACAATAATGATAAAGGGCTAGGATATCGCATTAACGAAGCAGAAATTCAAGGAATTCCAGTGCGATTAATTATTGGTAAATCGGAATATGAAGAAAAGTATGTTACCTTTTCACGCAGAGATAAAACTGCTGCAAAAGAAAAGGTGCGTATCAATGGCCTCGGCGAATTTATTACAACACACATGGAAGAAATGCAGTTAGATCTACTTGCAGCATCAAGGAAGAAAAAGGAAGAAATGACCGTTGAAGTTGAAACATTTGAAGAATTCGAAAAAGTAATGACCGAGAATAAAAAGTTTATTCGTGCCTATTGGGACGAGTCAGCTGTTGTAGAGGCAAAAATTAAAGAAAAAACGAAAGCAACAACAAGAGTTATTGAAATCGACAGAATGCTTGATGAAGAAGATGGTCAATGTGTCTATTCTGGAAACAAAGCACGACGAAAATGGCTCTTTGCACAGTCCTATTGACATCATACTATGAAAACAGTTGTCACACATCAATCTCCTGATTTAGATGCCATAACATCCGTATGGCTTATTCGACGATTTTTACCCGGTTGGAAAGATGCCCAAAGTGCATTTGTTTCTGCAGGTGAGACACTTGATGGGGCAGATCCAGATGCACACCCAGATATTTTACATGTAGATACAGGTTTCGGCCTTTATGATCATCATCAGAGCAATGAAGAAACCTGTGCCGCTAAAAAGGTTTTTGAACTTATTCAAAAAAAGAAAAGCCTCAAGCCAATTGATGCGATTGCCCTAGAACGCATTGTCGAAGTGGTCAATCGCTACGACCACTTTAAAGAAGTCTTTCTCGAACCTGCTAACGATGACATGTACGACTTTTCACTCTCCAATATGATCAATGGCGTTAAATTAAAGCTTCAGGATGATACGCAAGTTGTACATTATGTTGAAGTTATGCTTGACGGTCTATTTATTACCTTTAAGAATAAAATTAACGCTGAAAGTGTTCTTATGACTGGTTTTGAATTCAAATCTTCGTGGGGAAAAAGCATCGCTTTTGAATCAGAAAATGATGAAACAATGAAACTCGCGTTAAAAGAAGGATTTGATTTAGTTGTGCGAAGATCAGGTACATATAAGTACATTCGCATTAAAACGCACCCTCGCGTCAAAAAAAGCCTGAAGAAAATTCATGAAAAGATTCTAGAGGTAGATAAAAACGCGACGTGGTTCTATCATTCCTCAGGGAGAATGCTTCTCAACGGTTCTTCGAAAGCAAATAATTCACATCCTTCTGAATTGACCCTTCCATCAGTCATTGCGCTCATCAAGGCATTGTAATATAATACCTTTACCATTCTTCATTAAAAATTCATTTATCCAAGGAGGTGCACAGTAATGGTAGTGGTGACTAAGAAACGAGGAGAGAACGCAGATTCAATGCTCAAACGCTTTACAAAAGTAACTAAAGAAGAAAATATTAACTGGGACGTTAATAAAAAGAAATTCTTCATGAAACCTGCGGTTCTTAAAAAAGAAAAGCAAAAAGAACGCCTGCGTCGAAAAGCACAAGCGAGAAAAAGATTTTCGCAATAAAAATCTATGATACATATCGTAGTAGGAAATAGATATAAAGTTGAACGAAAAATGTACGCGTCGGCAGCGCAAAATTATCTTGACCAAAAAGGTGTCGAACAAGATGCACAGGTCAATATTATTTTCGTGGGAAAAAGAAAGATGACAGAGATTGCTGCGAAATATAAGAATGAACGGGTCGCGCTCCCGGTATTATCTTTTTCATATGCGGGCGACCCTAGTTATGAACACGAAAAGCTTGTTGGTGAAATCTATATTTGCTATCCCCAAGTCGTTCTTTTGGCAGCAGAGAAGGATAAATCTGTCGACAAGATGATGATCGAAATGATTGAACACGGAATAAATAATTTGCTTTCAAATTAAATGTTTTATAGAAAATATAGACCAAACAATCTCTCCGAATTAGATACAGAAGACGTTAAAGAACAGCTCACTTCAATACTTAAGGCGCAAACCATTCCTCATGCATTTCTATTTACTGGACCAAGAGGAACAGGAAAAACATCTACTGCACGCATTGTCGCAAAGATTCTAAATGCAGAAATAAATAAGGAAAAAATTACAACGCTAGATATTCCTGTTGATGATCCCAATGTAAAGGCTATTACAGAAGGCAATTCTGCGGATGTCATCGAAATTGATGCTGCCTCAAATAGAAAAATTGATGATATTCGAGAGCTTATTGCGCAGCTAAAATTTTCTCCTCTAGCTTCAAAATATAAAGTCTATATTGTTGATGAAGTTCATATGTTAACTAAGGAGGCATTCAATGCGCTTTTAAAAAGCCTTGAGGAGCCACCGGCACATACAATCTTTATTCTCGCGACAACCGAAATTGATGCGTTACCAAAGACTATTGTGTCGCGCTGTATTCGCATTAATTTTAATAAAGCAGAAAGAAAAGACTTAGTGCATATGTTGGAGCGCATTGTAAAAGGCGAAAAGTTGTCTGTGCAAAAAGAAAGCCTTGATTTAATTGCGCATATTGCAGAAGGATCTTTTAGAGATGCGGCAAAAATGCTTGAGATCGTCTCACTCGAAGGCGACACCAGCCCAGAAGCCGTCCAGAAGTCGCTTGGTGTCACGAATGATGTAAACGATCTCCTAGTATCTCTCGCAACAAACAATCCCACAGAAGCTCTTACATGGGTAACAAAGGCTGCCGAACAAGGGAGCGACTTTAAGTTTATTATTGAACAGCTCCTCAGTGTTTTACACATCGAGCTTCTTGGGAAATATAACATTGAAAAGGGTTCGCCAAAATTAGCGTCGCTCACGGTTAAGCAGATCGCTCTTTTTATATCGCTCTTGCAAAAGGCATACGGCCAGCTTAGAATTAGTCCCATTACATCATTACCTCTGGAAATTGCAATTGTCGAATATTGTACCCAGCAGGAAACACCAATTAAAAATTAACTTTTAAACTATGTTTAATCCACTTAAAGGTTTGGGCGACATTCAGAAATTACAACAGCAAGCAAAGGCGATGCAAGAGGCCTTGCAACAAGAAGAAGTTACAGTTGAACGAAACGGAATTACCGTCGTATTACGCGGTGATCAGCAGGTAAAAGAAGTTACAGTTGATGGCGTCCTCGAAAATCGTATTGGAGAGGCTATTAATGAAGCCATCAAGAAAACCCAAGAACTTGCTGCAAAGAAATTAATTGAAATTTCGCAACAATCATCAGAGTAAAAATGAAATTATTTTCAGGATCAAGCAATGTACCGCTAGCTGAAGGAATTGCCAAGGAACTTGGCATATCATTATCTGATTCAAAGATAACTCGCTTCAGCAATTCTGAAACTAAGGTACAGATTTTAGAAGATGTCCGTGATGAAATTTGTATTGTCGTACAGACAACTTCAAATCCAACCGACACACATCTTATGGAGCTTTTTCTTTTCTGCGACGCCTTGCGTCGCCAAGAAGCGCGCAAAGTAATCGGTGTCATTCCTTTTTTTGGATATGCGCGCCAGGATATGCAGCATTTTGAAGGAGAATCAGTTTCTGCTCATATGGTAATACGATTTCTCGAAACCGTCGGCTTCAACAAAATCTATACCATCGATCTTCATAACGAAGCCACAAGCGCCGTGTTCTCGATACCATTTAAGAATATGACTGGCATGCGCACACTTGCACAATATACCGCGAAACATTTCAAAGAAAAGGGCATTGACTTAAAAGATGTTTCGCTTCTTATTCCAGATCAGGGCGGAATAGAACAGGGTAGATTCTTCGGTGAAGAACTTTTTGGCAACAATGATTTTCCTCTGGCAGTTATCGAAAAAAAGCGAACAGGTGAAACGGTACAATCATTTGGTATCCATGGCGATATAAAAGGGAAACATGTCGTTGTTGTCGACGACATGATTGTCACTGGCGGCACCATCATATCAGCCGTTGAATCATTAAAAAAGAGTTATACAATCGAATCATTAACCGTCATCGCTACGCATCACGACTTTGTAAAAGGAGCTCCAGAAAAGCTTCAGTCATCAATTATCGACACTATTATTGCAAGTAATTCAATCCAGTTAGATCCTTCAATCTCACTTCCAAAGCTGCAAGAGGTCTCTCTCGCTCCGCTCATTGCAGATGAGCTGCGCCATCTTATAAAATAAAGGTATGACAATCCCACAAGACCTGAAGCGAACGATTGAGTTTTTTGAAAAACTTCCTGGTATTGGACCAAAAACTGCGAAAAGATTAGGTTTTTACTTGCTCCGCATGCCTGAGGCAGATTTAGAAAAAGCCGCGGAGCATCTTGGACAATTAAAGAAAAACACTCATTATTGTATTAAGTGCTTCAATCTTACAGACGAAGAACTTTGTAGTATTTGTGATAATCCACAGAGGGACAAAAAAACGATAGCTGTTGTTGAGGATGTGCTTGATTTGCTTTCTTTTGAAACAGGAAATCACTACAATGGCGTCTACCATGTGTTGCATGGTCGGATCGACCCGCTTAACTATATAAGTCCTGATGATATTTTTATTCCACAGCTTATTAAGCGTGTATTAGAAGATCAAGATGAAATTGATGAAATTATTCTGGCAACTAATCCAAATACTGAAGGAGAGGCTACGGCAATGTATATTAAGAAGGAGCTTCTGGATAAGCTGAATGGAAAGTCGGAACAGATAAATATTACGCGCTTGGCGTATGGTTTGCCAATTGGAGCTGAACTTGAATTTGCTGACTACATGACCTTAAAGCGCTCGCTTGAAGGTAGGAAGGACTTCTGAGACCCGTACTACACTTGTATGACAATAACGTGTTCTTTGTAATACACATGTAATACATGCTTCTTTTGGTAGTGGAACTGTGGTTTTAGAGAGAGATATAAACAAAAGAGTAGGATGAGGGCCGGCGCACGCGCGCCGGCCCTCGCATCCATGAGTCGTCATGACGTCGAGGAAGCCCTGGTTGCGAGTGCCTGCATCATATTGTAGGCTGCTCGCCACTTGCTGACATCCCTCCGAATGAGCCTGTAGCCACGATTGTCGCGTGGCTGCCCACTCAAGTACTGGGCTCGGCTCGGTGAACCCTGACAGCCCTCTTCGGGCAGGAGGTGTCGCCCAAGCTTCAAAACCAGTACAGCTGGATCTCCAACGAAAAGCGCTTCGAGTACGGCTGCGTCGTTACCGAACTCAACCGGCTTGCCACACTTATCGCATGCTTTCGTCATCGAAAAACTCCATGTAACGAACTGCAGGATGGTCCCATATTATAGTACAATTCCCTTTAAAAGTCAATACTATAGGACAGTTTGAGGTGAGAATTTAGACTTGTATAGTCTCAAGAACAACAAGAGGACGCTTATTTGTCGCCCTGAAGAAGTATTTTTCTAGCTGATTAATAAGCTCTTTTTTCAACGGCATCGTACCACGATTCTGATCAAAGATCTTTCCTACATGTTCCGCAGCACCATCATACACCTTATCTTTATCATTCATATTCGTGCCTCCAGCACCATGAATAAATCCGCGCGAAGTAAATTCTGGCTTTTCGGCAAGAGTATTGTCTCGCGCGACCTTAAGAACTGTAAATACAATTCCTTCAGTTGAAAGCGTCATTCTGTCACGCAGAATCGTATCACCAACATCACCAACGCCATACGCATCAACAAACACATTTTTTGTCATAATAACTTCACCAAGCGAAGTGCGTCCACCCTCATCAAACCATACCGTTTCGCCCTCCCGCAATAAATAAACCTGTTTGTCTTGATAACCCATCTGCTTCGTTAGCTCCAAATATAAGCGTTGGTGGCGAATTGTTCCACCAATAGGAATAAGGAATTTTGGAAGTGTTAATCTCATGAGTAAGAGCATGTCGCCCTGACTTCCATGACCGGATGCATGAAGTTGATCTGCAACATCAGAATATCGTACAGCAACACCTAGCAAATATAAATGTTCGATAATGTCATAGACTTCGTCTTCATTTCCAGGGATTGGATC
>CAZTOA010000046.1:2509-7201 GCA_964614975.1 uncultured Gammaproteobacteria bacterium | reverse complement strand
CAAGGGGAAAGTAACCATTACTGAGCATGAAGGTGAATTTAAGTTAGAAAAGAATATAGCTGCACGCTATTTAATAAAAAGAGGTGTTCGAAATATAGACTTTCCATATAAAAGGTATGTCTTATGTCCACATTGTGAGAAACCCTTGTTTGGGAGCGCCTCACGAGGGAAGATGGGCAAGTATTACCCTGCGTACCATTGTAATAAACGAGGGCATTATTTCAGAGTTTCCAAAACAAATTTTGATAAAGAAGGATATAAGTTTGTTAAAAATCTTCATATAACTCAAGACTATATCGATGAGCTCATGAATGCCGTTGTAGAACAATGGAACAAAAGACAGGTAACGGTAACCAATGATAAAGAAAGGCTTGATAACAAAATTGCACAGTTACAGCTTAATGCACGATCTATAGCTGATAAAATCGGCGTACTATCATCAGAAACTGCCATTAAATATATGGAAGAAGATCTGGTAAAGATTGATAATCAAATAAAACAACTATCAAAGCAAACATATCAAACTGATAAAGAGTGGATCGATATTGAAGCAGTTAAGGCCACAGTTAAATATTTTCTGGAACACCTTGAAGATTTACTGTTGGAAGGCTTAGATCCTATTAATAGAGCATCCTATTTTGGGCTTGTTTTCGAAAAAGCACCCACGTACGAGGAATTAGTTTCTGGAACTCCCGAATTAGCGCCTTTCATAGGCCTAAAAGAGGATTTCAAAGTATCTAACTCCCTGATGGTGACCCCGAGGGGATTCGAACCCCTGATTCTCAGGATGAAAACCTGATGTCCTAACCGCTAGACGACGGGGCCAGGTCACAAATGCAAGCTAAATTATATCATAATAGGCACCATTTCTGAGAAACTATGAACGAGGTGATCAGCGTTTAGAGCCTCAATCTCATCTATAGAATAATAGGGCTCATTATGAGGTGGATAGTACAAAATAGTCGTCGCACCAGCACTCTCACCAGCTAGAACATCATGGCTCGTATCACCAATAACAAAGGTATGGGCACTATCAATGCCAAAATGTTCTTGGATCTTATAAATACCCTCAGGATGAGGCTTGTGATGTTCTACATCTTCCCTGGTAACAATATAATCGACCTCAGCTCCTAATGTTGGATTCAGTTTAAACACAGCATCAATAGACCTGCGCTCAGTTCTTGAAAGCAAAGCCACTTTTATTCCATTAGATCTCAATTCCTTAAGAGTTTCTGCTGCACCTTCATGCACGGTTACTAAGTGAACATTATTTTGATAGCGATCAGTATAATCCTTCCAAAATGCGTCTATATCAGTTACACCCAGATCTTGAACCCCATAATGATCACCACCAAATACTTTATCAATAATTTCTTTATTAGTTACCGTTAAGCCAAGGTTCTTAAACGTCGCATGGCCAGACATCATCCACGCATCAAGCGTGTGGACAAGACATCCATCGAAATCAAATACCGCCAATTTCTGCATTCCCCATTATACCTACAAATCTGCGTTTTCAAAGTGTTGAAAGTCGATTACTTCGAGGTTATCAGCCAGAACTATTGAGATAACGTCGATACGCAGTCCAGTAAAGCTTGTCTTAACTTTTTGCAGATACATTCTTCCGACTTTTCTTATTGTCGATAGCTTCTTAGGTGTTATCGCTTCGTAAGGATAACCAGATACTATGCCAATGCGTGTTTTTACTTCTATAAATACAAGATCCTTGCCCATTTTCGCTATTATGTCTATTTCTCCGATGCGGGTATAAAAATTACGCTCAAGAATTTCAAACTTCTTATCTAATAAGTAGGTACAGGCATAGCTTTCGCCAAAACGGCCAATATTCATTTAAATAGGATACGAAAGGAAGATTAAGGAAGAATTAACGATACAGCTTCTCTTGGATTTCTCTTTTAGAACGAGTTCGGATAAAGGTAACACTAGATTTTTTATTATGTGTCGCACGGACAATCTCTACCTTTTCTACGAAAGGAGAAATAATAGGGAAGATTCTCTCAACACCAATACCACTACGTGTCATTTTTCTGACGGTAATCATTTTATTGCTCTCTCTGCCTCTGACAGCAAGCACAATACCCTCAAAAAGCTGGCTTTTGCGCTTATCTTTATCATTAATAGCGTAGCTAATGTTGATGGTGTCGCCGACGCTAACTTCTGTCTCGTGGAATACAACTGAATTTGCCATAATTGGGTGTTATTGTAGCATTAACTAGGCTTTTGTACAAGCCTTAATAAATTCTAAGAAGAGAGGATGAGGGCTCAGTGGACGACTCTTATATTCTGGATGTCCCTGAATACCAATATAAAATGGATGCTCATCTTTACTTATCTCAATCATTTCTCCAAGTCCTTCAACTTTTGAGCGTGCAGCAATGGTCATGCCGTTTTTTTCAAAGTCTTCAGTGAAGTCGTTATTAAATTCATATCTATGTCGGTGTCGTTCACTCATCAATCGCTCCTTTTCATCTATATATGCCCCATATTTCTTATAAATCTCATCTGAATATGTCCCCTCTTTAACATAGGCTTCCCAAGATCCAAGGCGCATTGTGCCGCCGTAGGAGCGTCTTTCAAGCATTTCTTTCTGCGTTGGGATAAGGTGAATGACTGGGTGCTTTGAGTCGGCGTCGTTTTCTACGGTGTTCGCATCTTTCCAACCTAGTACATCGCGTGCAAATGCCACTACAGCGAGTTGCATGCCATAACATAGTCCTAGATAAGGAATCTTCTTTGTACGCGCATAAGAGGCTGCTGCGATCATTCCTTCGGCTCCTCTTTCTCCCCAGCCAATAGGAACAATAATCCCGTCGACGTTTTTGCCTTCGAGCACCTTTTCCATTCCCTCTTTCTCTACTTTTTCAGCACTAATCCATTGAATTTCAGGTTCGCAATCAAGATCCCAACAAGCATGATCAATCGCATCAAAAAGCGCTGCATACGAGTCCTTGAGTTCATATTCTCCTGTTGAGAAATATTTTCCAACAATTGCGATATGTGCTTTTTTCGTTTTCTTAGACTTTACTCGCTCAACAAATCCTTGCCATTCATCGGTTTTCACTTGTTTATTCTCAATTTGAAGCTTTGTGGTAATGCGTTCAACAATATTTTGATCATTTAATATAAGTGGAATTTCGTAGACACTTTTTACGTCATAGCTAGTCATGACATCGCGAGGATCAAGGTTACAGAATAACGAAAGTCGCTCAATTCGTCGCTTATCAAGCGGCCTTGTAGAGCGTCCAATCAATATATCTGGCTGAATTCCCATTGAATTTAGCATTCTAACTGAAAGTTGTGCTGGTTTCGTTTTTGGTTCACCTAAATGCTGTGGATTTGGAATATAACTCACATGAACATGGATAACATCACCTGGTTTTCTGAATGAAAGAATTCGCGCTGCTTCATAATATAGTACGTTTTGATACTCACCAACGGTTCCACCAAGTTCAATAACCGCTATGTCGCCTTCTTGTTCATCAAGTGACTGCTCATAACGACGAAGAATTTCATCTGTAACGTGTGGAATTGCCTCGACATCCTCTCCGCCATACTCAAAACGTCTTTCTTTATCAAGAACGTAGCGATATATTTGGCCGACGGTCATAAAATTTGATCGGCCCATATCTTCGTGAAGAAATTTTTCGTAGGTGCCGATATCCATATCTGCTTCTAAGCCGTCTTCGCAAAGAAATGGATCACCGTGTTCGATAGGGTTTATTGTGCCAGAATCAATGTTTAAGTAGTTCTCGCATTTGATTGGGACGACCTTGTAGCCGGCGGACTTTAGAAGATAGGCTATGGAGGCTGAAGTAATGCCTTTTCCAAGGCCAGAGATTACTCCTCCAGATATAAAGATATACTTCCGCATTAGTGCATGTTAAAGGATAGGGGTGTAAAAATCAACCAGATTTTCAGGCGTTTTTAACAAAACTGTATAATGACTTTGCTGCACACCTGCAGTCACACTTTTACAGGAGACTTCCCATGCGAACGGAAAAAGTACTGACCGTAATCGTGGTAGTTGCTCCGTTCCTTGGAGCTCTCTACGCGATCTGGACCTGGTGGATGAAGTGGGTAACACCGTTGGACGTTGCCCTGCTGGTAGCCGGGATTTACTTCAGTGGTCTCGGCATCACCATCGGCTATCATCGCCTCGCGACTCATCGCGCCTTCGTTGTTCCCGACTGGCTGAAAACCTTCTGGTTCATGCTGGGATCGATGGCAGTCGAAGGCGGCGTGATATCGTGGTCACGTACCCACGAAGAGCATCACGCCAAAGCTGACAAGGAGGGCGATCCGCACAGTCCGCTTGATGGATTCATCCACGCCCATATTGGGTGGATGCTTGGCCCTTACCAATCCAGCCCGCAGTACGCACAACACCTTTCGAGTGATCCAGTGGCTCGATGGTTCGAGAAGACCTTCTTCTTCTGGGTAGCCTTGAGTCTGCTGACCCCATTCGCAATTGGGGGAATGATCGGCGGCACATGGAAGGCCGCGTGGATGGCCATGCTCTGGGGTGGACTCGTAAGGATCTTTTTCGTGCACCACATTACGTGGTCCATCAACTCGATCTGCCATACGTTCGGCAGCCGGGAATTTGAGACCAAGGATGTGAGCAGGAACAACTTCTTATTCGGCCTACTCGGTCATGGAGAAGGATGGCAC
>CAZTOA010000046.1:0-2499 GCA_964614975.1 uncultured Gammaproteobacteria bacterium | reverse complement strand
GTGGCAAATAGATGTGAGCGGCTACATCATTCGCGGCATGGAGGCACTCGGCCTCGCTACGGAAGTGTACCGCGTATCGGTTAGTCGCCAGGAAGATCTGAAGCGCCACCTGTTGGCGCAGAGAGACTCCTAGAGGTGTGATGAGACGAAGACACAAAGCGTGTCGGATTAATTCGTCGTCGACTGTGTGTCCGGTTGCATGGACATATGGACGACGAAACGATGAAGTCCGGTTCGGTTTTCGTCTCTCACCTAAATGCGCAATATTTGTGCACTGAGGTGAGAGAAAACTTTTGCTATACTGGAAGCGTGACAAACTTCGATATTTTTCAATCCCCTTTTTCTTATCGCTACGGAAGCGAAGGCATGCGTAAAGTTTGGTCAGAAAATCATAAATGGCACCTTGCTTCGCAACTTTGGACTGAAGTTGCAAGAGCTCAACATGCGGCTGGCTTGGTTACAGATGAGGAACTCGCTGATTTAGAAGCACATGTTGGTGAGATTGATTTTGAGAGGCTTTGTGAGATTGAGAAAGAAACGCGACATGATACAGTTGCCGGAATTCGTGCGTTTCAGGAAGTGGCAAAAGTCGGTGGGCGCGTTATCCATCATGGGATGACTTCTGAGGATATGTCTTCAAATGTTGACGCAATGCGCAGTAAGGAAGCTCTTGAAATTATTCTATCTGAGATTGATGTATTACTCTTAAGTTTTGCTGAACGTATTGAAGAGCTTGCAAAGATGCCTTGTATAGGATGGACACATATTCAGCCTGCTGAACCGATTACAGTAGGCTATAGACTCAGCGTTCACGCTTTTAATTTGCTTGAGGATCGAAAAAAACTTGTATGGACCTTAGATAATATTCGGGCTAAAGGAATAAAGGGAGCTGTAGGAAGCGCGGCTTCATTTGAAGAAATACTGAAAGAATCAGATATGAACGCAGCTCAACTTGAAGAAATGGTTATGGATCGTCTTGGATTAAGACCCTCTCTTATTACGACACAAATTGGGCCTAGAAAATATGATGTATGGATTGCTGATGCATTGATGGGAATTGCAGATAGTTTATATCAATTTGGGCTTAATGCGCGGATTTTGCAATCGCCACCTTTTGGCGAATGGTCAGAGTCACGAGGGAAAAAACAGGTTGGCTCGTCGGCAATGCCGTGGAAGAAGAATCCTGTTGGAGCTGAAAATATTATGTCGCTTTCGCGTGGCGTATTAGGCGATCAAGTTAATGTCCACAATGTCGCGATGAATCAGGTTTTAGAACGTGGTATAGACGACTTTGGTGATCGCCGCATAACAAACCCAGATATGTTTTTTAGGATTGATGAGGCGCTACAGCGAGCAGATACGTTAATTCATAGATTAAATATTCATGAGACGGCTGTGCAACGACACCTTGATACTTATGGACCATTTGCCGCGATTGAGAAGGTGTTAGCTATCGCTGTTAAAGAAGGGGCAGACCGTCAAGCTACTCATGAAGCTCTACGAGAAATTGCATTAGAAGCTTCCGAAGCGATTGAGAAAGGTAAAGCGAATCCACTTATAGCTCTCGCAACAGAAAGTAGCGAGCTACAGAATATTTCAAGACTTTCAGCTGAAACTCTACAAGAAATCTTTGCAGACGATATTCGCTTACACACTGGAACGGCTGCGGAACGCAGCCTCCAGCTTGTCGAAGAAGTCCGAGCTACTTGCGAATCAGCTTCTTAACTTCTTCTAATGTCATCGCATCAATGGCTTGTTTTTGAGCTTCTTTATCGCTTGGTAATTTTGTAAGTCGATACATTTTTTTATCACCATCAACTTTGATAAAAGGACCCCATTTGCCTTGAAGAATGCGGATTTTTTCTTCTTTCCATTCCTTTATAGTTCGCTCTTTATCCTTCTTTTCTTTTTCCTTGATTAGCGTAATCCCTTGATCACCTGTTATAGTTGCAAACTCAAAACCCGATCTTTTTCCAATGGATATATAGCTATTATTCCATTTAACATAGGGTCCAAATCTTCCAACTCCTTTTGTTATTGGCATTCCTTCATATTCTCCTATTGGTGCTTTTTCCTTCATCTTTTCCTCAATTATTGGCATCGCATCGTTAAGTTGAATGCTAAAAAGATCAAGCGTCTTTGGAATACTTATGTAGTCTTCACCATATTTAATATAAGGACCAAATCTACCTCGATTAATAACCACTTCACGATCATTAACCATACCGAGCGACTTAGGAAGCCCAAACAAGCGCATCGCATCATCAAGAGTAATGGTCTCAATTGACTGACCTTGCATAAGTCCGGCATAATGTGGCTTTTCTTCTCCAAGTTCCTCTGGTGTTCCAATTTGAGCAACAGGTCCAAATTTGCTTAATCTTACAAGCACAGTTCTCCCTGTCTTTGGATCTTTTCCTAATATACGCTCACCAGATTCTCTTCCTGCTGTATCAAGCGTTTTCTTAACGTTTTTTATAAACGGTTTAAAATATTTATCTA
>CAZTOA010000045.1:0-7401 GCA_964614975.1 uncultured Gammaproteobacteria bacterium | reverse complement strand
GACGAGGAATTGCTGTGGCGGCGTCATTTGTATGGAGCGTTGAGAAAACCAAATGTCCTGTAAGAGCAGCTTGCAACGCAAGCTGCGTCGTTTCTGAATCGCGAATTTCTCCAACGAGAATAACATTTGGATCCTGTCGTAAGAATGCGCGTAAACCAGTTGCAAAAGTGAGACCTGCCTGGGGATTAATCTGTACTTGGTTTACGCCTGCGAGCTGATATTCGACAGGGTCTTCAAGTGTGACAATATTAACAGTTGGTTTATTAATTCTGTTCAGCATCGAATAGAGACTTGTTGATTTTCCCGATCCGGTCGGACCAGTGACTAAAACAATTCCATACGGTTTTAACATTGCCTCTTCCAATACCTTTAATTGTGGTCCACGAAGACCTAAATCACCTACCGTTGGAATTCCACCCGTTTTTTTCAAAAGTCTCATAACTACTTTTTCACCATGAACCGTCGGTAGTGTTGATACGCGCAAATCAACCTCATCCTCGCCCATTCTAAAATTAAAGCGTCCGTCTTGCGGCGCTCTTTTTTCATCAATCTTTAATCCTGAGATAATTTTGATACGAGAAATGAGCGAATCGTTAATAGTTTTTGGCAGCGATAACTTTTCTTGTAACATGCCATCAATACGATAACGAATGCGTGTTCTTTCTTCTTGAGGCTCAATGTGAATATCTGAAGCGCGTCCTTTTACTGCGTACTCTAAAATTGTCTTTACTATTTTTGCTATTGGAGCTTCTTTAATAAAGTCACCGATCTGATCAGCCTTAACGGTATTAATGTCAGTTGGCGAAAACTCTTTTAATGCTTCAGTAATATTTGGCGATAGACTCTGGGTATATACAATATCAATGGTTTTTATTAAATCCTCTTTAAGCGCGAGGGTAGGAATAATACGCATTGCAGTCTTTTTCTGTAGAAAGCCAATAGTTTGGACATCAAAAGGATCAACCATAGCAACCTTAAGCGTTCCTTCCTTTTCATTAAGCTCAAAAGGAATGAGAAGATATTTTCGCGCCAATGATTCTGGTACCAGTGCTAGAGCTTGTGGCGCGACAGGCATTGATTCACCCGTTACCCAAGGAATATTGAGTACTGTTGCTTTTGCTTTGACGATTTCAATCTCTGCGACGCCCGAATTTTGTACTAAATATTCATCAATGGGTATGTTCTTTTGCAGTGCGTCGACTTCACATTTCTGGGCCTGATCGGCAGAAATAATTTTGTTCGTCACTAATACTTCAAGAAATTGCTTCGTTGGGACTGTCATATCATTTCACTATAAGTAATCATGGTGTAAAATTCAATCCATATGCTTCCTACCCTGCTTGTTTCGAGTAATAATGATGACGCGAAAGAATATATAGACAATATTGCAAAAACTCACGAAATAAAAGACATTTATTATTTCGGTGAGAAAGAAACAATTTCGATTGATGAAATACGAGAAATTAATAAAGAAATTATTCAACCAGCATTTAGAATGCGCATGTATGTGCTTTTCGATTTTGATAAGGTAAAAAAAGAAAGCCAAAATGCTTTTCTCAAGACACTAGAAGAGCGCAATGAACATAATGCTTTTTTTCTAGTTGCGAGCGATGAATATAAAATACTTTCCACAATTCTTTCGCGCTGTAAGGTTGTGCGATTGTCTGACGACACAGAATCTGACACATCACTGCTTAACGAAATGGGCTTATTTGATAAGGGCGCATCGCTCGCGGATTTTTTAGCCGCATCAAGCGGGTTATCCAAAGGTTTCCACGGTGAAGCAATTCATCAGCTTCGCGCATTCTTTTATGATCTTGCCCATGGAGCAACGCTAACGAATGCGCAGCGAAGCAATATCATTACTGCCTTAGAAAAAATAATTGAAGTTGAATATCAACTAAACAATAATATTTACCCCGAATTCACGCTCGATTACCTCATCATTTTCCTTAGTAAAGAAAAACTTCTTCCTTTACAACCCGCGAGTTGACGTTGAATTGATATTCGTGTTATGCTAAAGCTATGAACAAGGGATTTACGCTTATTGAGATTCTTCTTGTGATAGCAATTCTCGCTATTATCTCTACGATTAGCTCAATTTCATTCGCAACTATTCGTAATAAAGCGGAAGATTCAAAGCGTAAAACTGAAATTGGAGAAATCCGCTCTGCTTTAGAACAATATAAAAGCATTAATAATAGATATCCTACACCGAATGTTACTATTACCATGGGGCTTCCTTTTGGCACAGCAGGGCTTACTGATACTAATAATACATATATGAGTAAGATTCCACAGGATCCTGATTATCCAGTCAAAAGCTACTTTTATGAAAGTGTTGATGGTTCAGATTATGTGTTGCGAAGTGAGTTAAATTCACCAGAACCTACACCGTGTGCACTTACACCAACGCCGGGCCTTTGTGGTTCTACGCATAATTGTAATTACTGCTTTAGCTCTTATGGACAGCGTTAATCAGCGAGGATTTACCCTCCTAGAACTCATGATTGTGCTTGCAATAACCGCTGTTTTAACTATTGGTGCGTTATCTTCGTACAGAGGCTTTGATCAACAAAAAAGACTAGAGGCTGATACAGAGGCTTTTGTTGAGGGGGTTGAGTTGGCAAAGAAACAGGTTAATTCTGGTGAAAAACCTTGTGTTGGCTATACGGGAACATATAGCATTTTGTGGGGCGATACGAGTTTTAGTGTTGTGCCTGGAGGATGTGCGGTGTTGCAAAGCTATGAATTTAAAGGTAATGAATTTGAGACGGCGACATCCTCTGCAGTTTTTAATCCATTTGGTAGAGGCACCACTTTAACATCGGATCGCTGTGTCCTCATTCGCAATATTTACCATAACCAATGCCGAAAAATTATTATTGAAACTTCTGGGACAGTAAGTTCAGAAGTAGATCCTGATTGTTCATGTAGCTAAAACATGAAAGTAATATCTCATTTTCGTTCACAAAAAGGGCTTTCGCTCTTGGAAGTACTTGCTTTCGTTACTATTTTGTCTTTAACATTTTTAGGTGTTGCCTATTCAACAGGACAATCTATTAAAAGAACAAAATTTAATGAACAGAAACTAATCGCTACTCGTTATGCTGAGGAACTTGAAGAGTGGCTACGCGGCGAGAAGGAAGTTGACTGGGCAACATTTTATACAACATATGCAGGAGTTGGGCCAAATGGAAAAACCTATTGCTTTGATGACGGAGTATATGACGGAGACAATGATATCTCGTGGCCAACTGTTGGCGATTGCGGATCACTTTTTGGGCTTCGCGATATATATAGAAGAGAGGTTACTTTGACGCAGAGTTTAACATCTCAGGTTCAGGTTGTAATCCAAGTCGATTGGAAAGATGGTGGTAATGTTTTCAGTCTACCAATTAATACAATATTAACAAAATGGGAGTAAAAACACACAAAAAAGGCTATACCCTTCTTGAAGTTGTAATCGTCATAAGCATTTTTGCATTAATAGTGCCCGCAATGTTTGCAATGTATTTCGCTAGTTTGCGAGCACAGAAAAAAGTATATGTCCTCAGAGATACAAAGAGAAACGGCGACAATGCATTAACTGTTATGGAAAGTCTTTTGAAACAAAATGCGATTAGCATACATAGTGCTGAACCACCTACGACTGCAAATCAAGTTTGCACAAGTTCAGTGCCGTCAGCAACAGGTGAACTTTTCTTTAAAGATAAAGACGGCACGTGGTTTTCGTTTACACAAGATAGTTTTAAGATAGCATCAAGCTCCGCTTCTGGATTAGGAAGTAGTTCAGTAAATCTTACAAATACAAAATCGCTTGTTACAAACTTTACAATGCGATGTTCATACGTCTCTGAAGTTAGCCCTCCACTCGTATCGATTTCCTTTAATATTAATCAAAATGGCCCCACAGGAAGAGCTGAAGAAGTTTCTTCATTGGGCTACCAAACTAAAATAAAACTGCGCTCTTATTGACTTATACGACGAGTTTTCACATACTTATAATATGTCGTCTACAACGTTTACTCTTGATATTGGTGAGCAATACCTTAAGGTTGTTGATGCTGAAATGAGTGGAGGCACACTTATTGCTCATTCGGCCGCATTGACTGATGTTGAATTTAATCCTTATGCAACAACTGCTGAAGATTATGTTAAGCGAACATCTGATGCCATTCAAAAACTGCTTAACGACGCTCAAATAAAAAAACGTGACGCGCACATAGTTATTCCAGACAGCCAAAGTTATACTCGCGTATTTGAAATGCCTTTATTAACGGAAAAGGAGCTCTTATCAGCAATTCGCTATCAGGCCGATCAGTTTATTCCTATACCAATTGAAAAAGTAAGTATGGACATTTTCCCATTAAAGAAAGACAAGCAAAAAGGAAAGTCGCTTATTTTACTTGTCGCGGCCTCAGTCGGCGTTATTGAACATGCGACGCAGATTGCTACCGCAGCTTCTCTTACGCCCATATCCGTTGAAAACGAAACAAGCGCAACACTTCGACTTCTTAGCAAGATCTACGAAAAGAAGGAGCAAGAAGAAGAGATGCAGGTCTATATTAACTTTGGTGAGACCTCAACCTCGCTTTACCTTTATAATCTAAAGGAAATGATGCCCGTGCAGGTGCACAATTTTGCTATCGGAAGGAGCATTTTCTATAAGGATATTCAAGCAAATCTTACAATTACACCTCTACAAATAAAGGAAGCAATAGAGAAAGTGGGATTTTTACCCATTCAGGCTCCTTATAACTTACCTGCAATTATAAGCGCCCCATTCAATGAGTTTGTAGACGAATTAAAGCGTTTTATTATCTCTTCAAAAGAAATGACATCGAGAAATATTTCTAAGGCATATATTTTTGGTGAGGGTTCTGCATTCGCAGGGATTGATACAAAGCTATCTGAATCACTTGGCGTACCTGTCGAGGTGAGTAACATTTCATCATTTTTTAAGAAAAATTCCGTTGTCGATTACTTTGTACATGATTGGAATATTTTATTGCCAGCAGTAGGTGCATGTCTCCAGTAATCATCTAAATAACTATGAGCTTGGAAATTAACTTACTCCATCAACATAAAACTTCAAAGATTGCTCAGCGAGCTGTATTTCTCCTGCGATTATTAACTATTGTTTCAGGCGCTGTTGTGTTGCTATCTTTGTCTGCAATTTTTGTCTTAAAGAAAAATCTTGAGCTTACACTTGAAACAAAATCAAATTATCACAATGAATTAATGAGGAGAGTAGTTAAGAACCAAGAAAAAGAAACTTCGGCTTTACTGCTCAATGAAAAATATAAGGCGATAGATGCAGTTATGAAGGCCGAACCCCCATTTCTTACTTATTATGAAACACTTATGAAAGAATTACCCAACTCTACTGAATCTGGAAAGCTTACTAGCATAAATATTCAAAAGAATGGAACGGCTGTCGTGCACGTATTATTTCCTAATATCATAGCCATGACAAAATTTCTTTCGCACATAGAAACAGATGATTTTAAAAAACAATTTACGACAGTTCGAACTAGCAACATTACTTTTAACAAGGAAGGATCCAAAGAAGTTCAATTTTCATTAGATGTCACGTTTTAATAAAACACAATTAGTCACTTCACCACAATTTATTCTTATTAAGAATAATCTCATCTATGGGGTTGCTATATTAATTTTTCTTTTCCTTGGTATTTCCTTTTTACCGCAGCAGCTGATTGTATATACGGACCTGAAGAATAAAAATAATGAACTTGATGCTGAAATCTCGAAACAAGAGGCACGTCTTCGCCTCATTGAATCAGTTAATGTTACCGACTTAAATCAACTACTCCTCATATTAAACACACTCTATCCGCAACAAGAAGACCAATTTTCAATATATCCAGTAGTAGACAATCTTCAAGCAGTTACTGGAATGCTATTCCTAAAAAAGACCTCTCCTTTCGCAGCTGATTCGAAGGCTAAAGTAGTAATGACTATTGATGCGGTTGGCACCCTGGACCAGGTGAAAATATTACTAAGAGATTATCCATATAAATCAGCTCGTATATTGTCTCTAGAAAATTTACTCCTAAGGCCGAACAAACTTAACCCTCAGATATGGGATATTAGTTTTACCATAACTTTTCACACTAAAGAAATAGCTGCAGGAAGCGAGACATTAACAGGAATAAATCCTATGGCCTTAGCCTTTGCACGCCAAGCAGAACAATATTTCACGTCAAGAGGAGCAAAATACACAAAGATCAGTGTGAAAGACGAAGATATTCCACTCAATTATCCAATAAAACTAAATCCGTTTAAGTAAGCGCTTAAGTAAGAAGCCTTCTAGTTAAGCTTGGGTATTTATGAAGATGCGGGTATGTGATTCTGGTGAGTTTTTTGCTTCGTAAAGCTTTAAGATGTCAGTGAGAGCTTTTATTGTAAGTCCGCGCTTGCCAATTACTCGTGAATAGTCATCGGCATTTAACGTAACATTAAACCTTTGGATGTCATTATCAACTTCATGCTCAATCGCAATTTCATCAGAATGCGCGACTAGGTTTTCAAGAAGAAACTGTAGGAGTTTTTGCATGTTTCTTTAATAATTTTGAGGTACCCTCGGTAAGTTGAGCTCCTTTGCTAAGCCAGTAGGTAAGTTTTTCAGTATCAACCTGAAGTACATAAGGATTTGGAATTGGATCATAAAATCCAATTTTGTCGACATACTTTGTATTTCTTTTGGTTTTAGCCTCAGAAACAATAATCCTATATTTAGGGTCGTTTGTTCGGCCAATGCGTGAAAGTTTTATTCTTAGTGCCATAACTAGACGAAAATTATATCATATTCCTAACTTTTGTAAAGCGCCGCGTGCCGCTTCTTCCTCACCTTGCTTTTTCGATTTTCCTGATCCTTCTCCGAGCATTTGCTCATTATCAAATACGCCTACCTTATATGTCTTACTATGCTCTGGTCCAGTCTCGTCAAGTACTTTATAAACAGGAAGTTTTTTATATTTCTCCTGATAGTGTTCTTGTAAGATATTTTTTGCTGGTAGATAAAGTCGTTTTGTAACTATGTTATCAAGCACATCCTTAAATAAGAATGTATTAATAAAAACATAGGCGACTTCAAATCCATGTTCAAGATATATTGCCCCAATTACAGCTTCAAAACAGTCTGCCAAAATAGATACATTTTCACGACCATTATTCTCTTGCTCACCTTTTGATAGATATAGATATTCGCCGAGCCCCAGTGGACTGGCCGCTTCGTATAGACTATTTGTGTTAACAATTGCCGCTTTTATATCTGTGTAATCCCCCTCTTTATATTCGGGGTACGTTTTATAAAGGTGGATTGACGTCACAAGTGACAGTACACTATCGCCGAGAAAATCCAACATTACATACGAA
>CAZTOA010000044.1:0-7539 GCA_964614975.1 uncultured Gammaproteobacteria bacterium | reverse complement strand
ATCTCTGAGGCGTTTTTGAATCATTGCGTCGACATCTCTGCCAATTTTATCTTGTTCTTCGACGCGTTCTAACTGTAGATTGTGTTCTTTTATATAGGCCCGAAAAATTTCTCCTGTTGAGAATCCATCCCATTTAAGACTGTCTTGAAGCTGTTGGCGCAATGTTGATTTGCCTGTACAAATTTTACCTGCAATGGTTATATGTGAAAAGCTCATATTAAAGTGGTCCTTTATATCCAAGGGTGTCGAGCACTTTACCAAGCGTTTGGAGGGGTCCAGATGAATACGTGTCTACGACAAGATCATAATCTTTTGGATTCCAGAAATCATCGGTTCCATATAATTCCTTCCATTTTGCAATATTTTCCTCCTCACGAATCTTAATGTATTGTTTTGCGGTTTCAAGATTAACGTTTTCTCTATTCATAACACGATCAACACGCACATCGTCTTTAGAACAAATCACAAGTACTTTTAGTGCGCTAGTAATGTCTCGTGCGACAAATCCAGAAAGCCATGCTTCATATACAACATTGCTTTCCTCATTGAGTACTTTTTTTGCTTGAGCTTCCATTTCTTTTTCATGATCATCACTTCGCTTAAGAGCTCCTTGTAGATTTTCATCCTTACCTTGTTGTCGATCATATTCTCGCTGTAGTGCGCCGGCATTTATATACTTCCAACCAAGAATCTCGGCAACTCTCTTTGCTAAGGTTGTCGAGCCAACACCAATTTTTCCAGAAATAGTTATATTTTTGTAATTTAAGTTCATAAACCTTTTATTAACTTAATAATGTCGTTGACAGTAACCAGTGCAATTAAAGAAAGTAAAAATGCAAATCCAGCCATATTTAGTTTACGCTCAATGTTTGGATTTACTTTTCTTCGAGAAATCATTTCATATAGAACAAGCGCGAGACGGCCGCCGTCAAGCGCAGGAAATGGCAAAATATTGATGACGGCGAGGTTTAAGGATAGGAGTCCAATCATTTGTAGAAGTGCGTCCATGCCTTGGCGTGCCGCTGCAGAAGTAAGACGCGCGATGCCAACAGGTCCTGCAATTTCTGCCTCTTGCTTTTGGAAAGTTACAAATCTAAATAAAGTTTTTGAAAATTCGGTAAAAATAAGCTTTGTCATTTTTAATGACTCGGTAAGTCCAAGAATTGGCGCCTCGGTTATTGAATATTTCTTAATTTCATAATTACTAATTACGAGTCCAAGTGCCCCCTGGCCTTCTGGAGGATTTTTGCGTGGAATAATAGATAAAGTAAGATTTTCTTCTCCTCTTTGAACTGTTAGTCCTATCTCTTCATCACCATGTTCTTTTGCAAAGGCGGTAAGCTCTTCAGTTGTCTCTATAGATTCGCTCGTTTCATTAAATTGCATTGATCGAATTTTGTCCCCTTTTTGAAGCCCAGCTTTTTCTGCTGGTGAGCTTGCGACAACCTCTTCTACACTCACAATATTACTTGGAACCGGTACGCCTCGAGTAAAAAGATACGACATAATAAACCAGCCCAAAAGAAAGTTGCAGGTTACTCCAGCAACAAGAACCATAATTTTTTGCCAGCTTTTTTTTCGAGAAAAAGCTCGCCCCAAGTCCTCTTTAGAAAGTTTTTTGCCATTAAGTTCTTCTTCCTCTTCGCCCAAAACCTTTACGAAACCTCCAAATGGCAACGCATTTAAGCTATAGAGTGTCTCACCAATATGGAAACCAAATATTCTTGGTGGAAGTCCAAAGCCAAATTCCTCGACCTTAATTCCGTTGAGTTTTGCGGCTATAAAATGGCCACATTCGTGAATAATAACGAGAATACTTAAGACAATAAAGAAAATTAATATTGTGAACATATACTTATATACTCATAATCTCATCGTGCTTTTTCTTTTTTAGCTCTTCGAGATTATCGGAGAAATCTTTTGTAAGAGTATCAATGGTTTTTTCAAAACGAAATTTTTCATCTTCTGTAATTGCTTTGTCATCTAGAAGAGACTTTAATCCTTTTCGTGCATGGTCGCGATGATAACGAATATTATTTTTTGTCTCTTCGACTTTTTGATTGACGAGTTTTACAAATTTTTCTCTTTGTTCGGTTGAAAGAGGCGGTGTAATTATGCGAAGCATTTTCCCTTCAACACGAGGACTAAGTTGTAGCGGAGAAGCTAAGAAGGCTTTCTCAATGTCTTGAACTGTCGCTGGATCAAAGGGATCGATAATAATAGTGGTTGGACCTTCTGTGGCGATACTTGCAAGCTCTTTGAGCTTCATTTTCATCTGGCCACCATAGGTCATAACATCGAGATCTTCAACTAGAGAAGGACTTGCCTTACCTGTACGAATTTGACGAATTTCATCACTGAGTTGTGAAATAGAATGCTGTGACTGAGATTTAAATTCTTGTTCAATTGATTGTGTATCCATAGATACGATCAATTGTATCAGATTTCGGAGCGGTTAAACTCACCAATGGTGATGTTTTCGCCGATCTTGAGAATTTCGTTTTTGATAAGTTGCTCGATTGTAAGACTTGGGTCCTTTATGAAGGACGATGACATAAGTGCCTCTTTATTTTCAGGTGCGATTGAAGCAATATGCATCGCAATATCATTACCTAGTTTCTGGAAATCTTCATTCATTGCGACGAAGTCGGTTTCACACATAACTGTAACCATTGCACCAATTTTTTTATTATGGTGAATATAGGTAAATACAGCTCCTTGACCAGTTTCTCTTCCCGATTTCTTTTCAGCAACTTCGGCGCCCTTTTTCTTTAAGAATTCGCGTGCTTTAGCAATATCTCCATTAGCATCTTTGAGTGCCTGTGAACACATTGCGTATGAAACGCCAGATTCCTCACGAAGTTGTTTTACTTTTTCTATATCTTTCATTTTTTAGCTTTTTCTTCACTTTTAACTGCAGCTGCCATTGCTTTTTCCTTAGCTTCTGCGTAAGTTTTAATAATAGCTTCAGAAATATATTTTATACTAAGGACAGCATCATCATTAGCTGGTATTGGATATGTTATGTCTTCTGGATTTACATTGGTGTCAACGATGGCAATTGTCGCAATGTTTGTTTGTCCAGCTTCATTAACGGCATTATGTTCTTTACGAATATCAACTACGAAAAGAGCATCAGGAAGCTGTGTAGCAGAAGAAACGCCTGAATAGATTGTTTCGATACGGTGTAATTTTTTATGTTCAGCAACTCTTTCGTGCTTAGGCATTTTTTCCCATTCACCTGAAACTTCATCCTCACGCATCTTATTCATTTTTTGAATATTTTTGAGTACTTGCTCAAAGTTTGTGAGGAATCCACCGACCCATTTGTTTGTCATGTAAGGAACATTGTGTTCTTTACAAAGTTCGGTTACTACTTCGCGTGCTCCTCTTTTTGAAGCCACGACAATAAGGTTCTTGTTATTTTTTCCAAGTTCTTCGGCGAAAGCTTTAGCCTTATCAAGGTAATCTGCTGTTTGGAAAAGATCGATAATAGAAACACCTTTTTCTATACTGTGAATATAGCGTTGGGCTTTAGGATGAATTTTATTTTTCTTATGTCCTAAGTGAAGACCATAAGTAAGCAGCTCTGCTGGATCAGTATTTTTCATATATATATTTCCTTAATAATAATTTCTGTTTTCAAATCCGCTAACGGACAGGAAATATGTGAAAACAGATGTGCTCAAGAAAACTTCAATGCCCTATTGTAGCATGAGGAATAGAAAGATGCAATCGTACTACTTCGTGTCGACAGTTCTTAAATAATTCTTAAAATCTTCCCCAATTTCTTCATGTCCCATGGCTAGTTCTACGATGGTTTTCATATATTCCAGCTTGTTGCCAGTATCGTAATATTTAGCATTTTCAATTTCTTTTGCATAAACATCCTGCCCTTGTGCGCGTAAAAGATTTAGGGCATCGGTATAAATATACTCACCACCATGGCCTACCATCTGATTTTTTATCATATGGTCAATGCAATCGAAGATCTCTGGTGTAAATATATAACCAGAAATAATAGCCATATCTGAAGGCATGTTGTCAGGACCAGGTTTCTCGATAATATCGGAAACTTTAAAAACACCAGGGTCAACTTCTTGGCCGGCTACGTAGCCATAACGTTTTGAATCATCTGGAGTTGGTTTTCTCATTGATGAGAGTACAGATGCGCCATATTTCTCATATGCTTCAATAAGCTGCCTGGCGCGGCTCTTTGGTTTTGAGATAATAAAGTCATCGCCAAAAAGCACCATAAATGGTTCATCGCCAATAATATTTCGCGCATTCCATATTGGCGTTGCGTTACCAATCGGACCTTTTTGGCGAATATAGATAAAGTTGGCCATTTCAGCCACGCTTTTAACAACTTCGACCTGCTTATCTTTTCCTGATTCTTGGAGTCTCATTATAAGTTCGTAAGGATAATCAAAATGATCTTCAATTGAGCGCTTATTCCAACCAGTGACAATGACAATATCCTCAATTCCCGCTTCAACCGCTTCTTCAACGACATATTGAATAACTGGTTTATCAACAATCGGCAACATCTCTTTTGGCATTGCTTTTGTCTGAGGTAAAAAACGAGTACCAAAGCCAGCCGCAGGTATTACTGCTTTTGTGATCTTTTTCATAGAATTATTGTGAGAATTGACAACTAACTTGAGTTGGAATTTGGAAGTGGTTTGTAACTTGTGCTGAAATCTGGCCACTTCCTGGAGTTGTGGAAGTAACTGTTATTTCAGCTATGCCTGATTCATTTGTTATTGCGCATGGTGAAGAAGGATTTCCGACTGAGGCTGTAAAACAAACTTCTTTATTTGCCACACCTTTTTGTTCGTGATCACGCACTACTGCATTAACAGTGCACTCGTTTCCCTTTGTAGAGACAATGATAAATGACTGAACAGCATCAGGAACCTGGCTTGCAGCGCGTGTTTGTCTGGCTTCTTTTTGGAACAAAACAGTGGCGAAAGTGCCAAGCACGAGGAAAAACACGAGGACCAGGAATGATAGCTTTTTATCCATTCTTAAAGTTAGGATATCACATTCTAAATAAATGTCAAATGGGCCAGTAACTTTTGATGAATTTCATCAATAGTTAGTAGCTTATTTTTTTCTGTGCAGTTGATTTGAATCCAACCCTTTTCTTTTGCGAGGGCGAGATACATTTTTTCAGCATCTTGGCGGTGTTGCATATCTGCCTCTGCAATATCATGCGCTTTTCCCTTTAAATAGGCGCGATCGCTTTTATTTTTAGTAAGTTCGTAACCAATTTCCCAAGGGACATAAAGATACACAACCACATCTTCCTTTGGGATTTTTAAAACTTTATATTCTAGTTCGTAAACCCAGTCTAGGAACTTCTTCTTTTCTGTTTTTGAAGGGATTTTTGCAGCCTGATGAGCCATATTTGAGGTTGCATAGCGGTTTGCAACAATGATTCCCCCTTCTGCGAGAAATTCTTCCATTTCTTCTTTTACTGATGCTCGATCTAATGCATAAGGCATTGATGCTAGGTAAGGCGAAACTGCGTCAAGCTCTCCAAATTCGCCTCTGAGAAACATAGCGACTGTCTTTCCTGAAAATGAGGAGTAATACTGAGGAAAATCCACGGATTTTACCTTATATTTATTCTTTTTTAGATAATCTATAAGAAGCTTTGCCTGTGTTGCCTTTCCTGAACCATCTCCCCCGTCGATAACAATAAGTTTGCCTTTTTTCTGTTGTGCTCTTTTTGCGTGTTCAAGAAAGTTTTGAAGTTTTAGATGAAGATTTTCAAGAGTGTAATGCTCTAAAAATAAATTGTCTGAGGTATTTCCTTCTACCATTGGGGTAAGTGCATCTTCATTTTCTTCAAAAATAAGAGCAAGCACTGGCTTTTTATGAATAAGTGCATATACAATTTCCCCGCCGACTCCTGTAGATGGCTGCGTTACTTCGGCGATGACAATATCTGCCTTATCTATAAGTGATTTTTCTCTTTCAAAAATCTTCTTGCTCGTAAGTTTCTTATCTTTGGAAAGTAATTTTCTATCAAGAATTTGTTCACCTGATACCACTTTCATTCCACGTACTTTTTCTAGCTGCGAAAGGATTTCATGATAGTTCTTCTTATAAGAATCTTGCGAAGTAGTAGCGGTAAAATATATTTTCATTCTTTTTAGAAAATAAGTGTACGATTTTTAATATTTGGATTTGATAGTAACATTTTTGCAATTTTACCCTCAACTTCATTTTGGATAATGCGCTGCATGTTACGTGCTCCAAAACGAGCATCATACCCTTGTTTAATAAGATTGTCAATAAAGGTATGGGAAAATTCGATGGTTAGTCCATGTGTTTTTAGGAGGTCATTTTTTAGATTTTGAAGTAGCCGCTGCGCAATTGTATATATGGCATCTTGTTGCAGCGGCCTATATATAATGACTCCGTCAAAGCGATTCAAGAATTCAGGTGAGAAAATGTGTTGAGCGACAAGATAGTCGATAAGTTTCTTGGAGAGACTTCGCTCAACGCCAGCTGTATCTTGACTTGTAAGTGCTTGATAGATAAAGTCTGCACCCGCATTT
The DNA here is from genome assembly GCA_964614975.1 of uncultured Gammaproteobacteria bacterium. Classification (GTDB taxonomy): domain Bacteria; phylum Patescibacteriota; class Microgenomatia; order UBA1406; family HO2-37-13b; genus OLB23. The sequence goes on along the minus strand of CAZTOA010000044.1, from coordinate 967 downwards.
GATGTCGCAATCACAATAAGATGGGTGCAATCAACCTTGTTCCCAAATCCATCTGTAAAGTATCCTTCATCCAAAACGGTGAGAAATATATTGAGTAGATCTCTATGTGCCTTTTCTAGCTCATCGAGTAATAAAGTACCATATTTTTGTTGGCGGATTGATTGTGTTAATAAGCCTGGTTCGCCCGTATGTGGCGAACCAATCAGAGTACCAATTCCCTCAATTGTTTGATATGCCGACATATCAAAACGCATAATATTTTGTTCATTGTCAAACAAAACCTGCGTTATTGCTTTTGCCGTTTCTGTCTTACCTACACCCGTAGGTCCTAAGAATAGAAACGAGCTAATCGGTTTTTTGTGAGATCCTACAAGCACGAAGGATTTTCTCAATGCAGCAGAAATTTCGTTAACCGCATCATCTTGGCTAACAATGCGCTTGTGAAGCTCGCCTTCCACATTGAGCAATTTTTCCTTAAATGATTGACTTAATTCTGTAGGAATATGAGTTACATTTTCTAAAACCTTATTTACGATATGTGCAGTTACAGTTTGCTCTTTGTTTTGCTGTGCAAATACACATGCTTGATCGAGCAAATGAATTGCTTTCTCCGGATATGGTCGATCATTGATGAAAGCACCAGATTGTACTACTGCTTGTCTCACCGCTTCATATGTAATGTAGATGTTGTATCTTTTTTCAAAAACTATGGCCTCATCTAGTAATATTTTTAGCGTTTCATCTTGTGTAACTTCAGCGATATCGAGTTTCTCAAAGAAATTAGTAATACTCTTATTTCCTTGAATAAATTTTTGATAATGGTATGGGGTTGTTATTCCAATAAATTGTAGATTTGGTAAATGCGCATATTTGTCAAAGATTGGTGTGAGATCAACTCCCCCATCTTCTGACGATACATACCGTTCGAAATTATTTATAGAAAGAATAATGTTTTTTGCCTGAGCTG
>CAZTOA010000043.1:2800-7565 GCA_964614975.1 uncultured Gammaproteobacteria bacterium | reverse complement strand
GGGGTTGAAAAATAACTAATATTCGATTTTGTGGAAATTTATGTTGTGCAGCTTCTAGTACCGCTTCAATTTCTGAAGGGTGATGTGCATAATCGTCAAAGAGATAGGTGTTGTTTTTTTGAAAAATCAATTCAAAGCGTCTTGCTGAACCAGTGAATCGTGCAAACCCGCTACGAATAATGGCAACGTCTAGTTTTGCTAGAATACATACGAGCAATGCCCCGGCGGCATTTAAAATGTTATGTGATCCACCGATCTGAATAGTAAATTCGCCAAAGTCCTCCCCTCTAAAATTAGCTTTAAATGACGTTGTTTGATCATTGTCAACAATTGAGGAAATGACTAGATCTGCACTTTGCGACATTCCATAAGAGAAAAGCTGGTCATATTCTAAGTCTTTCACAATTGAAGAAAGAGAATGATCGTCTGCGCAATAGACAATTTTCCCGCCTTTCTCTACAGTATTTGCCATGAATTTTTTAAAAGCTGCTTGGACATTTTCAAGTGATGAATATACATCGGGATGATCAAAATCAACATTAGTGCATAAAAGAATTGTGGGATGTTGAAAATTAAAACGTGGCGTGTTATCAACATGGGGATTATTTGCGTATTCATCGGCCTCTGCAATAAAATAATCGGGACCATTATAAACACCTCCATCTAAACCAGAAAATGTTGGTACACCGATTTGATGAGCGCCCTTCATCTGACTTTCTGAAAAAATAGTGGCGAGCATGGCGGATGTAGTTGTTTTGCCATGCGAGCCGCATACAGAAATGCGAATAGGAAAGTCGTCCATTACTTTTCCTAAAGCTTCAGCATGAGTAATTACGGGAATATTCAACTGCTTCAAGTTTGTAAATTCGACATTCTTTTCATTCATGTGAGCACCACTTGCAACGACTAGATCAAAATCTTTGCTTATATGCGTTGCATCAAAGCCCTGGTAGACTTGAATGCCATACTTCTCTAAAATCATATCTGTAATAAATCTTTTAGCCACATCAGATCCTGATACATGATTACCCAAACGATGATATACAAGTGCCAAAGACGTCATTCCAACGCCTTTAATTCCTAACATGTAGATTTTTTTATCTGTCATCATTAATTTTTTCTTATAAAACTATACATTGATCTAACTTCTTTAATTTTATTATACGAAGAAAAGAGATCTTCATGACAAGAGGTACATTCTAAAGAGTATTCAATATTTGATGCCTTCACACCAGATTCTAAAAGAAGTTCGTAATTTAATCGAGTTAAATTTAACATAGTCTTATCATTGTTTGTTACAAAAATCTTAGAAGCATACTTAGAAAATTCTTTTTCAAACATACTTTTTCTATCTCCAAAAATTTCATAACAACACGCTCCAATTGAGGGACCAATGGCAACTTTAATATTATTAATGCTTGCGCCCTTCTCAACCAATAAAGAAGTCATTTTTTGCTGTAATCTTTCGAGTGTTCCCTTCCATCCTTGGTGAGATGCTCCTATTAATCCAGTATTTTCATCAAAAAAAAGAAGTGGCACACAATCGGAAGTTCGGACTATTAATGAAAGATTATTAGTGTAGCTATATATGCCATCAGTATTTTCCACTGGTTCCGAAGCAGAATTATTAATAAGGCCAATATTTGCAGTATGCATTTGATTCATACTTATAGATGGGCTTTGGATATCATCGATGGTTGCTTGTTTTGTGCCAAAGCCCGCAGAAACACCAGCTGGAAATATCTCAGGAATTAAAAACTTGTGAGAATAGATCATTGTTTTAGTATTAAAGCCTTACGAACTGCCCTATATTCGTCCCATGGATACTCTTTCTTACCCCGTGCTAAACTCTGTTCATGTCCTTTACCTGTTAGAACTACTACATCGCCCTTTTTAGCAATCGAAATAGCTAAAGATATGGCTTCTTGTCGCCTTTCTTTAACAACATATTCTTTCGTGCTCGGTATTTTTGATTTACTCTTTGTAAAACCATGCTCAGTAAGACCTTTAGCTATAGATTTAGCAATATTACTTAATTTTTCCGTACGAAAATCTTCTTCGGTAATGATAACAATATCAGCAAATTCTCCACTTGCTCTTCCCATCTCCGGTCGTTTTTCCGCATCACGAAGACCAGCCGAGCCAAAAACATGAATAATTCTTCCCCTTGTTTTACCGAGTTCTTTAAGCAGTTTACCAATTGAATTCGGTGTGTGTGCAAAATCGATAAACACTTTAAAATCCTGATCATACACGCAATCTAGGCGCCCTTTTGGAAGAGTGAATGTACGAATAGCCTTTATAATTTCTGCCTGTGAAAGCCCTATTTCTCTACAACATGCAAGAGCAGCCATTATATTTTCTCTATTAAAATCTTCTAGGAGTGTCGTTTTTATTTTGTCTGTCCATACATAATTGGCCTCATCCTCCAATGAAAATGTTACGAATTCTTTTTTATTTGCTCCCAGAATCTGAGCTATTTTTTGGAAAGAGGCATCGTCTCTATTAACAATTGCACTTTTTTTTGCCCATAAGAGAAGTTTTACCTTTGTTTTAAGATAATTATCGTAAGTTTTATGATAATCAAGATGCTCATTAGTCACATTCGTGAGGACAGAATATGAAAATTGCACCCAACCTACACGATATTGATCTATTCCATGAGATGTAGTTTCTAGCACATAATATTCAAATCCTTTGTCAGCAGCCTGCTTCATCGATTTTTGAATACTCCACCGACTTTGCGTCGTTACATGAAGCCCAGTATCTGCAATTTCCCCTGCAACATCAGAAAAAACTGATGAAGTTAATGAAACATTTTTTCCAGCTGACTTTAAGATGTGGTAAATAAGGTGAGAAGTAGTAGTTTTTCCATCGGTGCCTGTTACTCCAATGACTTGTAGACGTCGACTAGGAAAGCCATAGCGAATATTTGCGCCGAGCGCCTCAAACCAGTGATAGAGATTCTTAATTTTTCTTATCATAATTATTGTTAGTTTGGAGCTATATTATACTCCACAAACAGGTCTTTCGCTATTTTAAAGAAAAGTGGAGCAGCTGTTTCTGAAGCCCATTGGGATGTTTCAGGTTGGTTTAAAGTTACTAACATTATAAATTGGGGATTAGTTATTGGTGCGAACCCGATGTAAGAAGCATTTGTTTTAGTTGCATCATACTTACCCTCAAGTGCGATCTGCGCAGTTCCCGTTTTTCCACCAATTCTGTACCCATCTGGAACATTCCATTTAGCTTCTCCATGTTTTACTGTTTCTTCAAGCATCTTCTTTATTTCTTTTGATGTTTTTTCGCTTATTATTTGACGAACTTTTTTCGACTCAATTTTTTTGACTTCACCATTCTCACCTACCAATTCTTTAACTACATATGGTTTCATAAGCCATCCTCCATTCACTAATGATGAAAAAGCTGTAATCATTTGAATCTGAGAAACTGCAATTCCCTGCCCGAATGTTACTGTTGCATAATCAACTGGATACCACAGTTTTTTAGGTTTTATGCTTGGCGAAACCTCACCTTGAAGATCGATACCCGTTGCCTTTCCTAAACCATATTTTCCTAAATAGGCAAGAATTTTTTCATTCCCAAGCTTTTCTCCAATATGCACCATGCCCACATTTGAAGACGTTTGCAGGATACGTGAAATTGAAATAGTGCCGTTATATTCATCATTCCAGGTCCTAATATAATATTGACCAATTTTAACTGGACCTTTTTCATTGAATGTATCATCGGCTTTTATAGCTTTTTCTTCTAATGCTGCTGCGACAATCAGTGGCTTAAATATCGAACCAGGTTCGAATGTATCAGAAATAATAGGATTGCGAAATTCATGCTGTGTAAACTTAGCATATTCGTCTGGGTCAAAGTCAGGAAGGCAGGTCATTGCAAGAATTTCGCCCGTATTAGGATTTGCAACCGTCACACACCCACTCTTGGCGCGATATTTTTCTATTGCAGCCTTCAATTCGCGCTTTACAATCATCTGTGATGTCTTATCAATGGTCAAAATAAGATCGCGGCCATTTTCTCCTTTAAGCCGGTTTTGCGTGCCAATTACAATCGGCCTTCCAATAATATCTCTTTCTGTTTTTAAAATACCGGGCAAACCCTCAAGGTCCTTATGGTAAAAACCTTCAATTCCAAAATAGCCCACACTATCACCCTCGTCATCCTTACCCACGAATCCTAAAAGTTGCGCTGCAATAGATGCCTCTGGATAATACCGCTTTTTGTATTCATCAAAACCTATTCCTGCGATTTCTCTTTTTTCGAGATCTTTTTTTTGATCTTCAGTTAAATTATATGCAAGAGGTACCCACTGCTTTTCCTTTTTAAATCTTCCTTCTAGCGTCGCTTCACCAATATGGGTAACCTCATCTATTTGCTTTAGAAGCTTCCAGGAATCAGTAACATTTTTAGGTTCACTAAAAAGCGTGTAATAAGATTGATTTACTGCCAGCGGCTCATTATTCCTATCATAGATGTTTCCGCGCGAAGGTTCGATGCGCGAAGATCTTAAGTAATTATTCGGTGTGTATGAACTGGAAGCAAGAACCTGAATATAAAAAAGCTTTATAACAATTGCAGCTACAAATAGTGAGAAAAGTAAGGATAATCCATAAATTCTTCGCATATTTTATGCTTATTGTGCCATAGCATAGTTGGGTTTTTCAAAGAAAACCGGTTCAGCTTGTTTTGTAAAGCCAAGTTGTTCCGCTGTATAATTAAGTGAAGTTAGAGAGCT
>CAZTOA010000043.1:2246-2790 GCA_964614975.1 uncultured Gammaproteobacteria bacterium | reverse complement strand
TAGAGAGCTTTCTGCATACATTTTCTTTTGTAAATATTCATTTTCTTTTCTAGTTGAAGTTATGGAATGTTCAAGCTCAGAAATATTGTCAGACAAGTGGACTGATTTTGCAAAAACCACAATATTTCCAAGCATTAAGCTCAGTAACAAAACAATACCGATTATTTTTGCAAAAAAGACTACGCGGGGAGCGTTAGAAGTATGTAATGCTTGTCGTTCCTTCCTCATTGTATGTTTTTTCCAAATCATTTTATTTTTCTGCAATGCGGAGCTTTGCGGATCGCTCAAAACTTTTTTTATAACTTCCTGGAATTGGTTTCTTTCCAATTTCCTTAAATCCTATTGCTGCAAATGCTTGCTTTACTATCCTGTCTTCACCCGAGTGAAAAGTAATTATTGCAAGCCTTCCACCTGGTCGTAATATTTCGTAGCTGCCTTTAAGCGCTGCGACAATATTTTCATACTCATTGTTAACCTGTATTCGCAGCGCCTGAAAAATGCGCGCTACGGTCTGCGTACCATGATAAGGTTCCATAACCTCTTT
>CAZTOA010000043.1:1038-2236 GCA_964614975.1 uncultured Gammaproteobacteria bacterium | reverse complement strand
GGGCGCGGACAATATTTTGTACAATTGCGCCAGAACTGAGTTCTTCAGCATATTTTGTAAATACTTCATATAATTCATCTTTTGTATAACTTTCAATAATTTGAGCTGCAGTCGTCGGTAGTAATTCATTTAATCGCATATCAAGTGGCTCATCATCTTTTTCGTAACTAAATCCTCGTCCACTTTCTCGAATTTGGACCATTGATAGTCCAAGGTCAAATAAAATGCCGTCACAAGGGACAAAATTTTTCTCCTTGGCCACTTCGGCTATATCCGCATAATTTGCCTCTATAAGCGTAATGCCCAAGTCTTGCATCTTACCCGCGTAGAGCTCCACGATAAATGGATCCCACTCTAACGCCAAAACCTTTGCCCCTTGTTCGGCAATCAAACGACTATGTCCGCCAACACCGAATGTGGCATCAATATAGTGTCCGTTTTTCTGAACGAGTAAACTTCCGACTGCTTCGTGTAAAAGTACTGATGTATGCATATGCTTACATCTTTATATTGGTGAGATATGCATCCCACGCTGCTTCGTCCCAAATTTCAAAATGGTCTCCTACTCCTATTACCTTCATTTTTTGTGATGAAAACTTCATATATTGTGTTAATGACTTAGGAAGTATAATTCGTCCCTGATCATCTATCACTAGCTCTTGAGCTCCTGAGAAGAGCATTCTTCTCTTTTCAATTTGTTCTTTTTCAAGGAGCGATACTGTATTCAATTCGCTGGTTCTTCTGGTCCAATCTTCTCTATCATATCCGGCGAGACATACGTCAAAGCCTTTGGTGACGACGCAAACGTCTCCTTTCAGGTTCTCTCGTATCTTCTTTGGAATTGCGATTCTTCCTCCGTCTGTCACCGATACTGAATATTCACCGAAAAACACCATTACTAACCACTATACACCGTTTATTTCACGTCTGTCAAGGAGTATTTTGCCTCAAAAACACACTACATGTAGATTTTTTCGTTGTATAATGTAGACATGACGAGCAAGCTTATAAGAGATAACATTCCACAGATTATTTCTGCCTCAGGTCGACAACCCATAACTCATATTGCATCTGAAGCAGAATATAAAAATGCTTTAAAGGAAAAGCTTATAGAAGAAGTACAAGAGTATCTTGAGGATCCCTCATCGGACGAATTGGCAGATATTCAAGAAGTTCTTACAGCTATGATTGAACTCGA
>CAZTOA010000043.1:0-1028 GCA_964614975.1 uncultured Gammaproteobacteria bacterium | reverse complement strand
AACTCGATGAGAATGATGTGGAATCGATCCGCCTTGATAAAAAGGCGCGTAATGGAGGATTTGAGTCAAGAATTATCCTCGATGATATTGTTCAGAATGGCGAAACAGACTAAACTTTTCTCGCATAAAACACAAGCCATTTGAAATCATTTCTTCCTGCCGGGTCATTCTGTTCGAGTGATTCAATAACCTCAAATCCCTGCGATGTAAGCATGCTGGCCATTTCGTCTTCAGCGTAATAACGAAAAAACCTACTATGACTCGATAACTTATCTGAAACCACATCCATTTCTTTTTCGCTTGATTTTACATAGATATAGATAATTCCGTTAATATTAAGAACACGATAAAATTCAGCCAAAGCATCTTCAGTATCTTGCTTTGTTTGCATGTGTACCAGAGACGCATGTGACCAGACACCATCAAATACATTATCTTCAAATGGAAGTGAAAGAAAATCACCTTGGACAAAAGAAATTCGTGGATATGCCGCCTTAGCAATACGAAGTAGCCCCGCTGAAAGATCAAGTCCCGTAACATCCAAGCCTTGTTCGGAAAGAAGAATTGAATCCCTTCCTGCAGCACATCCAGCATCAAGAACTTTTACACCATCTAAATAGTTAACAAATTTTTCAATCAAATCAGGATTTGCAGGGTAAGGGGCAATATTCTTAGCATACTGCTCGGCATTCTCGTCATACCAAGCTATTGTGCTAGCTACATCTATTACTTTCATGTAGAAATATTACAGCTCAAATTCACCTTCAAAAAGCTGACCACCATATGAACCGGTAAATTTAAGTGACGCTTTTATTGAAGTAATACCCTTGTCATATTTACACGTACCAGAAGAACAAGTACCAAGAGTAATCTGACGCTTTACAGGCTCTTTACCATCGAACTCGATGGTGCCGATAACACCCTTTGGAACTTTTTCTCCGTCTATATCGGCATCATAAGAAAGTTCGTATTCAATAGACTCTGTTCCATCTGGAACGCCAGTGACGCTTAATGAAGCTTCTTGCTTC
>CAZTOA010000042.1:5796-7654 GCA_964614975.1 uncultured Gammaproteobacteria bacterium | reverse complement strand
TAACCCGTTCCAAAAATTAAAACTCTTCTTAAAAGATCCTGCTCTTCGCAGAAAAATATTCATAACTTTCTTTATCATCGCTATTTTCAGAGTATTTGCATATTTACCCGTTCCTGTTGTCGATCGAGAAGCACTGAGAGGTCTTTTTTCCTCAAATCAATTCTTCGCGTTGCTTGATATATTCTCGGGAGGTACTCTTATTAACTTCTCGGTTATGGCTTTAGGTTTAGGACCCTACATTAACGCTTCTATTATTATTCAACTTATGACGCTTGTCGTACCTCAGCTAGAAGCCTTATCGAAAGAGGGGGAGTATGGTCGTACGAAAATTAATCAATATACTCGACTATTAACACTTCCAATAACGCTCGTTCAAGGAATAGGAATGTATGTCGTTTTGAGAAATCAACAAGTTATTTCGAGCTTAGGATTTTTGGAATTTATTGCCTTTTTAGTTACCTTGACCGCAGGTTCTTTTGTTCTTTTATGGTTTGGCGAAATTATATCTGAATATGGAATTGGTAACGGTGTGTCGATGCTTATTTTTGCTGGAATAGTTGCGAGAATACCTGTTGTAGCAAGCCAGGCATTATTTACTTCAAATTCTGAAAATTTTGTTACTAGTGCCATTGTACTGGGCCTAATGCTTGTTGTTATTGCTGGAGTAGTCTATGTTAATCAGGCAATAAGGAAAGTACCTATTTATTATGCAAAACGTATAAAAGGAAATAGAGTATATCAGGGAGCAAGTAATTTCCTTCCGCTTAAACTTAATCAGGCGGGGGTTATTCCTATTATTTTCGCCATTTCGTTTGTTTTATTTCCTCAGCTAATCGGAAACTTTTTGGCTGGAGTAAATAATCCAGCCGTTGCAGGATTTGCACGCTTCCTCACAGAAACATTTAGGCCTCAAGGTCCTATTTACAATGTTATGTACTTTTTGCTAGTTGTAGCTTTCACTTATTTTTATACGGTTATCGTATTTAACCCAGAAAAAATATCTGATGAAATCCAAAAACATGGTGGTTTTATTCCGGGAATTCGTCCAGGTCAAGCTACACGCGCATATCTTCAGAACATACTGATTAAGATAACAACTGTTGGAGCGCTTTTCCTTGGCACTATTGCCATATTACCTGCTATAATTGCAGGGTTAACCGGTACTAGTAACTTAGTTATCGGAGGCACAGGAGTACTTATCGTTGTTTCAGTTGTCTTGGAGACTTTCAAAGTTCTTGAAACCCAGGTCGCTATGAAGCATTACGACAAATATACCCGTTAATAATCTATTCTGAATTATGGCTAAAAAAGGACAGAGACTACAATTCGGATTGCAATGTACCGTATGTGATAACGTCAACTACGTTACAGAGCGCAATAAGCAGAATACCCAGGAGGCTTTAAAGCTTTCAAAGTATTGTCAAACCTGCCGAAAGCACACCGATCATAAAGAGCGAAAAAAACTTGATTAATACATGAAACTCGTTTTAATTGGAATACCCGGAGCAGGTAAGTCAACACAAGGGAATCTATTGTCTCGTCAACTTGGCGTACCCTATCTTTCTACAGGTCACATCTTCCGAATGATCGCAAAAGAGAAAACAACCATCGGTCGCTATGTGAAAGAAACAATGAACTCCGGACTTTTAATTCCTGATGAAGAAACCATTCCTATTGTCGAAGATTATTTATCACGAAGAGAATATAAGAAAGGGTATATCTTAGATGGTTTTCCACGAACATTAAATCAAGCAAAAAAGTTTAAGAGCGACCTTGACAAGATTATCTATTTAGAGCTGCCAGATAAAGAAGCTTTGTGGAGAATAGCATATAGAACAGAGGATGCTCGCGATGATCA
>CAZTOA010000042.1:0-5786 GCA_964614975.1 uncultured Gammaproteobacteria bacterium | reverse complement strand
AAACCGTGACAGCAGTCATGAAAAGAATCGAAATTTTTAATGAAGTTACGAAGCCAGTTATCTCGCATTTTGATGATAAGGGGAAACTCATTCGTATAGATGGTACAAAAAGCATAGAAGATGTTAATAAAGAAATCTTGAAACTTTTAGGTAAAGAATTTTATAAAAACAAAGTGCGCTCATGGAAGCAGAAGCAAAAGATTATACTCGCCGTAACTGGCCTACCTGGTTCAGGAAAAACAGAAGCAACATCATATTTTAAGAGTAAAAAACTACCCGTAGTCCATTTTGGCAATATAATTAACGAGTTAGTTGTTGAGCGCAAACTTGCCCACACAGAAGACGTGCATAAGTTAGTCCGTATGGAAGTTCGCGAGAAATATGGTATGGAAGCGATGGCCGTTTTAAGTAAAGAAAAAATTAAGAAATCATTAGAAAAAGAAACTCTGGTAGTTCTTGATGGACTATACTCCTTTCAAGAATATCAGTATCTGAAAAAAGAATTTAAAGAGGCAAAAGTTGTTTTATTGGTTCTTTGGGCAGATAAGAAGCTTCGCTATGATCGAGTAGAAAAAAGAAAGGATCGCAAAGGCCTAGCTAACGAAGAAAGAGATTTGAATGAAATTCTTCAAGCAAATAAAGGCCCCACCCTTGCCTTCGCAGACTTTATGGTTATAAATGATGGTTCGCTGCACGATCTTCATGCAAAGCTAGAAGAGGTTTATCGCGATGTATACTTCGCTCTTGACTAAGATATGATTCACTACAAGACAAAGCAGCAAATCGCTGATATGCAACATGGTGGATCTATTCTGCATGATGTGTTACAGAAGGCCGCAGAGATGGTTGAGCCAGGAGTAACAACGAAGCACATTGATAGTTTCATTGATTCATATATAACCTCAAAAGGAGGCGAAGCCGGTTTTAAGCGGGTAGAGGGATATTCCTGGGCAAGCTGTATCTGTGTTAATGAACAGATAGTGCATACGCCACCTTCAAACCGCACAATTAAAGACGGCGACGTTGTTACTATTGATGCAGGAGTCTTTTACAAGGGCTTGCATACCGATTCTGCAGTTACAGTACAGGCAGGCAAGCAAACTCCAGAAGTAACGAAGTTTCTTGATACGGGAAAAAGTGCCCTACGAAAAGCACTTGCTCTAGCGACAAAGGGCAAGAGAATTGGGGACATATCGAAAGCTTTGCAGACAACAATCGAAAATGGTGGTTATAGCATCGTTCGTGAGCTTACAGGCCATGGAGTAGGAAAAGAGCTTCATGAAGACCCGTACGTGCCTTGTTTTGTGAGCAGGGCTGTTGAAAAAACGCTACTTTTAGAACCTGGACTGGTGATTGCGGTCGAAGTAATGTATGCTATGGGAGCTGGAGGGATGGATTATGAAGCTGATGAATGGTCTATAAAAACAACTGATAATTCGCTTGCAGCATGCTTCGAACACACCGTTGCAATAACTGAAAATGGGTCTTTAATTTTAACCTAGTAGTGTGGTACAATATAATCTTTATGAAGAGTCCGGATGTGTTGATAGTGGAAGGGGAGGTTCTTGAAAACCTTCCAAATACTTTATTTAAAGTACAGTTAGACGAGAGATTTGAAAATAAGGTCATAACTTGTTATCTCTCAGGAAGAATGAGACGCCATTATATTAAGATTTTGCCCGGAGACCGAATCCGCGCTGAAGTAACTAAGTACGACCCTTCCCGAGGAAGAATTACTTATAGATTATAACTATGAAAGTTCAGGCTGCAGTAAAAAGAAGATGTCCGAAATGTAAAGTCGTTATTAGAAAAGGACGAAAATACATTATTTGCGAAAATCCTAAGCATAAGCAGAAGCAGGGATAAATTAGAAATTATTTGTAAAAAAAGACATGATTCGTATTTCAGGAAGAAATTTGCCAGATGATAAGCGTATCGAATACGCCCTTACCATCGTATATGGTATTGGTTGGAAAAAGTCAGCAGATATTCTTAGTAAGATAGGAATCGATGTCCATAAAAAAGTAAAAGATCTTTCAGAGGATGAGGTTCAACAAATTCAAGTTGAAGTAAGTTCGATGAAAGTTGAAGGAGACCTTAAAGAAGAAATAAACTCTAATATTAAAAGACTTCGTGAGATCGGTGCATATAGAGGCATTCGTCACTTACGTGGATTGCCTGCACGAGGTCAAAGAACTCGTTCAAACGCACGTACGCGAAGAGGAAAGAGAAAGACAGTTGGTGCGCTTAAGAAAGAAGATCTAGCAAGATTAACACAAGCAGCAGCAAAAAAATAATTACTAAAGCAACATGAAAAAAGAAGCACAAAAAAGAGCGGTTGAAAAAGGACGTATTTATATTACGGCCACTTATAACAATACATTGGTAACTGTTACTGATGAACAAGGAAAGCCCGTGTTAGCTGGATCATGTGGTATGTATGGGTTTTCAGGTACAAGGAAATCTACTCCTTATGCAGCTACAGTAACTGTGCAAACAACGCTAACAAAAGCAATTGATGCACATCAGCTTAGAGAGGTCACTGTATATGTTAAGGGTATTGGACCAGGAAGAACAGCATCACTAAAAGCTATTAAGGCAGCAGGAATTGATATAAGTCGTATTTTAGACGTTACGCCAATCCCACACAACGGGGTTCGTCCACCAAAATTAAGAAAAGGTTAATTATTTATAACTTATGAGATATACAGGACCTAGAAACAGATTGGCTCGAAGAGAAGGTATTGACCTTGGTTTAAAAACCACGGGTTCAAAAGCTCAGGCGAGTCTTATGCGCCGCTTAGCGATAAAACCAGGTCAAAAGCCAAATGCGCGACAGGGAAAGCAGACTGAATATGCGCAACAGTTAAGAGAAAAGCAAAAATTACAGCGTATTTATGGTTTAACTGAAAAGCAGCTACGTCGCTACTTTCACGATGCAAATCATATGGTAGGTAACACAGCATTTATTCTTATTCAGCTTCTTGAGTCCCGCCTAGATAATGCTGTATACAGACTTGGGTTTGCTCCTACGCGCGCTTCCGCACGCCAATTAGTAAATCACGCACATTTCACAGTAAATACAAAAAAGAGTTCGATTCCTTCTTACAAAGTAAAAATTGGCGATGTCATTGCCTTCAAAAGAGAGAAGACATCAAAAATCCCTTATGTAGCAGAGCTTATTGCAATGAAAGACCAGGTGTTGCCTGAATGGCTTGAAAGAAAAGCCCTCTCAGGAAAAGTTAAAGACGCACCAAGTCTTGATGCATTAAAAGAAGGCGTAGACCTTCAGGCTGTTATTGAGTTTTACTCAAGATAATTTTAAAAATTAACACATACTATGATAAAACCTTCATTCACCACGAAAAAAGTTGAAAGTTCAGAGAACTACGGAAAATTTATACTTACACCACTTCCAGCTGGATATGGTCATAGTATGGGAAACGCACTCAGAAGAGTATTGTTATCTTCAATTGAAGGTGTTGCAGTAACCTACGTAAAGATAAATAGTGTAGTTCACCCATTTTCATCTGTTGATGGAGTGAAGGAATCTGCTTTAGAAATGATTCTCAACATAAAATCACTTCGCTTTAGCTTCAAAGGTAATGGTCCTTTCACTATGGTGCTTTCGCACAAGGGTAAGGGTCAAATTACTGGAGCAGACTTTAAAGGTGGCGATGTTGAGGTCGTTAATAAAGACCAATCAATTGCCGAACTTACTACAAGTGATGCAAAACTTGAAATAGAAATTACTATCGAAAAAGGCATGGGCTTTAGTGCAGCTGAAGAAAAAGAAGAGGCTGTATTCGGCACAATGGCCATCGATTCAGTCTTCTCACCAGTCACTAAAGTAGTGTATAAGGTTGAAGACGAGCGCGTTGGACGAACTTCAAACTATGATAAGCTTACCCTTGAAATTTGGACCGATGGTGCAATTTCTCCAGAGGATGCACTTACCCAATCTTCTGAAACAATTACTGCTTTCTTTGGAAGCGTATCAAGTGAAACCGAAGATAAAGCTGGCGTAAGTAAACTGGTATCTGCCGAAGGAGAGAGAGCTGCGCGAGTAGCTGATGAAAAAGTAAACGAAATTATCATTGACGAACTTGATCTTCCTACAAGAGTTATTAATGCTCTCTTGAGAGAGAAAATTGAAACAGTTGGAGACCTTATGACAAGAGGCCCTGAAGCACTTGCTAACCTTAAAGGTGTCGGTCGAAAGTCAATCTCTCTTATTGAAAAGGAAGTAGAGAAATTCGGTGTCAAAATTGAACTTAAATGAAACACGGTATAAGTAAAGTAAAATTCAAGGGTGGACAAGATGCAAATCAAGCACTTATGAGAAAGCTTGTTGTAAATTTTATTGCAACAGGTAGACTGAGTACCACTCTTGCTAAGGCAAAAGTCTTAAAAGGCCATATAGATCGGTTGGTATATAAAGCATCACAAGGAAAAGAATCTGATAAAAATGTTTTACTTAGAAAAATCGGCAGCGTTACAGTCGTAAAGCATATGCTAACCGTTGTCGGACCTTCATTTGCGGGTCAAACAAGTGGCTATACAAAAATGTTCAGATTAGCTCCACGTCAAGGAGACAACGCTGATACAGCACGATTGGAATGGGTAAAACCACTTATGGAAGTAAAGAAGGACGATGCTAAAGAGCCTAAAGAAAAAAAAGCATCAAAAAAAGTTACTCCAGAAAAAACTAAAACACAATGACACAGCTTACACACACAACAAAAACAATTAGCGAAAATGACATAGAAAGAAAATGGCATATAGTTGACGCAAATAAGATTGTTCTTGGACGCTTTGCGACAAAAATAAGCTCACTCTTAATGGGGAAGGGAAAAACTAATTTTTCGCCAAATTTAGATTCTGGTGATTATGTAGTTGTCATTAACGCTAAACACATTAAAGTCACCGGAACAAAAGAGCAAGACAAAGTCTATACAAGATATTCGGGTTATCCAGGAGGACTTAAAAAAGTTCCTTACTTTAGACAGCTTGAAAAAGATTCAAGAAAAATTATAGAAAACGCAGTTTCAGGCATGCTTCCAAAAAATAAGCACAGAGATAGAAGAATGCGAAGGCTGTTTGTGTTCCCTGAGAACGAGCATCCATACGCAGAAAAATTTAATAATTAAGATATAAAATAATGGCTAAACAAGAAAAAAGTTTGACATACTACGAAAGCATTGGGCGACGAAAGTCTGCTGTTGCTAGAGTAAGATTATACCTTTCAAGTGCAAAGGCAAAACTTCCAAAAGAACTTGCGGATGCTAAAAAAGGTGAAATCTATGTCAACCATATGCTTGTTGAAAGTTATTTTCCTGGAGATGTATATAAAAAAGATTATCTTTTACCTTTGAATCTTACGGATAATTTAAATAGATTCATAATTTCTACCTTACTTCGTGGTGGCGGTATTCATGGTCAACTTGATGCTTTGAAGCTTGGGGTTGCTAGAGCACTTGAAATGGTTGATGCAGATAATAGAGCAAAACTTAAACCAGCGGGACTTCTTAAACGCGATGCGCGTGTGCGCGAACGAAGAAAAGTTGGTACTGGTGGAAAAGCTCGACGTCAGAAGCAATCACCAAAGCGTTAATACTTTTTATCCTCCGATTCCTACAAGATATACAGCCTGCCATGGGCGATACGCAGTATAGAAGACTTTGTCTTGAAGAATTTCACCAGATGCTGAGTATACTTTATACGTAAACTGCGATTTTGCCCCAGGAGCTGCCCAATCTACTTGTTTTGTTACTCCACGTGGTAAT
>CAZTOA010000041.1:0-7798 GCA_964614975.1 uncultured Gammaproteobacteria bacterium | reverse complement strand
TCGAGATAGCAAAAAAACATGGATGTCGTATCTTGCATTTCCCTTTTAATCGCTATGTAGAGCCTTCACGTGAATTCGCCATTTCTTCTTCGAAAGGTGATTGGATATTTATATTAGATTCCGATGAGCGAATAACAGAGGAGCTAGTAAATGAAATAAAGAGAGTTGTCGAGACTACAGAGCATAGCTATTTTTATATGCCGCGAAAAAACATATTCGCAGGAAAAAAATGGCTACAACATGGTGGTTGGTATCCTGATTTTGTCTTGCGATTTATTAAAAAAGATGCCTTTAAAAAGTGGCCAACGGACATACACTCGACACCACTAATCAATGGGACGTCAGGTAAGTTTCTGGCACCGCTTCTGCATTATTTTCACCCCAACCTTGAGAATATGGTCGAAAAAACAGTTGTGTTCGAAGATATAGAATCTGGTCTGCTCTTTAATGCGAAAAGGCCTGTAAAACTTTCGACATTTTTTCGCAAATATTTTGGAGAGCTTAATAGACGCTTAATAAAAAAAGCTGGTTTTCTTGATGGAACCTTAGGTGTTATTGAATCTTTTTACCAAGCATATTCGAAGACGATTACATATCTTATGTTGTATGAAAAATATAAAAAGAAAAGTACTTCTAATTAGTCCATATCTTGATATTTTGGGTGGAGGAGAACAACACATTTTTTCTATCCTAAAAGTTTTCGAGGATCATGGGTATAAAAGTGATATTGTCTGGAAAGATAGCAATATATTGGATCGTCTCGATAAAGCGCACGGCATAGTCTTTGATGATGCACAAGTGATTCCGACCATACCACCAATGGGTGAATACGATTACTGTTTGTACGTTACGGATGGTAGCTACTTCTTTTCAAAAGCTAAGAAAAAATATGCGTTCTTTATGTATCCAATAAAAGAAATAGCACCTGATACGTTGTTGAAAAAAATAAAAACAATTGGATGGCAATTCTTTGCAAATGGAGAATTCACCTCTGCAAAAATGCAAAAGATTACAGGAAAACATATTGAAGTAATTCATCCGTTCATTGAAGAGGTTTTTTTTGATAAAAAAACAAAAAAGGAAAAAATTATTATCTCAGTAGGCAGATTTTTTCCTCATCTACATTCCAAAAGGCAGGATATTCTTATCGATGCATTTATAGCTCTACAGGATAAAGATAATCGATTTAAAGATTACAAATTAATTCTAGTAGGTGGTCTGGCCGAGAAGACTGAAGACAAAGAATATTTTGAAATGTTACAAAAAAAGAAAGGAAATAGTACTTCAATACTTTTTAAGACAAATGTGAAGCAGGGCGATCTTTTAGAGATGTATCACAAAGCATCCATTTATTGGCACGCAGGTGGATATGGACTCGACGAAGACAAAAACCCTGAGGGGGTAGAACATTTAGGAATTACACCACTCCAGGGAATGGCTGCTGGGGCTGTTACTATGTGTCATAATTCTGGTGGCCCACGCAGGTATATTAAAAACGGTGATAATGGATTTTTATATAATACTGTCGACGATCTTGTTCAAAAAACAATAGAATTAACCGACTCGTCGATTAGCGACATAAGGGAAAATGGGACTAAGTATGTGCAAAGAAATTTTTCTAAAGAAATTTTTGAAAAGAAAGTAAAAGATTATTTCAATATATGAACAGCAAACTCTCAGTTATCATTCCAGTATATAAGAAAACAGACATGTTTCTTAGTAACCTTTCGCACAATATACCGTTATTGCCAAAAAATGCTGAAATAATTATTGTCGACGATGCTTCACAGGAATACCTCAATGAGAAACTGGAACCATTTCTTAAAAAACGATCTGTGGAATTAATTGAAAACCAAAAAAATCTTGGCTTTTCTGGTGCTATTAATAAAGGAATTAAAGCTTCTCATGGTGCGCACATACTTTTATTAAATTCTGATGTGCGACTCATTCAAAAATTCCCTGAAGACTTTGAGAAATTTTTCAGCGAAGATTCACATGTGGCAGCCGTTGCATTCCCTGAAAGAAACGACAATAAACTTCTCGGAAAAAGCATAATTTCTTTTACGCGTGGATTAGTTACGCATACTCGTGCTAAAGATAGAGAAAAAGGCCTAACCGCTTGGGCGAGTGGAGGCTCTTGCCTTTTTCGAGCAGATCGTCTTAATGAGCTGAATGGTTTTGACGAAATGTATTCTCCATTTTATTGGGAGGATATAGATCTTTCATTTAGAGCATATAGTCGAGGCTGGTTAGTTGTATTTGATCCTAAATATCCTGTTGAACACGCACGAGAATCAACGATTAACACGTTTTATTCATCGGTCAAGGTAAAGCATATTGCGCATCGTAATCAATTTATTTTTACCTGGGCAAACATCACTGACTTTGATCTTTTCATTAAGCATATCACTTGGCTCCCTTATCATTTGTTAGTAATGTCAATAAAAGGTGAAACTCAATTTATATCAGGTTTTCTTAGTGCCCTACAATACATACCTACTATTTTGAAGCGACGTTCAGTAAAATTACAGCATCAGAAAGTATCTGATAAAGAAGTTTTCTCCCTTTTTGTATGAAAAAGAGATATTTATTTTTAGCGATTTTTACACTCATTGCGGTATTTGTTAATTTCTACAAGGCTGATCAAGTTCCAGCTTGTATTAATGCGGATGAAGCAGCTTTTGGCTACAATTCATTTTCTATACTTAAGACGCTAAAGGATGAGCACGGCAACTTTTTACCACTGAGACTTTTGTCCTTTAACGATATGAAGTTGCCGCTTTATAGTTATCTTTCAATTCCTTTTGTATCAATTTTTGGTCTCAATAATTTTTCAGTTCGTCTTCTCAACAGAATTGTTGGTGTATTGCTGGTTCCTGTTATGTATTTCTTGGTATATGAACTTTTTAAGAATAGAAAAATTGCAAATATTGCTGCACTTCTTACCGCGGTTTCTCCGTGGATTTTTATTCTCAGCCGTCATGCTCACGAGACAGTACTGAGCACCTTCTTTATTGCCATAAGTATTTGGATGCTTTTACGATATCTAAGGACAAATAAATCTCTTGATATGCTACTTTCTTTAGGTGCAATTTTTCTATCGACTTTTGCTTACCACGCGGCACGTTTATATCTCCTCTATATTGTCGGCGTGTACGTAGTTATTTTTATTCGCAAATATCTTGAAAACAAAAAACAAACAATAAAGAAAGCCCCTCTGATTTTTGCAGTCCTCCTCGTATTAGTCATTCCTTTTATTGTGGACATGCGTTATGGAGCAAATAGAGTTAACAGCTTATTTTTTACATCAAATTCTGGGTATCAATTAACACTTGATGAACATTTGCGCGAGCACCCACTTCGACTTTTGCACAATAAGGGAACACAGTTTTTACGTGAATCAACGCTTCGCTATTTTCAACAAATATCTCCCGAGTTTTTTGTCATAAATGGTGATGAGAATCCAAGATTTGGCATGCCTTGGCTTGGGCCACTTACTCCAGTTGAGTTTGTTTTTGTCGCTGTTGGGCTCTATTATCTCTTCAAAAAGAAAGAAAAGAATATACTCCTCATTTCATCGCTACTTCTTTTCGGCCCTTTAAGTAATTCTCTGACATGGAAGGTGTATTCACTGACTCGTATCTATCCCATGATAATTCCCATTGTAGCTGTTGTGGCTTATGGTGTAGTACAGCTGTATGAGGATATGTCAAATTCTCCTAGAGGTCTAAGAACAAGTGTTTTCGGGTTAATAATAATAATGTTTCTGTTCTTTAACATTAATAGTCAAGATTTATATTTTAATCACTACTTTGATCGCTCACTCAATATACGTTCATGGCAATGTGGCTATAAGGAGCTCTCTGATTACGTCGAAGAAACTTATGATCAAACTGAAAACTTTTACATTACCGAGAGATACGGACAACCATATATTTTCCTTCTCTACTTTATGCAATACGACCCTGCGCGATATCAACACAAAGCCACTATATCAAAGGCCCCAGATGAATATGGATTCAAGCAAGTAGAGAACTTTGATAAGTTCTTCTTCCAGCTCCCACCTGGACCAGAAATGCCGAAGAATAGTACATTTGTAGGCTTTCCTGACGAGTTTGACGGAAGAATATACGATGCTAAAAAACTAAAGAAAATAACTATCGGAAGGGAAGAAATCTTCTGGATCTACAAAGATTAATAATTTTTTAATCTTAACTATAAAAGAGAATAGCGAAGTTATAGAAGGCGTGTATTAAGATTGGTGCCAACAGACTTTTTCTATCAAGGAATATGAATGAATTCACAAGACTAAGAATAAAATCGGTTGCTAGAAATAATAGTAATAGCGAGCCTGAAAGATTGGGGATTGTGAACAAGATAGGAATGTGTAAGACTAAGAAAAGCGTGCTCGCTATAAGAGAAGAGCTGTACATATTTGATGATTCTTCATAAAGTCGTTTTAAAATAAAACCTCGTGACAAGATTTCCTCTGAAATAGCTGTAGCTAAAGTTAATATTCCAGCAACGACAAGATTTGTATTTAATACTCCTTCGATGAACGATAGATTGCCGAGTCGAATATAATTTGAGAAAAATGCAGCAACGATAAATATGAGTCCTACGAAAACTCCCGTATACGTATCGGTAAGTATTGTTTTTTTCTTAAGCCATATCTGTTGAAAAAAAGGCTTTTGTTCAAAATGCTTTATGCTGTAATAGACGGGAAGAATAAAGACGAGTGGCTTTGCAATAAGTTCATCGAACCACTCTGGAAGAAGTAATTTTGTTCTATAAACGCTCCAAATAATAAGAACAATAGCCCAGACGTTCAGAACTCTTTGTAATGTAGAAACGTTTTTATTCATTTTTTAATAAAGATTTAACAAAAGTATACTCTTTCATTCAGGGTTTTTTCCAGATAAATCGATTGTACATAAAATAGGAGTAGGGAATAATTATGAAAGCTATTAGGAATATTTTGTAGACAGCCCAACTTGGAAGACTCATTAACCCAAGAAGCGAAACTGTTCTTTCTCCGAAAAGAGAAATGAGTATGATAAGTCCTAACCACTGGATGACAATCGATCCAGAAGAAATTACATTAAATTTAAGCAATTTTTGTAAAAGTGACAGAATACCGCTTTGTATTTTTTTGTGTTTAAAGCTCCAGTAATTATTCATGAAGAAGTTAAAGACAATTGCACACTCTGCACTTAATGCATTTGCTGTCGGAGCAGTGAACACAATCGCGTTAATTAGAAATGCCGCAATGCCAAAATCTACGACAAATCCCAGTAGCCCAACAATAGCAAATTTAATAAATGATGAATTTTTAAAGATATATAGCAGTGTATTTGGAATAACGACGCTTGAACTTAATTTTGAAACACCGATTTTTCTATCAGTAAATTGAAGTGGAATTTCTTTTACTATTAAATGACGCTTTAATGCTTTGTCGAGTAGGGCGATTTGAAATTCGTAGCCATTATGATCTTTCATTTCGTCAGCAACTTCTTTAAGAAGCCAAGACTTTATTGCTCTATAGCCAGAAGTCCAATCATGAACTGAAAAGTTCATAAAGCCCATGCTCGCGATTAGGTTTCCGACTACTGAGTAAAATTTTCTATCAATGGTCCAGTGCTCTGGAATTGAGCCTCCTTTAATGTAGCGCGATCCTATAACAAAATCAGCGCCCTTTTCTATTTCGGATAAAAATTGTGGAATAAGTGCTGGACTATGTTGACCATCCGCATCCATCTCAA
Source organism: uncultured Gammaproteobacteria bacterium (assembly GCA_964614975.1). GTDB lineage: Bacteria > Patescibacteriota > Microgenomatia > UBA1406 > HO2-37-13b > OLB23. The sequence continues at coordinate 2,036 of CAZTOA010000041.1, read as the reverse complement.
GCATTATGAAGGGATTTAACTTCTCTGCTCCATACGCAAAACCTCTTAAATACGCTCTACCTAATCCTTTTTTTTCACCTTGAATAATATGAATATTTTTATACTTTTTTTGTAGCTTTAGAGCTTCATCATATGTCCCATCAGGAGAGTTATCGTCGACAATCAATATATCAATTGACCAATTTTCGATTTTTGATATAACTTCCTGTACTTGTGGAACAAGTGTTCCTATATTTTCTCTTTCGTTGTACGTTGGAATTACTATCAGAGCTTTTTTCATTTAGATAATTGCAATTCGTAATACTCAATGGTTTCTTTTAAACCATCCTCAAGTGAAGTTGTCGGTTCCCAATCTAAAAGTTGTTTTGCTTTTGTTATATCGGGCTGTCTTCTTTGTGGATCGTCTTTCACTTCTTCACTGTATGTTATTTTACTCTTTGATCCAGTTATGTGTAGAACCATATCAGCATACTCCTTAACAGTATGTTCGAATTGTGCGCCTATGTTAATAATTTCGCCCTGTAAACCATCCTTTTCCATATATGTGCATATTCCTTGTGCCGTATCTTTTACATAACAGAGTGAGCGCGTTTGGTTTCCGTCACCGTAAATTGTAACGTCATCATCTTTTAAAGCTTGGAGAATGAAATTTACAATCATACGCTGATCATCCTCACGCATCCCAGGTCCATATGTATTAAATATACGAACTATTCTTCCATCAAGATTTTTATCTCTTACGTAGTAGGCTGTTAATGTTTCTCCAAAGCGCTTAGCTTCATCATAAATTGATCGAGGTCCTGTTGCCGAAACATTGCCGTTATAGACCTCCTTCTGTGGATGCTCAAGAGGGTCGCCATAGATTTCTGAAGTTGACGCAAAAAGAAATCTTGCCTTATGTGCCATTGCAAATTCAAGCATTAGTTTTGTTCCTACTGTGTTTACCATCATTGTTTCCATCGGCAAAGCATGATAGCTAATAGGACTGTGATGATTTGGTGATGCAGGCGAAGCTAAATGAAATACCCAGTCGACGTTGTCAGCTATTGGGGGGAATTCTTCAGTTACATCGTGTTCGATTAGAGTGAAGTTTTCGTTTTTAATGAATGGCTCGATTGCTTTACGTGATCCCGAGATAAAGTTATCAATACATATAACTTTGTGGCCTTTTTTTAGAAGTATTTCAGTTAGTTGGGATCCGATAAGCCCAGCTCCGCCAGTAACGACAACATTTTTCATGCGATTATTTTTTTCTTCCAATTGAATAGTAGTCAAAACCTAGTTCGCGCATTCGGGCGGGCTCATACATGTTCCTTCCATCAAAAATCGTCGGATTTTTGAGTGCAGATTTTACTTTATTTAAATCAGTTTGCTTAAATTCATTCCACTCGGTGAAAATTACTAAAGCGTCCTTTCCTTCTACTGTTTCAAAAGCATTTTCAGCATAGTTTATTTTATCTTCATATATTTTTTTAGTATTTTCCATGCCTTCGGGGTCATAAGCTGTAATAGTAAAACCTTCTTTTAAGAGTATTTTAATAATGTTTATTGCGGGTGCAAAACGTATATCGTCGGTATTTGGTTTAAAAGCAAGACCCCATATAGCCAAATTTTTTCCAGGAGCGTTGTCAATGATTTTTTGAGCAAAGTTTACTTGTGCTTTTTTATTAATTTCATCTACTGCTTTTAGCATCGTCATATCAACTCCAAGCGAGTCACCAGTATTAATAAGTGCCAAAACATCTTTCGGGAAACAGCTACCACCGTAACCAGTTCCTGGATACAAAAACTTACGACCAATTCTTTGGTCAATGCCGACACCTTCGAGCACCTCTTCTACATCTGCACCCGTTTTATCGCAAATAAATGAGATTAAATTTGCGAAAGAAATCTTTGTCGAAAGCATAGAATTTGAAGCATACTTAATTATTTCTGCAGATTCGAGTCCAACGACGACTCTATCTCCTTCGACAGGTTCATGGAGTTTTAACAATAAATCTATAGCTTTTTTCGAATCAGAACCTATGACGATTCTA
>CAZTOA010000040.1:0-8073 GCA_964614975.1 uncultured Gammaproteobacteria bacterium | reverse complement strand
ACATATCGAGCTCGCGTATAATTTTTTACGCACACAAATTGTTGCGCATATTGCTACTGTCTCTACCGCAAACCTACCCCATATCGCCTCAGTTTATTACATGTGCGATGCTTCATTAAATTTTTATTTTGTCACTCAAATGAATACGCTCAAATTTAACAATCTCAAATTTAATCCCATCATTTCACTCGAAGTTACTGACGAATCCTCTTTACGAACCGTACAAGCGCGAGGAAAAGCAGCAATCTGTCCAGATCAAAAAGAATCGGTGAGTGTAATAAATCAGATTTCACAAATAGTTCGCTACAATGTTTTATGGACGCCACCAACAATTCTGCACAACTATAATGCGTCCGCAACTGTCATAAAATTCACTCCAGAATGGCTTCGACTCGCAGATTTTCGTGAATTAACGCCAAAGAGAATTGAAGAGATTTTTATTCCTATCCTTCCTTAACTTATTTTCTTAACCAAACTTGATACTCATCAATATTTTTATCAAACACATATCGTTCATTTAATAATTGAGATAGCATGTCGCTTGGATCGGCCAGAGTATCAAAAACAATAGTTTTTGGCTTAGCATTTTTAAGCATTTCGATAAAGTTATCTTCTCCAACAAATGTTCTATGATAGCCAACTATAACTGGAATAGGAGGATAAATTTCTAACACATCGTAAAGCCATGCACTATTTGAATATATGTATAGGTCGTTTTTATCATATTGTTCCAGCTCACTTTTTAGATTATCAAATCGTGCATCAACGTCAGAAATAAAATAAGGTTGTTGTTTAGTAGCAAACGAAAAGAATTCGGCATAATATTTTGGAATGTCATATCTCATAGCGACACCTTCGCCGGACATAAATACTTTAAGCAAAATCCAAAAGCCTAAAACAAGAATAAGGGGATAACTAAATCTTTTTTTTGTATCTTTTTCTTCTAATGTTCTTTCGATAAAAAAACTGGAAACAAGGACGGCAGCTGGTATTACCTGAATAAGATAATGTACATATCTTCTCCCGCCAAACAAGCCTGCGTAAACTTCAAAGAGTAGTAATACGGAAAGAAAATAAATTTGCTTCGATATTTTTCTTGCATAAAAAAGCCATGACGATGATGCCAATCCTATGACTAATATAAGCGACCGGAATTCGATAGATTTGATGCCATGACTGTAGGATTGAGTGTAGTTAAAGTTATTAAGAAAAATAATAGAAATGCCAGCACTGAGATTTCCTTGTAAAAAAAGAATGGCACTCTGGAGTATGAGAGGTATAAAGAATCCGGTAATAAATATGCCGGCTTTTTTTAAGGATCTTTGAGTAATTAAAAGATAAAGTCCAGCTGCGGCAAAATCGAAGAACGGATGAAATTTAAAGAGAAATGCGGTGCCGAAAAATACTCCTGATAAAATATAGCGAGGTTTTTTTAGCAAAAGAAATATATAGCCGAAAATAATGATTGGTACAAAAAAGTTTTCGGCGTTTGCTACGTTACCTTCTAGAATTGGTGTTCCAAGAATACATGTGGCAAAAATAATTCCTATATTTCGTGCTTTTTTTGAGATATTTAGTTCTTCAATCAGCTTCCACAAACCTATCAACGTAAATAAGCCCGCAACAAGATTCAGCAAACGAATAACTAAGAGGCGATTATGGGAATCGCCAAGACTGTAAAGATAGTAGATTAGAGGCGGTTTATTATCCCAAAGTTGGGTATAAAGAGTTTTGCCACTTTCCATTCCCCAGGTAATTGCAGCATAAATGCCTTCATCACCATACCAATGTGGCTCAAAGAGAGATGGTATGCGTAGTATAATTAGGGCGACGAGTGCAAAAAGAAGTAGTTTTTTATTTTTCATGCTAAGAAAACTCATAAAGACAATTATACCTGGAAAAATTGAAGTACTTCTATTGCTAATGGTTGCCCTGGCAATTATTGTATTTTGCGCAAAAAGCATGGGTCGTTACGAAAGACTTGGTGCCTATTATTTTGACTTAGGAATAATGAACCAGGTTGTTGCAAACACCGCTCATGGACACTTTTTAGAAATCACCGATCCAAACTTTTACTTCCAAGCAAACCGACTTGGCTATCATTTTGATTTTATTCTCGCATTCTTCGCGCCCTTCTATATTTTCTTTAACGATGCGCGCGTTCTTCTTGCGGGGCAATCAATAATTATCGCCCTAGGTGCCTTGCCCCTCTTTTTATTTGCAAAAGATCATTTAAAAAGTAAAAAACTTGGTCTAGGCGTCGCTGTCTTATATCTTTTGTATTTTCCTGTTCACGCGACGGTTACTGCGGATTTTCATTCTGTGTCGCTTGCTACGAGTTTTGTTTTATGGACATGGTACGGCATGGAAAAAAAACGGTACGCCTTATCGTGGGCTATGGTTTTACTTGCATGGTTTACAAAAGAAAACGTACCTCTTATTACTGCTGCGATCGGTTTTTATTTTTTCTTAAAAGGTGATCGCAAACAAGGAGGGTTGCTTTTTTTTGCCAGCGGATTATGGTTTTTACTTGTCTATAAAGTCATAATGCCGCACTTTAGACAAGGAGCTCATTTCGCAGAAAGCTATTACACATCAAGCATTCTAGAAAATCTCACCCGCCTTTTTAGCGAAGAAAGTTTTAAATATTTATACTTACTTACATTTCCTTTGTTGTTTATTCCATTTCTCGCGCCACAATTTCTTCTTTTAGCTTTACCTGAGTGGCTCATTGTCTTACTCTCGTCAAATGAGAATATGCGACAACTGCAATACCATTACACAGCGCTTCTCACCCCGTTTATATTTATCGCGCTGATATACGGGTTAAAAAAAGTAACACACAAGAAAATATTTATTGTCATTTTATTGTTTGTGCAATGTTCGCTTCTTTTTACGCGAAGCAACCTATTTAAAACATATGCTAAAAACGATGATCAACAACGCATTGTTAAGGTATGGCAAGAAAAACTAAAAGATCCAGCCATTCCTGTCGCAACATCAGGCCACTTAGCATCGCATTTTTCGGGAAGACAATATTTTTACAATTTTTTCTACGACTTTGCCTACTGGCAACAAGGAATTACAGATGAACAAATCGATAATTTAGTATCACATTATGAAAAAGCGGATTACGTTCTGATTAAAGAATCGGAGCTTAGCATAGCTGATGAAAGAATCATGAGATATTATTCTCATTTAATAACAAATCCAAACTTCAAAAAAATTCTTGACGAATCAGGTATTGAAATATATAAAAAAGTCTATAATCAAAAGATATGAAAGAGAAGCATGTGATCGAAGGACCTCTCGCCAAAAACGTTAATGATAAATTCGAAGAACAGCTTACACTCGGAGATAAGCTCGCCGATAGAATGACTTCCTTCGCCGGAAGCTGGCATTTTATTTCAATCTGTGTCTTCTTTTTATTTTCTTGGATTTTGGTAAATGTATATGTATTTTCAATCCCTATTGATCCGTTCCCTTTCATTTTGCTGAATCTTTTCTTATCAACAATCGCCGCATTACAAGCGCCAATAATTATGATGAGCCAAAATAGGCAGGCGCTTAAAGATCGCATTCGTGCGGAGCATGATTATCAAGTAAATTTAAAAGCAGAAGCGGAGATTGCTGCATTGCACAAAAAGATTGATGTGATTACTCAGAAACTTCGTTCTTCTGGTGGCGCGAAATAATTTCTTTAAACCGTTCGCGTTCTTCATCAGAAGGTTTAACAACTTCTGTACCAACTTTCCAGTATCTTTTTCTATTGTACAGAATAGGATCATTCGACGTGCCCTCTTCCATCGCAATAACTTCACCAACAAACATTGTATGATCGCCAATTGGCTCAATCTTTACCAGCTTACATTCGGCAGTAAAAACTGCGTCTTTCGTAAGTAAAACTCCTGTCTTTTCAGCAGTATCAAAGTGATAGCCAAGTTCTTCAAGAACGGCTATTTTGTCTACCTCATGTCCAGTATGATTACCGATAATGCTCGTAATCACATTTTGATGAGTCCCAGCCAAACTGACCCCAAAGACACCAGTCTCTGTAATATTTTCTGCGGTAGCCTTCGATTTATGGTTACCGATATGAACGGTAATCATTGCTGGCCTGTAGGAGACCAGATATGTCCATTCTACAGACATAAGATTGTTACCGTTCTTTCCACGGCTACTTACAATGCCAACTGTTGTGACAAATCCTTTTGCTATTTCGCTCTTTGGGTCAATCTCCATATGCGTCTATTGTAACACGTTCTCCAGCCAGCTATAATTTTAGTATTCCCACCCCACAAGGAGAAAATGAATTCGTTATTAAATTGGTTTAGGGGTCGTGTTGCTACTTCTGAAAAGGAGAAGGTTTCTACTGCTGTACGTATTGTAGGTGTTACGGCTTCTCAAGGAGCCGCGCAGCTTTATTATCGAAATCAAGGTGAAAGTACAATATATTCTGCTGAAAGTCGTGATGGACTTACGTTTGAGGAGCCTGAAAAAGTAACCTTCTTACCTAAAGAGCATGAAGCTCTTTTAGAAAATATTCGCTTTTATTCGCATGAGCATTATACCCATGCTCAGTATAAGCTTCCTTCACAGACTCCGTGGCATCCAACGGTTACAAAAGATATGTTGGAATTTCATCCGACAGTTGATAACTCTGCGATAGAGCCGCTTGTTGAACTTTATGATCCGGAGCGTGATGAAAGGATACGATATAGTGGTGGACATAATATTTTTGCCTATGCAGTTTCAAAGGACGGAAAATTATGGAAAGAAGAGAAGCTTGTTTTATCGTCGCGACGGGGCTTTTTTGACGATGGTTCGCTTATTCCTGAATTATGTTTTAATGTCGAGGAAGGAATAATGCTGTTATATACGTCTAGAAAAAAACAGCAAGGAATTGATTCTTTTTCTGTTGGAGCAGCACTTTTTGATAGTACCGAACCGGGAACATTATTATGGAGAACTGAAAAACCATTGTGGGAACAGTCTGGGCAGTGGAAAGGAATACATGCGGTGCCTGTAGGCGTCATTTTATTTAATCAGCACATTTATATGTATGTGCAAGTTGAAGGGCAAGGTGTCCACGTCGTTCTATTGCCTTCCGCGGCGCTCTTATTGCATGTACGATATCATGCCGTCTCTCCAAAATTAGATCGACATCATAAGAATCCGTTAATAGCGCCTTCTCAACATAATTCATGGGAAGCATTTACCACATTTAATGCTGCTGCGCTCTATACGGATGAAAAATTTCACATCGTATATAGAGCGCAAGGATATGACTATATCTCGGTTTTGGGATATGCGTCAAGCAAAGATGGGGTGACTATTGATGAAAAGCTTGACGCGCCTATTTATCACCCACGCGAGCACTTTGAGTTCGTGGGAGAGGATGTTGCCGCCGATCCTTCTAAAATTGCACAGAAATTTATGTCCGGCGGAGGATATGGCGGTTGTGAGGATCCACGTTTAACACTGATTGACGACAAGGTTTATATGACCTATGTCGCTTTTGACGGCGTTAATCCGCCACGTGTCGCATTAACATCAATCGATCTTGAAAACTTCCTCGCAAAAAATTGGCAGTGGGAAAGACCAGTTCTAATTTCTCCACCTGATGTCGTTGATAAGAACGCTGTTATTTTCCCTGAAAAAGTTCAAGGAAAATATGTGATTATGCATCGCATCTTCCCAGATATTCTTATCGATTTTGTCGATTCGCTCGACTTTGATGGAAAGTCATGGCTTGAAGGCCGCCATAAAATTATGCCGCGTCCAGATAAATGGGACAGCAGAAAGATCGGCGCAGGGCCTCCTCCGATTAAAACAGCAGAAGGGTGGCTTCTTATTTACCAATCTGTCGGCAACCAAGATCCAGGAAAATATAAAATTGGCGCGATGCTTCTCGATTTAAATGATCCAACAAAAGTTTTGTACCGCTCAAATACACCGATTCTTGAACCTGAAGTATGGTATGAAAATGAAGGATTTAAAGCTGGCGTTGTGTATCCTTGTGGTGCCGTCGTAAAAGATAATATTCTGTTTGTCTATTATGGAGGCGCTGATTCGCACGTATGTGTAGCGACTGCCTACCTCGATGATTTCCTCGAGCACTTAATGCGACAAGAAGAAATTAGTTTGAAGCCTGCAATTTTGCCATTGAGCGTGTAATATGTATCTTGAACATGATAAAACTGCAAAGAGATCGACATAATCCTTTAATATCTCCAAATTCTCTTGTCGATTGGGAATCATATGCTACATTCAATGGTTCTGTCGTAAAAAGTGATGATGGTTACCACATGGTCTATCGAGCCGTCTCAAATAATAAACGTATAAATAATGCGACATTGCAGCTTTCAACTGTTGGATATGCAAAAAGCCAAGATGGTTTTATTTTCGATGATCATAAACAATTAATCGCACCAGTTGAAAAATGGGAAATGTACGGATGCGAAGATCCTCGCATAACGAAAATAGATGATACCTATGTTATTTTTTATACTGCACTTTCTTCTTTTCCTTTTTCTGCTGACAATATAAAAGTCGCTGTCGCTCTCACAAAAGATCTGACAAAAATTGATGAGCGGCACCTGGTCACGCCTTTTAATGCTAAAGCGATGACAATGTTCCCGAGAAAAATAAATGATAAATATGTTGTCTTTTTCACGTATCACACTGACCAAAATCCTTCGTATATTGTTAAAGCAGAAATGTCCGAATTGAGCGATCTTTGGGATCATCATTTTTGGACAACATGGGAAAAACATTGGGAAGATAATATTATTCCTCTTAAGCGATTAAATAGAGATTTTATAGAAGTCGGCGCGCCACCAATTGAAACAGATAAGGGATGGTTGTTCTTTTATTCGTATGTTCGCAACTATTACGTTGGTGACCCGCGAGAATTTACAATAGAAGCGGTATTACTCGATAAAGAAAATCCTGGAAAAATAATTGGGCGACTTAACGAATCTTTAATAAAGCCAGAGGAAGCTTATGAAAAAGAAGGGATGGTGCAAAATATTGTCTTTCCGTCTGGCGTTGTTAAGGAAAATGATATTTTGCATGTGTATTATGGTGGAGCCGATAGTGTGGTTTGTCGCGCATCTATCCATGAAGATATCTTATTACAATCCCTTGTCGACAAACCATCATTGACGCCAAGATTAAAACGATATGAAAAAAATCCTATTTTAGAACCTCGAGCGGAGCATACGTGGGAATCATTAGCTGTTTTTAATCCTGCGGCATTAAATATTAATGAAAAGGTACATATTATCTACAGAGCAATGTCTGAAGATAATACTTCTGTAATGGGTTACGCATCATCACATGATGGAAACGAAATTTCATCCCGATCGATTCAACCAGTCTTTATGCCGCGATTTGATTTTGAAGATAAAAAAATTCCTGGAGGAAATTCTGGTTGTGAAGATGGCCGACTAACAATTATTGAAGATAAAATTTATATAACGTACACCGCGTATGATGGTATAAATCCTCCACGCGTTGCATTAAGTTCTATTCTGGTCGAAGACTTTGTTTCTGAAAGATGGAATTGGTCGGAATCAAAATTAATTTCTCCTCCAGGTGTCGATGATAAAGATGCATGTATTTTTCCAGAAAAAATAAATGGAAAGTATGTTATTTTTCACAGAATCGACGGCATTATTGTTATCGATTATGTCGATTCATTAGATTTTAATGGAGCAACATGGTTGCGCACTCTTGAATACATAAATATTACAGAAGAAATTTGGCATGGAATGAAAATTGGTATTGCAACGCCACCAATAAAAACCGCTGATGGGTGGTTGCTTTTATATCATGCAATAAGTTCTATCGATAAAAATTACCGATTAGGGGCAATGCTACTTGAGCCAGACAAACCCGCAGTTATTAAAGCATTACTTCCATATCCAATCCTCGAACCAGAGCGATTGTATGAAACAACGGGAATTGTTAATAATGTGGTGTTTCCATGTGGGGCAGTTGTAAAGAATGAATCGCTATTTGTATATTATGGTGGGGCAGATAAAGTGGTGGGAGTTGCATCAATTTTAT
>CAZTOA010000039.1:7361-8098 GCA_964614975.1 uncultured Gammaproteobacteria bacterium | reverse complement strand
AGAATATTGTTTTTTGCCTGAGCTGCTTCATCAAATATCTGAGATAGAAACTCTTCACGTTTAATCTTATCTGTATGTTCAGCTAAGATCTTTTCCATATCTAGCTCTAGGATTCGCTTAAATGCCAAAACCGGTATTGATCTACCTTCATAAATCGCTTTTGCTAGGGCTTCAATAACGGTTTTTCTCCCAGTTCCAGGCTGTCCTGTAATAATGGCATTTGATTCGGCAGATTTCGACAATACTTGTTGGAGTACTTCAATTTCCTTTGTCCGTCCTACGAGATGTTGATAGTGTGGCTTTGATTTTGTTAATTCATCAACATACCGATCGAGTGTCGGCGTGTAACCGGCGGTCAGATCTCTCCCAAGTGGTAGCTGCTTCATGAGCACATCTAGGTTCCACCATGGCTTCTGATGAATTTCGGCATAATACGCTTCAAACCAGGCAGTAACAGCAGGGGTGTCTTCATTATCAGCTAAATGTGCTTTCATAAATCGATCGAATTGTTGTTTTTTGAACTCCTCTTCGGTTGGTTGAGAAACATATAGAAGATACATGAGAGGAAGAGTAAGAAAGAAGAACATGTACGAAAATGGCAAAAGAATGATGAAAATAATTTGAATAGTAAGATAGGCAAAAAGAATGCTTGAGCGCGCGCCAAATCCCATTAATCGTGAGATAAAGTTGTCCATTGCGCGCTGAAAGACCTCGTTAAAAGAAAACCCGGGTGTTTT
>CAZTOA010000039.1:6913-7351 GCA_964614975.1 uncultured Gammaproteobacteria bacterium | reverse complement strand
CAAGGCTGAAAAAGCGTTTTTAGGGAATATTCCACAGAAAAGAAATGTGGCATCCACATAAAAAGATTTACGACGGCTATATTAAAATTACTCAGCCTTCCTTGCAGAAACTGGTTGAACGAAGCATGCATGTTATCTCAGTATAGCTGATTTTAGAAGGGTTGAATACCAAGTTTTTCGGCTTTTTGAGCGATTTTATTGAAGGCCTCAAGGCGCTCTAAGGCATATTCTTTATAGTCGACAAACCCGAATAATGGTTTAAAGTAAGGATGCACTTTAATTATAGATGTAGCAACCTTCTGAGCAATTTCACGATAAGAAGGATGGCCCTGTGAAATTGAGCGCAATTCTGTAAAATGAACTGCTTCTCTAAGATTCATCGTAAAGTAATAGCGGATCCTAAAGCCAAATGGGACAATGTATTGTGCTTGTTCGGGT
>CAZTOA010000039.1:225-6903 GCA_964614975.1 uncultured Gammaproteobacteria bacterium | reverse complement strand
AATATTGAATTGACTTTGTTATATAAGCCATGCGCGGTATTCATTATTTCTTTATATTCATTCACTAATCCGACCTTTTTAATTTCCTCAGGAATAACGTATCCCAAGGCAGTCGTGTAAGGCTGGCGTTCCTGAGATAACATTCGGTGACGATGCACATCGCGAAATGCGCCAATGTCAGAAATTATTTCGAAGGTATACAAAGTATTTTCAAGTGATCGTGGCATTTTATTATGTCTGTTTTCTCTCAGTTTTACGAAAGAAGAAAAAATATCCTGTTTCTTTTTCTGACTCATAGCTTTGACTTGTTGATTAAGCTCTTTTAATGAGATTGTGCTTTTTGCGAAAAGCAAAGAGCTAACGATTTTATCAAGTGCCTTCTTATCATAATGTAAAAGTTTTATTTCATTTTTTGCAGATAAAGGTATTTTTGGTCCTTTTCCTCTGTATTTTTTTGAAAGTTTAGAGAGTTCTGTTTGCGATGTTTGTAAATATTTTTGGTAACGTCTTCCCCTATCATTATCTGCACGTTTCACAAAAGCAGGTATTACTTTACGCAATTCTTCATTCATGCTTTCGGCAGTTTGGCGAACTTCCTCAAGAGGGTGCGCAAGCATTTTAGTAAGTAAATACTCAAATGCGCGTCCATTTCCATAAAGTCCGGTATTTGTCAAAGTTCCCATTGGCAGAATATAGCGCACAACATCGCACGCTTTTGCCCTGCATGAAGCTTTAAACGCAATATCTGGAACACCATCTGGTTTCTTCTCAGTTTTTAAAAGGTAGTCATAAAGGGTTCTTACTGTGTGTGTATAAAAAACAAATACTCGATCCATAAAGGCTGTGTATTCTTTGCCGTATTTACTATTAAGAAGAACACTGTCTCTATAATATTTGTAGCGTCCTTGCTCATCTTTCTGATCAAAGAATACATATCGGCTCGACTTTTCTAGGGGCGAAATACCTATTCTTGCATCTTGAACTATTTTGACAACAATATTAGAAATATTCTCCACTGCAATATGTACTCCTCCAAGTTCCGCAATTGAGTCGTCTCCGTATCCGACAAGAATTCTTTCATAAAAATCCTCAGCTTTTTGAAGATTAACTGCCACCTTCTTTTCTGAGTTTTGTTTTTGGAGCATTGCGCCAACTTCACTTGACAGATAAAAATCATCTAAAAATAGTCGGCGAACATCTTTATCTGTTCGTGAGTAACGAGAGAATAAGGTCCCCTTAATTACTTCTGGTAGATTGATGAGACAAAAAATGTCCTTTTCAGTCGACGAAAAAAAGTTTTGTAGAATTTTCTTTTCTTCTTTTGAATAACGTGGCATAGTTATTTTTCAGTATGACCTCCGGTTGATCCAAAGCCACCGCGAGAAACTTCTGACATCGTATCGTGAACTACAAACTCTTCAACCTTATCAATTTTGATAAGCATTCCTTGTGCAATACGCTCTCCCCGCTCCACCTTAACGGGTTCATTAGAAAAATTAAGAACCTGTAATTTTACTTCGTCCTCTTCTCCACAATAATCCTGATCAATAATGCCAATGCTGTTCGCGACCATAAGATTTTTTTTCATAGGTAGCGAACTACGTGCTGCAAGCAGAAAGAAATAACCTGGAGGTGTTTTAACAATAAGATTTAAGGGAATTAATGTTGGTTTATTTGGCTCAATCACAGTATCTTCACGAGCCATAAGATCAAATGCGACAGCACCTTCTGTTTGATAGCTTGGAGCTGGAAGGGTTGGATCAACTAATTTTATGTCTAGTTTCATAGTTTTTACACTAATTTAATGTGCGTCTTCAGTTATTTTGCTTATTGTTGGGCCTTTTTGATTATTGTATTTTGCAGATTTTTTCATATGGTAAGGTACTTCTGCTGGTGATGAAAGTTCTTCAAAAGAGATTGCGCAAATGCGCATGCCAGGATATAAAGCCACTGGCATAGAGCCGATGTTTCCAAGTTCCAATGTTAGTTGACCACGAAAGCCTGGATCGAAATGTGGTGCTGTGGAATGAATGACGATACCGAGTCTTCCTAAAGATGAGCGACCTTCTACTCTCCCAACCAGATCGTCAGGAAGCTCCATATGTTCAACTGTGGAACCAAGCACAAAAGCATTTGTTTGCATAATAAATCTTTCTCCGTCTTTGACCGTGATCTTTCGTACCGGCATTTCGGTAGTTTTATCCATTGGATCTAAGAACGGCATTTTTGAATATTCGAACACATAGAAGTCATTTGAGAGATGTAAGTCGATTGAGAAGCTTGAAATTTGGTCGTCTTTTGGTTGGGGGCGGAAAAGTATGCTTTTATCTTTTAGCTTTTTTTTAATATCTCTGTCTGAGAGGACCATGGCCAAGAGTATACATGAGTGATATCTGGTTTTTCTACTGGAATTTACTGTATCAAAGTATTGATTTCATTGCAATTACCCTCTCGCGATATTATAATGTGGACTGTTATGAACGGGTGTGTAGCTCAGCTGGTTAGAGCGCAGTCCTGATAAGACTGAGGTCCATGGTTCGAGTCCATGCACACCCACCGAGCTTTTCTAGACGACTAACGTCGGGGGTTAGAAAGCTAAGCATCCGGAAGTACCCAATCAGGAGTCTGCAGTGACCGTCCTTCGCAAATTCTTTGATGGTCTCAGTGTTCGTTTTGCCTGGCGGAAATGTGGCGTGTGGTGCGAGAAGAAGCAACACACCTGCAGCAAGGTTGAGAACCATGAGGGTCGTCACAGCTGTGGCTGTTGTGGATAGACCCACAAGGTCTTCGTAGGACTTCGTGGAGGGCCACCCCCGCCCTCCACGCCTTACTTCTTCAATTAGAAATAATCGTTCTTTATGAAGATATAAAGCGTAATCCCCGTGAGAATTGCAATAAAACCCACTACAAAGACAAAAGCAAATGGATGATGGTCAAAAGGAAGTCTTACATTCATTCCATATAAACTCGCAACCATTGTCGGAATCGTAAAAATGACTGTCAATGATGTCAGAAGCTTAATAACCTGGTTTAAGTTATTTGTCATGATCGTTGTATAAGCTTCTCTAATATTCTTCAATGTTCGAATACTATCATCAGTTTGCTCAATAAGCTGCCTATTACTCAGCATTATGTCTTCGATAAGATCGTGATCACTCTCACGAAAGGTAAGATAACGACCCGATGTAAGCGATTCAAGAATACCGTTCATGCGCATAAGTGCCGGTCGAAAATCATTAAGGATACCCTCGATTTCCACGAAACGTACGATATCATTGTTTTTAATTTTCTGTAATCGAATTTCGAAAGCTCGAATCTGCTTATTAATTTTTGTGAGATATTTATCGTAGGTATGGTTAATTTCTAGGAGGAATTCGAGAAGAGCCTTGTTGGTTTGAGTTGTTATTAAAGGTTTTTTCATTTTTGAAAAAACCTCAAGAAATGGCGCCTCTTCAGCACAAATAGAAGCAATAAACCTATCGGTGACAACGAAAAGAACAGGCATTGTTACAATTTGATCTTTTTCTTGATTTGGATATCTTGTGAAGATGTATGCAGCCTTCCGATCTACTTCTAAACGTGGAAGCTCATAAAGATCGATACCGTCCATAAGAAGGTCGAGTTCTAGATTAAGGTCTTTTGCTAGTTTAGTAAGATCTTCTTGAGTTGGCGACTGAACATGAATCCAGGAGCCGGCTTTTAGATCAGTTAGCTCTACAATGCGGCGGTCTTTAATATTTCGATAGTAATTTACCTGCATAGAGGTATTGTACATTAGAAGTTGTTCCAGAGCATCTGGTTATACACTTCGTGATGATACAAAACCTCACCATTCTTTACTCTTGTACCCAACTCAACAGGACTCCGTTCCGCAGCTGTTTGTTTTAGGTCGATATACTTTCTCTTTAATTCGTCTCCAAGGGTTTTCGACATAACTTTGCTTTGCCTACATTGTATAAGCGCTGTTTGAATATTTGCTGGAAGATACTTTACGCGAGGCCTCTTATTCTTATCATCTCTTTTCATCGGACCTTCCAGACCAACCTTAATAAGGGTATAAAGTGTTAAGTATGGATTTGCATCTGGTCCGACGCTGCGAACCTCGATGCGTGCAGATCGTTCATTAAAAAGTGGAATACGAATCATTGAGCCGCGATCGACTTCTGAGACTTTTATTTCATTTGGCGCTTCATAATGAGGATCAAGCCTTCTGTAAGCATTTACACTTCCATTTAATACGAGACACATTTCGGCAGCGCTACTTAATATGCGATGTACCATATTCCAGCCCATTGTTGATAAATTGGCGCGACCCTTTTTATCATAAAAAAGATTTTTTGCGCCCTTTGCAATGGAAAGGTTTGTATGCATTCCGCTTCCATTAATACCAACAATTGGCTTTGGAAGAAACGTTGCTGTTAGGCCCATGTTGCGAGCTATTTGTCTAGATATAAGTTTATATAATTGAATCTGATCAGCAGCATTTACAACCTCGGAATACGAATAATTAAGCTCAAACTGTGAAGGAGCGACTTCTGGGTGATCTTTTTCATTTTCAAATCCAAGAGCGCGCTGGGCCTCTGCGTTTCTATCAATAAAGATGCGCAATAAATCAGACGGAAGCGAATGGTAGTATCCTCCACTTGATGCAAGCTCAAAACCAACGCTTTCTCTAAAGGTTTTTTCAGCCTCTTCGCCTTTTAGGAGAAAGCCTTCAACTTCGTTAGCTGCATAGACGGTATAACCGTTCTTTTTGTAAAGCTGAGCAGCATAACTTTTTAAAAGTCCGCGAGTATCCATTGGGTATGGCTTCCCGTCTCGATCAAAGATTTCCCCCATCATAAGTACTTTACCGGCGCCGAAAATATCGCTCGGGAGCCACCAAAACGCTCCCCAGTCGGGCTGAAGCCTTAGGTCTGATTCGGCTTGACGAGCAAATCCGCGAATGGATGAGCCATCGAAAGTTAGGTTATCATGACTAGAGATAAAGAACTTTTTGTCATAGTCAAGCATATGAAAGCGCCCCTCAATATCTGAAAAACCGATAGTTATCGCCTTAAGTTGTTGCTCTTTGGCAATCTGATCAAGAAAGAACTTCTTAAAGTCAACATTTTTTAAACTAGTCCTCTTGCGTTTAATTTCTAAGTTGCGTTTCTCGAGTTCGTCATATGGAATTTCTAAGAAGGATTTAATGGAAGACATATCATTATTCTGCATGTTTAATATAAATAATGAGTAATTAAAAGTAAATATAGAGGAAAATAAAGTAAATTACAAGACATAAGGAAGAAAAAGCCCGAGCCGCTTTCGCGGCTCGGGGGGCAGCAGTCGGTTACGCCGACAAATCGCTATCGGCGTGCGCCGGTGTACGAGTTCCACTGTGGCCAGTGTCCATCGGCCATACGGCCGTTGACACACCGGCACCAACCAGTGTACCCGTTGTGATCGTATTCGTACTCGTAGTGTCCGAGTGTCTGCCAACTCGTGATCATGATGAACCTCCTGTCGAGTTGTAGAATGCGAGCCTACATTATATCAAAAATACTATAGGATTTCAAGTTGAGGTGAGGCAGAGCGCATACTTTGCCTTTTTTGTGGACCCGGGGGGAATCGAACCCCCGCCTCCGCAATGCGAATGCGGCATTTTACCACTTAACTACGGGCCCATTGAAAACTGTTTATTCATCGTATTATACTATGTAGATGAAGAGACTTATTGTTATCGGTGACTATTGCAATGACATGTTAGTATGTCAAGAGTTGCAGTCTGCAGTTACCGGCTTCTTGAAAGATAGCACGTGCCTACAAATGTCATTTGTAGATTCCTATCCATCTACAGTACACACAGCTTTTCTCCTGAATCAAATAGTAGAAACAGAAAATCGTTACGGAATTCCACGCGAGTTAGTCATTTTAGTCAACACCGATCCACGTATTGATGGTGAAGTTGGTGTGCGAGAAGCAAAGGGCGCAAAAGGAGTTATCTTGAAGCTTGCTAATGGCATAACAGTTATTGGACCGAACGCAGGATACTGTTTTTCGCTTATCAAATCTAAAATTGAGACGCTATATACATACGAGGGATTGGAAAAAGGAAGCCAGTTTAGATCGAGAGATTTATACCCACCAATTGTGGCGTATTTAATGGATTATCTTGAAGAAGAAATGGATCTTGTCGAAAGTGACCTGAGTGTCATTCCAGAATTTAGAGGAAATTTTGTTGGGCATGTAGATAGTTATGGAAATATAAAAACAACAATAAAACACTCGGATTTTAAAGGAAAATATGAGTATGGTGACGAAATTACAATAAAAATAAGAGGAAAAGAACTGAAAGCAACATATGCCGACAATTTATTCGGCGGAGGCGTTGGTAATCTAATTGTTTATCCGGGCTCTTCGGGAGCACCAGATGACGCATTTCTTGAAGTAAGTGCATGGAGTCATTTTGCTGATACGAAGACACAAAAAGAAACAAAGACAGGTAAAGATTTCTATCCAGGGGTCACTCCAGGAGATGCTATTTCATTCTAATTAATCAAAAAGACTGTTCGTCTTATTGACAACACGACTGTGGCTGGAACGCTTGTTTTTTTACTTCAGCTAAAAGCCAAAGATTTTTTTAAAAAAATAGAAAGGAGGTGATTCACCCGCTCCTTCCAGAACGGGTACCTTGTT
>CAZTOA010000039.1:0-215 GCA_964614975.1 uncultured Gammaproteobacteria bacterium | reverse complement strand
AAGAACGTATTCACCGCAGCTTGGCTGATCTGCGATTACTACCAATTCCGCGTTCATGAAGTCGAGTTGCAGACTTCAATCCCCACTGAGAGACCGTTTATGAGATTAGCTTCACGTCGCCGTTTCGCAACTCTTTGTCGGCCTCATTGTAACATGTGTGTCGCCCAGAGTATAAGCGTCATGCTGACTTGACATCTGCTTCTCCTTCCTCCCCC
>CAZTOA010000038.1:7030-8355 GCA_964614975.1 uncultured Gammaproteobacteria bacterium | reverse complement strand
AAGCATCCAATGCATAATGCGTGCTTCTTGTAGCGCACGCCCTAAACCCTTCCCTCTATTCTCAAGGCCATTTGTTTCAATAGCGACAACTCCTTTGCTGATCCAACCTTCATCTTCATTTTTCACGCCCTCAAACGAGAGGCCACCTCCAATGAAACCTGGCTCACCATTTACCGTACCATGAAGAATAAGGAGGTGATTGCCCTTGTCGCGGATTGTGGGTTTTAAGTATCTTTCAAGTACTGCCTGAATAATTTCGGGCTTCATATTGCCATCGGCTTCAAATAATTCTTCATCGGGCACGTCTATAAACTCTTTGAGTTTAAATGGTGGCCACACAAAATTACCGCTATTTATATTATCTGCGTGGAGTACATGTGCAATATAAGTACCAGCTAATTCTTCAAACTGAGGGTGACGAGTCGTAATTGCTTCTACACGAATGTCGCTGTATCCAGTAAGAGTTTCAGGCACGGTAACGGGAATGTAATTCGGATTTCCATCGAAAGCAAGACGAGGCTCTGTAATGCCAGAAGTTGGTATTGGCTCAGGTGGTGGATCACCATCGAGTGACCGTCCTGCTGGTTGTTGAGGTTGCGTTGAGATTGGCGCTGTTGCTACTCCTGTCATAAATTTTTTACGTTTCTAGCTCGGGAGGGGATTATACCATATAATCGTTTCGCTTAAAAATTTCATACAGAATTTCGAGTGGGAGTCCGACGATTCCCGAGTAACTACCCTCAATTTTTTCTACAAAAAGCGCGCCAAGGCCCTGGATGCCATATGCGCCAGCTTTTTCTAGTGGTTCGCCAGTTTGTATGTACCAGTCAATTTCTTCAGCTGCGAGCGGCTTAAACGTTACATTACTGATGCTCGCAACATTTTCAATGATTTGTTCTTTTGTTGGCGAATCAGCAGCAGGAATAATAACTGTCAGCCCTGTTACAACCTGATGTGTTTTGCCAGACAGCCTAGAGAGCATGCGCTGTGCATCTTCTTTCGTATGCGCCTTCCCGAGCACAGCGCCATCTATTGTGACGACGGTGTCGGCACCAATAATTATGGCTTCAGAATAATTTTTTGCTACAGCGAGCGCTTTTTCTTTTGAGAGATGCATTGTGAGTTCTGTGGGAGAAAGGGGGAGGGTCATATCCTCTTCATAATCGCTTGCAACAATAGTAAAATTTAGACCGATTTGTGAAAGCAAATCTTTACGGCGAGGCGATGTTGATGCGAGTATTAATGTATGAAGCTGTTTCTTCATCTATCTTATATTATACACGATCTTGATTTTTTCTCTAGATGCCTGTAAGATGTGCTATGGT
>CAZTOA010000038.1:0-7020 GCA_964614975.1 uncultured Gammaproteobacteria bacterium | reverse complement strand
ACTTAACTGTAAGACACATATTCATTCTCTCCTCAATCAAGCCCAAATAATAGCGCGAATTTTTTTAGTTCCTAAATTACTGTCTTATAGTACTTGACAAAAGGTTATTAATGGTTTAGTTTTATAGTATGTCAGCAGAAGATGGAGTAACTACTACAGAAGCCCAAGCAGCAACTATAGATTTCCCTGGTGAGCCTCCTAGATGGCACGATGAGGTCTACGGTCTTCAATTTCCTGCTGCTGAACATTTTGGAATTGTTGAATCTGCCTTAAGTAATCTACATGTCGTTTCTTCCACACATCGAGCAGCTTTGCTTGATGGTTCTATAACACCAGAAGCTGCTCAAGAACTCGCAGGTAGAGTCGCGCGGCTCGAACTTGGATTAAGAGGATTTGCGCGAAGTGCTGGCATTTCTCCCACAGGGGCCTTAAATGAGGTTGTGATAGGACGAGCTGAAAAATATACAGCCAGATGGGATAAAGCTATTGCAGCTATCCAAGAAGAACGAGGTACAGACGAAAAACCAACTGTACAAGAGATAAAAGATAAATGTAGAGAATGGTGGGGAAAAGGACAATTTACAATGACTCAAGAACAACATCATGCCTTAGCAGATGGTAGAAAATTGTATAGAGAGGCCCGCGCAAGAGGAGTAGATCATAAAGTAGCAGTAGAGGAAGCCATTGGCGAACTTTTGGTAGATGGAGAGACCGTCATCATAGATTACGAAACACCAAATGGAACGGCACGTCGATTGCGTCTAGCCGACTACGTTAGCTTAGATGTCGATTTAGAAGGCTTAGTCGATTCATCCAGAGCATTTGAAGCCCTTACTGAGCAAGATATGGCCTCTTCGATAGCTCAATATGAAGGTGAACTAGGTGAAGTAGTAGAACTTAGAAGTTTCTTTGATTTAGTTCCAGGAAGCACACCATCAGAACCTGCTGATATAGCCTTGAAATTTGATTCGATTGATGCGTTCAGAAGACATATTGATGAAGAGCATATGGCTGGAAAAATTTCAGAAGGAGAATTTAATCGTTATTTGCAGCTAGAATCGCTTGACGAACTTCGTAAATATATTGAAGATCATTTAGTCTACGAGGGTTTTGATGTAGAGCTCGCCGCCGCCGGTATTTTGCATAGAATTCAGGCAGATATTCGATTAGCACAAGAGGACGCGCTGGCTGATAGAGCAGTATATGAAGAAATAGTTCCTGCAATGCAAGAGGAAGTTGGTCCGGTAACTCCTAGATTTGCAAATACGGTTAGAAGAATCATGGGTGAGCAGGGACTTAAAGATTTAGATCCAAAAATAGCTGCCGCCTATGTTGCTACTCTAACTCAAGGCGTTTTGGGATTTTTCCATTCACAGCCACCAAGAATCTAAAAAAATTATTTTACTAATATTGATTCAATAAGCGCCATACGGACGTAAAGTCCTGAGCGCATTTGTTCAAAGTACCACGCGCGCGGGTCGCTATCGACTTCGAGCATGATTTCTCCCACGCGGGGGAGCGGATGGAGAATAATCGCATCTTTTTTCATTTTGTCCGCGGTATGCTTGTTCATAATAAACTTGAGCTTTAGGGCTTCGTATTCATCGAGTTTGCCTTCTTTTTCAAACCATTCTTTTTGAACGCGTGTCATATAGACAACATCTGCTTCTTCGATCGCCGTGCCAAAATTGGAGCGTTGGGTTACTTCGACTTTGTCTTTAAGGTCTTTAATAAAGTCTTTTGGCGCGCGCAATTCTTTTGGCGAGACGAAGGTAATCGTCGAATTTTTACTAATGCGCGCGATGAGTTTTGCGAGTGATTTAATGGTGCGACCATATTTTAGGTCGCCGACCATCATAATGTTTAAATTATCGAGGCGATGAAATTTTTGATAAATAGTGTAGAGGTCGAGTAGGGCTTGGGTCGGATGCTCGGCTGTACCACTTCCACCATTAATTACGGGTATATCTTGAACAGATGCCGCAATTTGACTTGAATTATCTTCTGGATGACGAAGTATAATTGCGTTGGCCCCGGTTGTTTGGTAAATGGTGCGAATTGTATCGTCAAGACTTTCTCCTTTCACTGCCGAACTAAAGCTTGTCATTTCGTTAATGTCTATAACGTAGGCACCGAGTCGCTTTGCTGCTGCGACGAAAGAGGTAAAAGTTCGTGTACTTGGCTGGTAAAAGAGTACTGCGACGGTTTTGCCTTTAAGTGGTTCATACACTTTTTCGGACAAAATGATTTTTTTCATTCTGTCGGCTGCGTCGAAGATAAATTTAATGTCAGAAACAGAATTAATCTGATCAATACTGATGAAACTTTTGTTGAAAAATGGGTTATTCATGATTCATAAGCCAAACTATTAATCCTTTTTGTGCATGTAATCGATTTTCTGCTTCTTGATAAGCCACCGATTGTGGTCCATCAAGGACTGTTGCAGCAACTTCTTTATCGCGATATGCTGGCAAACAGTGCATAAATATTGCATCGGGCTTTGCAAGCTTCATCATTGCATCTGAGACCTGATAGGGTGGGAAGATACGGAGGCGCTCTTCTTTTTCAGTTTCACTTCCCATGCTGACCCAGGTATCGGTGATGACGACGTCAGCATCTTTCACTATTTCTTCTGGATTGGTTGATTCGGTAACAGATCCGCCACTTTCTGCGGCTAGTTTTTTCGCTTTGGCAACAATGTCCTTATTCATTGCGTAGCCTTCTGGAGCCCCAACCTTAAAGTGCATGCCAAGCATTCCAGCGGCGAGACAGAGGGTATGCGTTACATTATTATTGCCATCGCCGAGAAAGACAACGGTAAGACCTTCGAGTTTTCCTTTTGTCTCTTGTATTGTGAGAAGGTCGGCTAAAATTTGGCAAGGATGTTCAAGATCAGAAAGAGCATTTATGACAGGAACTTTTGAATGGGCGGCGAGCTCTTCTACAGTGCTATGTTTAAAAGTGCGAGCCATTATAATGTCGCCCATGCGAGAAACAACTGCTGCCACATCTTTTGGCTCCTCGCGACTGCCCATACCGATATCGGCTGGAGCGAGGTAAATCGCGTGGCCACCAAGCTGTGTCATACCAATTTCGAACGAAACACGTGTTCGAAGTGAGGGTTTTTCAAAAATCATAAGCATCGTTTTGTTCTTCAAAATCTCATTATTGAGTTTTCCGTTGTAAATTTCTTTTTTCATTTGTGCAGAGAGGTCGAGGATAGTGAGGAGTTCATCTTTTGAGATATCAGTTATTGAGAGAAAATGGCGAATTTTGGTCATTTTTTAAGAAAAACGCGTGAAATTTGTAAAAAACCGCATCTTTTCCTAAAAAGTCATAATAACACTTCTAAAACAGTAATGTCAAGAAGTACCAGAGGAGGGACTCGAACCCTCACGTCCAAAAGGACATCAGTTTTTGAGACTGACCTGTCTACCATTCCAGCACTCTGGCTCGCACGTGAGAATTATTATACTAGATGGCGTATAATGGTAGTGATTAGCAGTTTTACATTGTTTTTATGAAAGTTAAGGATTTATTAAAAACAACCGATGTCATCAAAATCTCGCCTCAAGATACACTTTCTTCTGTCCTTTCGCAATTAGAATCCTCGCATGATGCTGGCTTTGTATTTGAAGGTGAAAAATTTCTCGGTGTTGTTAACCCATATTACTCAATAATCAAGAAAGCACACCCAGGAAGCACAAAAGTTCAATCGTGTCTTATTCATCCACCAAAACTTCATCTTGAAGATGAAATGTCAAAAGCTGCGAGACTTATGATTGAATCAAAGATTCACTATTTACCGGTAGTTGATGATAACCATGATTTTGTTGGTATCGTTTCTGCACGAAGACTATTAAGTTTTATGCATCGAACAAACGATTTTGCGAAGGATATGCATACAAAAGTGACTGATAAACAAATTATAACAATTAAGGGAGATGATAAGCTTAGCAAAGCCCTAAACCTTTTCAAAGAAAACAGGATATCGAAGCTTGTCGTAGTGAATAGTAGGGGAACGCTTGATGGCATTATTTCGCAGTATGATATAACTGACGTTATCGCTGCACCGAAGGAACGACAAGGTTCCACATCTCGCTCAGGAGTTAAAGATGCGCAAATGGATAAGCCAGTCAGAAACTATGCTCATAGCCATGTGATGACTCTTAGCGGAAAGGCGACATATGCTGAGGTAACAGCTCAAATCCTTGAACAGAAGATTGGAAGTATTGTTATTATTGACCACAAGCGCACACCGGTAGGGATAGTTACGACGAAAGACATCCTTCAATTTATGGTTCCAAAAAAAGTTCGAAAGGGAATTGAAGTCACAATGAAAGATCTCGGAGAAGTAGAAGAAAGAGCTCTACAAAAGGCCGTAAAGTCATTGGAACAAAAGCTTTCACGTCAAAACATCCAAGGCGGTCATCTTGTTGCAAGAGGGAAACATGGAGGAGGTATATTCGAAATTACTTTTTCATGTATTGATGAGCAGGGTTACATTTCAGTTCACTTAGAGGGAAAGAATTTTAATGATATACTTGTTGAATTAGCCGATAAAGTCGCATCAAGGCTCGATTATTAAATACTGAAGAGATGATACCCGTACTTGTTCATTTTGGAATTGTAAAAATATATACGCTTGGAGTATTTCTAGTACTTGGCTTTCTTGCTGGGTCTTTTGTGCTATGGAAAAACATAAAGCTAACCTCATACAAGGAAGAGGAAATATTTGATAGCCTTTTTATAGGAATTATTGGTGCACTTTTGGGAGGGCGGCTTTTACATGTACTGCTCAATTTTGAGAAGTTTGGCTTTAGTATTTTAAAGTTTATTCTTATAAATGGGTATCCTGGCCTCTCGATGTTTGGGGCTCTACTAGGCGGTTTTTTAGCACTTTTTCTTTACACTCGTCCAAAGAAAATAAGTATTTTGGATTTATCAGAGTATCTTGTTTCCCCTTTATTTTTGGCGCTAACCATTTCAAAAATCGGCAGCTTTTTAAGTGGGGCGGATATTGGTACACAGACGAAGTTTTTACTAAGCGTAAAATATGCCGGAGTAGAAGGATTGCGCCATATAACAGCTCTTTATGAGGCGGCGTTATTCTTCATAGGCTTTCTCGTAACATACCGCATTTTGTTTACGGTAAGAAGAGATCGAGCTCACGCGGGGACATCTTTAATACTTTTTATACTTTATTATGGCCTCGTCGAACTGATCCTTGACAATCTAAAACAGAATCATTTATACTTAGCCGGATTGTCGTTCAATAGTGTTGCAGGAGCAGTCTTTTTCATTGTTGGAACAATCTTTTTATTAACAACATATAGGGGAAATATAGTACTTATTACAAAAAATTTATTCCCTAAAAAAAGAAAACATGACACAAACAAATCTCACGAAAGACCAGATGGAGGAGCTGAAAACAGCACTTCTTAAAGAAGAAATAAATCTGCAAGCGACTATTGCACGACTAAAGCAACAAGATCCTTTTAATGATCCTGACCATGTAAACGATAATGCGGCAGTTGATACCGATGTTCGAGAGCAATTAGGGCACGAAACAATATCAGCAGAAATTGATTCATTATCGAAAAAAAAGGAACTTGTTGGCATTGCACTGCGAAAAATGGATAAGGGCGGCTACGGAATTTGTGAAAAAACAAAAAATCCTATTCCTTATGAGCGACTAAAACTCGTTCCAGAAGCCCGCTTCTCAATAGAGTACGAACGCCAGATAAAGATATGATATGATGAAATAATATGTCTGGTTTGCCTTTAGACTTTCTCTTTAACGCGGTCATTTTTATTCTCTTTCCTTTGCTTGGTGGCGCCATAATGACAAAACTTAAGTTGCCAAGAATGTTAGGTTATATCCTTTCAGGAATTGTGCTCGGCATTTTGACGACAGGAGAAGGCGATCAATTTTTAGCAGGGGCCGGGCAGATAGGCCTTATTCTTCTTTTGTTTACCATTGGCTTGGAAACAAATATAAATAGATTGAGACGCTTCGGGAAGCTCTTGGTTTCAGTAGGTTTGACGCAGATGTTTTTGACGACTCTTGTGTTCTTTTCATTGGTACTTATGCTTGGAACAACGCTTTTGGAAGCGTTTATTGTGGCTTTTGCATTCTCATTATCTTCTACTGCTTTAGTTTCAAAAATTATTCAAGAAAAAGGTGAGGAAGATTCATTGATGGGGAACATGACAATGGGACTTCTTGTGTTACAAGATTTAATGGTAATTCCTTTTATGATTTTTCTTTCTTCTGTCGGAACTGCAACATCGGGTTTTGATATTGTTAAGGATATAATTATTAGTTCAGGAAAAACTGCGTTTATTCTTTCTGCAATGTATTTGGTTGGGCAAAAGTTTGCTCCTTATGTATTTTCGAAAACAGCTCGTTTATCAAGAGAATTGTTGAATTTATTAACAATTTTAACTGTGGTTTCGGCTGTGTTTCTTTTTTCGTATTTAGGTCTTTCTCCGGCTATTGCTGCGTTTGCAGCAGGTGCAATTATTGGTGGGACGATGGAGCATTATCAAATCTTCTCGCAAATGAGACCATTACGTGATTTGTTCACAATTTTATTTTTCGTGGCAATGGGTGCAACAATTGATGTGTCCCAATTTCTCTCTCATCTTCCCGTAACGTTATTGTTTGTAATACTGGCGATGATTCTAAAATTCGTTATTGTTGACGCAATTTTTACTTATTTTAAGTTCCATTCAAAGACGGCATTTAGTGGAGCGCTGCTGCTTTCACAGATAGGGGAGTTTGCGTTTGTCGTCTTGCTTCAGGCTAAAACAGGAGGAATTTTAAGCAATGATGTGTATTACTTTGGTATTACTGCTACCTTAATTACAATTACAGTATCTCCTATATTAATTGAACGCAAAGATCGTATATATATGCGAATTAGAAAGTTTATTAAGCTGCGCTTACCTGCGATAGATCATTATATAGCCCACCAAATTGATAGCGAGCCTGCACATATTGATGTGTTGAAGCTT
>CAZTOA010000037.1:6396-8528 GCA_964614975.1 uncultured Gammaproteobacteria bacterium | reverse complement strand
GAATACTTAACAGCAAAATGGGTTTTGGATCTGAAAGAAGACGATGTGTATTGGTGCACAGCCGATCCAGGATGGGTTACAGGTATTGCATACGAGATTTTGGGTACATGGGCAAATGGGGCGTCTACGGTGGTAACCGCAGCACGATTTGATCCTGCTGATTGGTACAGAATTATTCAAGAATATAAAGTTAATGTCTGGTATTCGGCTCCAACTGCGGTTCGCATGCTTGCTGCCCAATCAGACGATCTTCATAAAAAATATGATCTTTCAAGTTTGCGTCATTTGGCAAGTGTTGGCGAACCGCTCAATCCAGAGATAATTTTCTGGAGTCTCAGAGCATATGGACTACCATTCCACGACAATTACTTTCAGACTGAAACAGGTGGTATTATGATTGCGAATTTCCCTTCGCTGCCTATTAAACCTGGAAGTATGGGAAGACCTTTCCCAGGAATAAAAGTCCACATTGTTGATCCAGAAGGTAATCAATTACCGGCTAATTCTATCGGTCGCCTTACATTCGAGCCGAATTGGCCATCTATAATGAAAAAATTATGGCGAAGGCCGCAGAAATTTGAATCATATTTTATGAAGATGAAGCCAAACAAAAAGAGACTTTACGTGACTGGCGACCTTGCATACTTAGACGATGACGGTTATGTATGGTTTGTTGGAAGAGACGATGATGTTATTAAAACCTCGGGTGAGCGTGTCGGGCCATTTGAGGTTGAATCAGCTTTGGTAGCACATCACGATGTTATCGAGGCAGGAGTTATTGGAAAGCCGGACGAGCTAAGGGGACAAATTATTAAAGCTTTCGTTGTGCTTAAAAAAGGTGTGCAAGGCAATGATCAAAAGAAAGAGGAGATTTCACAGTTTGTTAAAAAGAATCTTGCTGGTCATGCATATCCACGTGAAATTGAGTTTGTCGAAAAACTACCAAAGACTCGTTCTGGAAAGATTATGCGTCGTATTCTAAAAGCCCAAGAAATGGGTCTTCCTATTGGAGATACGTCTACTCTTGAGGAATACTAAACACAAGAACAATTTCACCTTTTAGTGAAGAAGATAATTTCTCAGTAGCATTAATATCAATTAACTCCTCAAATTTCTTAGTAAGTTCGCGGCATAATAAGAAATTAGTCGGATGAATGTGTATTTTTATAAGTTCAACGGTCTTAGCATATCTATGAGGCGACTCATAGCATGTATAAAGAACACTCTTGTCGTAATTGGTTTCCCTGACTTTCTTTAACAGTTTTACTAATTCTGACTCCTTTTTTGGTAAAAAGCCCAAGAAAACTACTTGTGAATGAGGAATTCCTGATAAAACAGCTGCTGTAGTAAATGCTGTTGGCCCGGGAATAACAGTGTAAGGCAGCCCATTCATGCGGATATGCTTAATAAGCAAGGCCCCAGGATCAGATATAGCTGGCATTCCAGATTCAGAAACGAGAACAATCTCTTTTCCACGCTCAAGTAACTCGATAACCTCGCTCATCATCTCAAACTCATTATCCTTATAAAAGCTTTTTACAACTTGCTCTTTATCTGCGTGTAACTCGAATAAATCCTGAATTCTTCCATAGTACTGATGAAATGTGCGTGTATCCTCTGCAAGAATAATATCGGCTTTAATGATTGTTGAGACGGCCCGATATGAAGTATCTTCTATATTTCCTATTGATGTTCCGACTATGTATAGCATGTGGGTATTATATGTTATTTGTATGCGGTATTACCTGTGTATTACAAACGTGGGGTCGATTGTATTACAGATGTAATACAGTACTTTCACAGCACATGATGGAAGCTCCTTGGCTTATAGTATAATAGACGTTGTCTGAGTGGGTGAAAGAGAAGTCTTATGCAGGTTCTTATGGTTGAGTCTGCACTAGTGAAAAGACCTGGCTACGTCTATGCTAAGGCTCTTCCTGGTGTAGGATGTGAGAATATTGGGCACAGCAAAGAACGATTGATTGCCGAACTCGATGTCTGGTTGGAGCTCGATGACGACGAGTACGCAGCGTTGCTCGAACGTTTGAGGAGCGGCGACTAACACGGGAAGTACTGAAATCCCACTCAGACCTTCCCACTAGTGTACAATATATCCACATGTTTAAACTACA
>CAZTOA010000037.1:0-6386 GCA_964614975.1 uncultured Gammaproteobacteria bacterium | reverse complement strand
CAATAACACCCGATCAGCAAAATGCCGTTAATTTACTCACTAAGAAGTATAGAGAAGGCATTGATCGTCAGGTTCTCTTAGGTGTAACAGGATCAGGAAAAACCTATACTATGGCACAGGTCGTGCAGCAGCTCCAGATTCCTGCGCTTGTGATATCACATAATAAGACACTTGCAGGTCAGCTTTATCAGGAGATGAGAGATTTTTTCCCTGAGAACGCAGTATCGTACTTTGTTTCGTATTATGACTACTATCAACCGGAGGCATATATCCCAACGACTGATACCTATATCGAAAAGGAAGCGCAAATAAATGACACGATCGATAAGTTGCGCTTAGCAGCAACAAGCAACATTATGACGAGAAAGGACGTTATAGTCGTTGCATCGGTTTCTTGTATATATAACATTGGTTCGCCGACGGAATATGGAAAGTTCATTCTTTCGCTCGGCGTCGGCGAAGTCACATCACAAGAATCTATCGCAAGACGGCTCATTGAACTTCAATATGACCGCTCGGAATTTGATTACAAAAGAGGAACATTTAGACTTCGTGGAGAGCATGTTGATGTATATCTCGCATACGATGAAACCGGATTTCGCATTACGATTGAAAATGGAAAGATTACTGAAATTTCTAGCAGAGATCCGTTAACAGGCAAGAAACTTAATGATGAGCCTATTAACTCAGTCGTAATCTATCCAGCAAAGCATTATCTTATTGAAAAAGAAGTCTATATGAGTGCTGAGCAGCGAATTAGAAGTGATCTTGAAAAGGAAGTCAAAGCACTACAAGATCAGGGCAAAATAGTAGAAGCTCAGCGCCTTTCACAAAAAGTAACCTACGATTTAGAAATGCTTTTAGAAGTTGGTTACATTAATGGTATTGAGAATTATTCACGTTATTTTGATGGAAGAAAGCCTGGCGAAAAGCCAAATAGTCTTCTGGATTTCTTCCAAGCCCAGTATGGAGATGATTGGATCGTCATGATTGATGAATCTCACATGACTCTTCCTCAGATTAGAGGCATGTATAATGGCGATCATTCAAGGAAACAGACACTCATTGACTATGGATTTCGTCTTCAAGCTGCGCTAGATAATAGGCCATTAAAATTCAGCGAGTTCTACGACCTTGTTAAGAAAGCCCTTTATGTTTCTGCAACACCAAACGAGTGGGAAATTGAGGACGCGAAAAATAATGTTGTTGAGCAGATTGTGCGCCCAACAGGTATTGTTGATCCACATATCGACATAAGACCAACAGAAGGCGATATCGTTGATTGTGTAAAAGAAATTAAGATACGCGTTGAAAGAAAACAAAGAGTTCTTGTTACGACACTCACAAAACGAACAGCTGAGGATTTATCAACATATCTGAAAGAACAAGGTGTTAATGCAGTGTATCTTCATTCGGACATAAAAACCCTTGAAAGAACTGATATTTTGCATAAACTGCGCACAAAAGAATACGACGTATTAGTTGGCGTCAATCTTCTCCGTGAGGGGCTAGATTTACCTGAGGTGTCGCTTGTCGTAATTCTTGACGGAGATAAGGAAGGATTTCTCAGAAGCCGCACATCGCTCATACAAACGATGGGGCGTGCGGCTCGACATTTAGAGGGCGAAGTGATAATATACGCAGATAAGATAACTCGCTCGATGAAAGCGGCGATTGATGAAGTTGACCGCAGAAGAGAGTACCAACTCGCATACAACGAGAAACACCACATTACTCCGCATTCGATTGAAAAGGAAATTAAGAATGAAATTGCAAAGTCAGAATATGTTGTGCCTTTGGATCAACAAAAAGACATTGTAAATAAGTTGGACACAATTTCTGAGCAGGCATTGACACCATTAGACAAGAAGAAGGTTTCTACGCAACTTCAGAAAGAAATGAAGCGGTATGCAGATAACTTAGACTTTGAAACAGCAATATTAATTAGAGATAAGTTGCGAGATATTAAATCATGAACGATACAATACGCATCCAAGGAGCTCGAGAACATAATTTAAAGAATGTTTCCTTGGATATTCCGAAAAATAGCCTTGTTGTTTTTACCGGTGTCTCAGGATCCGGTAAATCTTCTATGGCATTCGACACAATTTATGCAGAGGGTCAGAGAAGGTATGTCGAATCACTCTCATCTTATGCCCGTCAATTTTTAGGAATTCTCGGAAAGCCTGACGCAGACTATATCGAAGGTCTTTCCCCGGCGATTTCTATTGATCAGAAGTCTGTAAGTCATAATCGCCGCTCAACAGTTGGCACGACAACAGAAATTTATGATTATCTTCGACTTTTATTTGCTCGTATTGGTCATCCATTTTGCCCAAACTGTGGTACAGAAATAACAAAACTTACAACAGACGAAATTGTGCAGAAAATTCTCGATCAGATTGTTGCTTACGCATCAACACACAAACTTCGCCCATTTAGGGCCTACATAACCTCACCAGTTGTTCGTGAAAGAAAGGGAGAATTTGCTGGCTTATTCGACAATCTTCGTTCAAAAGGATATGAAAAGGCGATTGTTGATAACCGTGAAGTTTCACTTACAGACGACCTTGGCCTTATCAAAACAAACAAACACTCAGTTGACCCGATTATTGACAGTATGGCTATTTCATACAAACAGGCAAAAGATAAAGACTTTCAATCCTCAATGCGTTCACGACTGTTTAACTCAATAGAACAGGCTACAAATCTTTCTGGTGGCCTAGTGTATCTCCGCATGGAAGACGAAGCAATCTTGTTTTCGGAAAACTTTTCGTGCCCAAACTGTAATATTGCTCTTCCTGAGATAGAACCGCGTATGTTCTCTTTTAACTCACCGCAAGGAGCGTGTGAACACTGTAAGGGTCTCGGAACTGTTATTAAAATTAACCCAAAAGTTGTTTTTAATGGAAGTTTAACAATTGGTGAAGGTGGAATTCTTCCTTATAAAAATATCCTTGATAAGGATACGTGGTTTTCGCGCTTGCTAAATACCTTTTTTGAAGAAAATGATATTAATACATCGTCACCAATTGAAGAGCTCTCGGAAGATAAGAGGCAATTAATTCTTTATGGGAGCGACAAAACATTTGCAGTACATGGAACAAATCGTCAAGGTAATCCAACAACAATTTATGAAAAATATATCGGTCTTATTCCTGATCTTGAACAAAAACATGCTGAGAGTGATTCTGATTTTATGCGACGTGAAATTGAGAAATTCATGAATGAAGAAATGTGTGAAGTCTGTGAAGGAAAGCGATTAAGAAAAGAAGTTTTGCATATAAAGATTAACAACAAGAATATTTATGATGTCTGTAATCTTCCTATTACAGCAGCACAAGAATTTTTGAATGAAGCGGTTGAAATTGTTTCAGATTATGAAAAAGAAATATCACGGGTAATATATCAAGAAATTAAAGAGCGTCTACAATTTTTAATTAATGTAGGCCTTTCTTACCTGACCCTCAATCGTGGTTCACGAACGCTTTCGGGCGGTGAATCGCAGCGTATCCGTTTAGCATCACAAATTGGTAGTGGCTTATCTGGTGTTATATATGTCTTAGATGAGCCGTCGATTGGATTACACCCACGAGATGTGACGGCTCTTGTAAATTCATTAAAACGCTTACGCGACTTAGGAAACACAATTATTGTAGTCGAACATGACACCGAAACAATATTAAATGCTGATTATATTGTTGACTTTGGACCTAAAGCAGGTAAGTTCGGTGGTGAAGTTATTTTTAAAGGAAGTCTTGAAGAGTTTAAGAAATCTGGCACATTAACTGCACAATATTTATTTAGAGAAAGAGAACTTGAAAAAAAGAAGACTGAATCAAAAACATATGGAAATCTTATCTTAAAAGGAGCTTCACAATATAATTTAAAGAAAGTCGATGCTAGTTTTCCATTAGGGAAAATGATTGGTGTTACTGGAGTTTCCGGATCTGGAAAATCGACATTAATTATTGAAACTTTATATAAGGCCCTTCAATATAATCTTGAGGGAAAGTATGAAGGAACTTTAGGTGATTATACCCAACTTGATGGATACCAATATATTGATAAGATTTATCTCGTCGATCAGTCACCAATTGGCCGTACCCCACGATCAAATCCAGCTACATATATTGGCGCTTTTGACCATATTAGAGACATCTTTGCCCAAAGCGCCGACGCAAAAATGAAAGGCTATTCAAAAGGGCGTTTTTCCTTCAATGTAAAAGGTGGAAGATGTGAAAAATGTGCAGGTGGTGGCTCTATAAAGGTAGAAATGCAATTTTTGCCAGATATGTATGTTACCTGCGATGTGTGTGGAGGTAAGCGATACAATTCTGAAACGTTAGATGTTCGCTTTAAAGATAAGAATATTTACGACGTACTATCTATGACTGTCGATGAGGCATTAACATTCTTCTCGGCTCATCGACAACTTGCGCATAAACTTCAGTCACTTAAAGAAATTGGTCTTTCTTATATAGAACTCGGCAGGGCTGCGCCAACTCTTTCTGGCGGTGAAGCACAACGAGTTAAGTTGGCGCATGAACTTACAAAACGTGATACAGGACGCACACTTTACATTCTTGACGAGCCAACGACGGGATTACACATGTACGATATTGATAAATTGTTACAAGCGCTTTATATGCTCGTGCAAAAAGGTAATACTGTACTTATTATCGAACATAATTTAGACGTCATTAGAAATATGGATTATATTATTGATCTTGGGCCAGATGGAGGAAATAATGGTGGCCAGATTGTAGCAACTGGAAGCCCTGAAGACGTTATGAATATTAAACATTCGTACACCGGTCAGTACCTAAGAAAACTTGAAGAAATATGAGTCGAATCCTCGGCATTGTCTTTTCTTTCTTACTCTTGATTTTTTTTACTCTTCCAGCCAATGCTCAAACGACTACGTACACGGTCGATTATAACTTTACTTTTACACCTGATAATAAGGAGGGGCTTGATGTTAAGCTTGATATAAATCTTAAAAACCTTCGCAGTGACTTATATATTAATGAATTTAGCCTTACATTCCCAAAGAATTTTATAACTGATTCAATTTCTGCTGAAGATACAAGCGGTCCTATAGATTTTGTCCGAAGTGAAATCGCAACAGGAATGAAGATTACGTTTAAGTTTGATGAACCTACTGCTCAAAAAGCCGAGCATTTTATTACGCTAAAATACTCGTTGAGCAATCTATTCTCAAATCAAGGTTTTGTAAAGGAGGCGATTCTTCCTCTCATACAAGCTGGCGACAACTCAAAAGTCCACGCCGAACTTATTCTGCCGACAACATTCAATGATACCTTATCTATATCTAAGCCAATTCCATCGCTTATTGAAGGTACGCGAATTTCATGGGACGATGTAAAAGTTCGTACGATTTATGCAGTTTTTGGCCAATCTCAAGCTTATCGTGCAAAACTTACCTACAATTTAGAAAACTCAACAATATTTCCAAAAACTGAACATGTCGTCTTCCCCCCGGATACTTTGTATCAAAAAATGATTATTCAAAAACTTAACCTTCCGCCAACAAAATCCTTTACCGATGAAGATGGAAATTTTATAGCTGAGTATTCATTAGAACCTAAGGAAAAAAAGAAAATTGAGCTTGAGGCATATATTGAAGTCTATACAAAGCCACAAGACGATATGCGTGAGCCAATTAGAACGGCTTTTGAGCTTCAAAAAAAATATCTGCTAACCGAACATAGTCTATGGAGCTTAGGTTCACTTATTCAAGATAAAAGACTCGATAATGTAAAAGATGTTCGTGGAATATATAGTTTTGTTGTAGATGAACTCAGCTATTCATTCGACAAAATTGAAAAGGGGAATAAGCGCTTAGGTGCAAAAGAAGTGTTTCAACACCCTAGTTTAGCAGTATGTACAGAATTTACAGATCTTTTTATAGCTCTTGCGCGTGAAAAAGGTATTTATGCACGAGAACTTCAAGGATATGGCTATTCAACCAAGCAAAGCATTCGACCACTTTCGCTTGTTACAGACGTTCTTCATGCATGGCCAGAATTTTATGAGCCAGCTCAGAATGTTTGGATTCAAGTTGATCCAACATGGGAAGACACTTCAGGAATTGATTACTTTTCCGGGCTAGATGTAAATCATATCGTGTTCGTAATTCATGGAAAAAGTGCAACCTCGCCTTTACCTGCGGGCTTTTATAAAACCTCGGCAAGTAAAGATATCGACATTTCAATTAGCTCAAAACGAATACTAGATAAGCCTCGCCTCTCTGTGACGGCAGATTTTCCGAATGGAGTAACCACTTCAGACTATACTGAAGGAACAATCTATGTTAGAAATACCGGTAATAGTTCATTTCATAATTTAAATCTTAATCCCTC
>CAZTOA010000036.1:2598-8781 GCA_964614975.1 uncultured Gammaproteobacteria bacterium | reverse complement strand
CATATGCTAGCGGAAGCGGAAGTTCTTTCTTAAACATGTCAGCATGCACGTGACAAATAACGCTAATTACCGGTTGTTTTACATACAATGGTGTAAAGAATGGCACTCCTTTTGCTGAATCTATAACAACATCATAGTAATTCTTAAATTTTGTTATGTAGTAAATAAATCCCCAAATAGCGACAGTGAATAGTCCGCCATGTCTGATTATTTGTATACCATCGATTGTTTCTGAAGAAGGTAATCTTCCGTCATTGCCGCAGAAAAAAGTTACTGTGTGACCCTTTTTTACTAAAGTCTTCGCGATATTATGAAGATAATATTCTGCTCCTCCAGCGAAACGATGACGGATACAGTACCAATTAAATATGAGGATTCGTTGTTTATCTTCAGCAGTATCTAGATTAATATTTTGGTTAACGAAAAGACTTAAAAAATCCTTAATGTTTAACTTAATCCACTTACTATACTTATATGCTCCATGCAAAGCGAGCATTGCTACCATATTGATGGTAGATGCAAATAATGTTACGTATACAATATCTGAAATGTTTGCATGAAAACGAGCAATGCCAATAACCATGAGAAGTGATGAAAGCAATGACGCAATCGGGAATAAATAATGATGTAAAGCTAAGTGATATGTAAGGACTGCACTAGAAATAGTCAATAATGACATAGCCAACGCATATGGGGTAATAAGCGGCATTACGGATTGGACTTTACTTCCAAAGACAATGGGATTTATGATTGGACCAAGTGGTCCAATCAGAGTGAATATAATAACGGTAAAGAGTACGGTTCCCGACAACAATATGTTAAATGTTTTTTCCGGATTTCTATGTGCTCCCTCATCACGACTAACAAAAGCCATCATGAAATTGGTGAGAATTGACCCAAAGTAGAATACGATCTTCCCTACCAGTCCAATGAGCGCATACTCACCGACCTGTGTAATGCTTAAGTAATGTTTTGTCATAAGAACATCCATTGTAAGAAAGAGATTTAATGACAAAATCGAGACGATTGATGATGTAAAGAATCTGCGTGGAAATTTAAAGTTGGTTGTCACACCAGTAAATGTGACCTTCTTTACTTTGTGATACACAATAATTGATGAAATAACAACGGGCACAATGGTTGAAATAGGAATAGCCAAATATACAAAGTCGTCAAAGCCAAGATATGTGAGAGCCAATCCTAAAATAAGCTTAAGTAAAGGTGCGCTTATTGTTACAAGTGCAAGAGAAACAAAGAAGAAGTTACCTTGAAGGTAGCCTTCATTGAGTGAACTTATTAATCCCAAAAACAATATCGGGAAGAACATAAGCAAAGGCATCATGGTACCAAGTTTGAAAAAATATGTCATGAAGGGAATTAATAGAGCCCAAACTACAGCAACAATTATGGTGATATGTGTGCTTTTAACAAAAACCTTTCTTAAGAAAAGCACACCAGACTCTGGTCCGTGTTTCGCAGTAAGATAAGAAATACGATGAGTCAGTGTAGATGCGAGTGAAAACAAAAGTATAGATATAAGATATGTAAACGTATTTACAAAAGTAAGTAAACCGAAATCAGCAAAAGACAATATTCTTCCCAAGCTAAGGTTGAAAATAAAATTTAACAGATTTGCACCCATGTAGCCCATGATAAGGATGGTTCCACTCGACACTGTCGAAAACGTCCATGTCTTTTTTGTATCGGGGACAATTTTGGGAGTTGGCGCTATTATTGCCTTTACCGGAACATCTGTTTTGGCAACAGTGGCCACGGGTTGAGTTTGGAAATGCAAGCCATGAACAGTTTTTGCCCAGAAATGAGGCTTATATATAAGTTGGATTAGTGCCTTCCATGCAGCAAAACTCATTGCCAGCCAGTAGAAGGGCACAATGTAAATATACTTTATCAGGCTCCATTGTCCTCTCTTTGCACATCCAATCATGTAGTAATACAGATATAAGAAATTTCCAAAGACAAGAGAAAGTACGGCCATATAAAGAACTGGCGCAGGAAAGAATTTTTCGATAGTAACACCGAACGTAGCTCTAAATGCAAAATATGAAATCGTGATGATCCACATAAGTGGATTGACAAATAACGAAAGAATCTTGCCTCCAACTGTCAACTGGAATGCTAAGAAATTACGTGGATCCTCTTTAAAGAATTTTAAAGGCCTACGCATATGCACGAGATAACTTTGAATATATCCTTTGATCCAGCGACTTCGCTGATATATCCAGTTAAAGAGTTGACTATTAGCTTCTTCTAACGTTACAGAATCCACGATTGCAGTTTTATAGCCATACTTAGCAAGTCGAATGCCTAAGTCACAATCTTCAGTTACATTAAACGAGTCCCAGCCTTTGAGCTTTGTAAGCTCGCTGATCTTAAAATGATTTGAGGTTCCCCCAAGTGGAATTGGTGCCTCTATCCTTTGGAGACCAGTTAAGAAAAGGTCAAACCATAGTGAATATTCTGCAGTAAAAATGCGTGTCAAAAGATTTTGTTTTGGATTGTAGTAATTAAGTTTTGCTTGCATACAGACAATCTCTGGCGCCGATCTTTGAAAAGCCAAGTACACCTTCTTAAGCTGTTGTATATCTGGAATATCTTCTGCATCAAATATAACGACGAATTCGCCTTTTGCAAAAGCAAGACCGTAATTTGTTGCTTTTGGCTTTGTTTTTGGTTGTGAATCGGGGACGACAACAATACGCACAAATGAAGGTAAGTCAATTTGCTTAGCAGCTTCGATGGTTGGTTTATCATCTTCTTCCAAAAGTAGCATTACATCGAGCTTATTCTTTGGCCAATCTAGCTTACTTATTGCTTCAACGAATTGAGGAATCATATGTGCCTCACGATATAACGGACAAAGAATCGTGTACATCGGAAGATTTTTGTTATCTAGTGAGGCCAATTCTTCGCCCGATATAGTTATTTCACTTGGTGATTTTAAACTACGAAGAATCATTGTGAGGTTAAACATCATGTCGAAGAAGTACATAAGATTTAGGAGAGCCATTACAGAAATAATTGTTCCTAATGGCCATATAAACCCTGTAAGTGCAATAATTCCTATAACTCCAACAATGAAGGCTTTCTGGTTAAGTTTTAATGTATGTATTGCGGAATCATGATGCGTTAGTTGAGAGTGGGTAATATATCTTTTGCCTTTATGTACAACGCCTGCGCCTACCATGTTCTTATCTGATGTAGGTTTTACTACGTATACTTTTCTTCCAGAAGTTTTTAGTTTTAGTGCATTACCTAAGATTTCACGCGAAACCGAAAGCATATTAATTTGGATTCTCCCCCATCTCTAGCCTCGAAAGTAATATCAACTTTTTCGATCTTGTATCCGAGATCTCTTGCGGTATGAAGGAGAGGAATATCAAATGACCATGGTCCAACATGGGAAATATCAATATGTTCTAAAATGTCCTTTCTGAATAACTTTAGCCCGGATTGAATATCGTGTTTTAGGTTAAAGAGAATACGACCAACAAAAAAAGCATTGATGCGTGAGCTCATTTTTCTTAAAAATGTTCCTTTGTATTCTTTCCTCGCTGCAATAACGACTCCGACTTCTGGATTGTTTTCGATTCGACTCAGCATAACTGGAATATGCTTTGGATCATACTGAAGATCCGCATCAATCATACAAATGAGCTCAGATTGAGCGTGTGAGATGCCCTCAATTATTGAGTAGCCTTTCCCGGCTTTACCTTGCTTAGTGAATAATCTTATAGGATAGTCTCTTTGAAGCCTCCTTGCTACGTCTGTAGTTTTGTCTGTTGAATGATCGTCGATCAAGAGTAATTCGTACGAGATGCCATTGCTAAAAATGCTGTTATGCACTCTTGTGACAAGCTTTTCTATGTTTTTCTCCTCGTTCTTTACTGGTACGATTATACTAATTTTAGGCATATAATAAAAAAAATATCGTCAAAAAGACGATTTTATGGCTCTATTTGGCAATAACTACAAAGAAGAAATTAGTATACCAGATACTATCTGCAATGTCTATAGGCTCTTATATTTCACCAAGAAGATCGCGAAGACTCTTAGCTTGTTGCTGCTTTCTTTCCTCAGTAGTTTTTTTCTTTTCAGCTAATGTTTTTTTGAAAGCAGCAGCTAATTGCATTTTTTCTTGAAATTTACCTACCTGACCTTGGGTATCAACAAAACGCTTCTCACCAGTATAGAGGGGATGGGAATAAGAACTGACCTCGACTGGAATG
This sequence comes from uncultured Gammaproteobacteria bacterium, assembly GCA_964614975.1. Lineage (GTDB taxonomy): Bacteria > Patescibacteriota > Microgenomatia > UBA1406 > HO2-37-13b > OLB23. Next base: position 4,534 of record CAZTOA010000036.1, on the reverse strand, counting down.
ACAAAATGCTTAACTCCATCGATATCAATAGATTGATTTGAGGTTTTTGTTGATGTAGAAATGATTTGGTGCTTTCCGTCAACAAAAACTACTGGATGAACTTCTGGATGTATACCCTTTTTCATAAGCAGTTATTATAGCAATCTTTATTCTTTAACGCAATACCGATTCCCATTTGCCTTGTTCAATAATGGCAGTGAGATTATGATAGCTTTTTCCGGTGCGATGATCGGTAAGACGATTTTGTGGAAAATTATATGTGCGAATTTTCTCTGCTCTGTCACCGGTGCCACGATCTTTAACATAAGAATAGACAAGACCCTTACGTTTTTCTTCTTCAAGTTGATATAATTTTGAGGCTAAAAGTTGCATGGCGATTTGGCGATTTGCCTGCTGTGTGCGCTCTTGAGAACAGGTAACCATTATGCCTGTGGGCTTATGAATAAGGCGGACTGCGGTAGAAACCTTATTAACATTTTGGCCGCCGTGACCGCCGGCTCGATAAAATTGCCAGTCTAAATCAAGTTCATTAACATGTGATTGCGTCTCTGCGATGAATGGGTATACGACAATGACGGCCGTAGAAGTATGGAGGCGACCCCTTTTTTCTGTTGCTGGAATTCGTTGGACACGATGAACACCGGTTTCATTTTTAAAAAGTGTGAATGCTTCGTTTCCTTTAATTCGTAAAATATTTTCGTCTAAAAACGTTACTGCAAACTTCTCCCTATCAGCAAATTTTAGGTACGAATCAAGCAAATCTTTCATCCATATCTTGGCTTCGTCGCCCCCTACACCGGGATTTACTTCAATAATCGCGATAGAATTGTTGATTGTCATGGTGGTAATTATACTAAACGGCTATTTTGACTGTAAAAATGAGGCTAAAGCATCTCGCGATACAGATTCTTGCGAATTCTTCTGAAGATTCTTAACAACGACTGTTTTTTTCGCTATCTCATCTGGTCCAATTATAAGTAGGTACAAGATTCCCTTTTTTAACGCATACTTAATCTGTTTTTCAAGTTTTTGCGTTTCATCACTATAGCATTCTGCTATTAGTCCTTCACGTCGAAGGTTTCTTGTAAGTTCTAATGAGGCTGACAATGTTTCTGGTGAAAATATAGTGACAAGTACTTTTTTTTCATTAAGCGCAGGGATTTTTCCTAGTTCTTCAGCCGCCTCTATTGTACGGTCAAATCCAAGTCCAAATCCAACAGCTGGTTGGTCAACACCCACAAGAGAGTTAATTAACTTATCATATCGTCCACCTCCACCGACTGATCCTACAGTGTATTCGGGAATGTTGCCTTCAAAGATCAGTCCAGTATAGTAATCTAGCCCACGGGCTATAGTAGGTACAAATATCAGTTTATCTTTAGGCACTCCCAATTCAATTGCGGCACTTATTATCTTCTGCAGATTTTGTGAAGGCTGAGAGTCAGCAAGATTTTTAAGAAGCGTTTTCCCATTACTTTGAGAGACCCCTTTTGACTCAAGCTCCTTAAGAAGTTCCTCCTCAGTCACTTTTTTTATTTTATCAATGGTTTGAATAACAGAAAGCACTGAGTCATCAGCAACTCCCGCACCTTTTACAGCCTCAATAAGCATTTGTCGATCATTAAGTTCGATGTATAAAGAATCAATGCCAATGGCTTCGTAGATTGCATAATAAAGGGCTAAAATTTCTGCATCTGCAATTGAAGAAGTTGATCCAATAATATCTGCATCACATTGAAAAAATTCACGATATCGTCCTCTTTGCGGTTTATCAGCACGCCATACTGGTTGAATTTGATAGCGCTTATATGGAAAAGTGAGCGTATTCTGATATTGTGCTATTACACGAGCTGTTGGTACACTCTGATCATATCGCATTGCAACATTTCTGCCACCACGATCTCTAAAGGTATACATGAGTTTTTCTGCCTCAGCA
>CAZTOA010000036.1:0-2588 GCA_964614975.1 uncultured Gammaproteobacteria bacterium | reverse complement strand
TCAAGTACGGGTGTTTCTAGTGGTTCAAATCCAAAGGCAGTAAAAACCCCTCTTATCTTTTCAATAAGCCATATGCGCTTTTGAGCATCATAGCCTAAAAAATCGCGAAAACCCTTTAATGTCTGCATTTCTGAATTCATATTGGCATTATACCAAAATTAATGTATTAATGCGATGACATATTATTTGAAAGATTCTTAGGCTATTAATTATCATCTTAATCCTTGTGCTCGTCCTTCGGAGTGCTCACAAGGCGGATTAATCTAATAATTAACAGCTTAGAATATCAAAAGAAGTTTACTCGAATGTATCAAGTGTGAGGGTCTTCTCAAGTGTTTTCTCTTCTCTCCAAAGCTTCACTTTTATCTTATCGCCAACTTTCTTTTTTGCAATTAATTTTTGTAGCGTTTCTTCATCAGCGCCTCGCACTCTTTGTCCATCGAATTCAGTTATTATGTCTTCTTGTTCGATCCCAGCTTTTTGTGCAGGAGATTTTTCAACAACTTCTACGACAAACGCCCCCTCTGGAACGTTATTTAATATTGCCGTTTGTCGTGAAATCATTTGGTATCTGACCCCAATAAAAGGTCTTAGAATTTTTCCGCCACCCTCATTAAAGTTATCAACAAGCTCTTTTACTACATTAACTGGGATAGCAAATCCGATATTCTGACTCTCAGAAGAGACTGCCGTATTAACTCCAATGACTTCTCCCTGTGAATTAAGAAGCGGTCCTCCTGAATTTCCTGGGTTGATTGCTGCGTCTGTCTGAATGACGTTATCTAGACGCTCTACAAATCCTTCTAGTGGCGATCCTGCTGTAATTCCTCTTCCCAGTCCAGAAATTATTCCCGTGGTAACAGTATTAGTAAACTCACCAAGTGGTGTGCCGATGGCAATAACAATTTGACCAAGCTTTAAATTGCTAGAGTCTCCAAGATCAATTGCTTTCAATTCCTTTTTATCTATACGGAGAATCGCCAAGTCATTAAGAGGATCACGAGAAATTTGTGTGGTTGAATATGTTTTATCGCCTGAAATAACTTTATATTCGGCATTCGTATCACTGACTACATGCTTATTCGTAACAACTAAGTCTTGTCCTATCGCGAATCCACTTCCAATATTTCGATCAATCTTTTGTGATGTTCCTTGACGTTGTCTAAATGATCCAAAAGGGTCCAGAGGATTAATTTCAATTGCACCGGGGGTTTGGGTTGTTTTTGAAATATTTATTGTTACAACAGATGGGACTGCCTTATCAATAGCCTGAATAATTGCGGATTCTTCTGTCAGTACGGTTACTTTTTGAGACCCTTTGTTTAGGGTGATTGTAGAAGGCTTTTTAATACGTGCCTCTAATTCTGAAAAATAACCTTTATCGTAAGCTGCCATAGCAACGACTGCTATGAATAGCAAAAAGAGTACTTTTTTCATGATACATTGCTATTTAGTATTTCAATGGCTTTATTAAGCTGGGTGTCATCTTCTCTCTTCATTGTATTGCCTTCTTTTACCTCAAGTTTTACTTCGATATCGGGTTTTATACCAGTTTCTTGAATCCAACTTCCTCCTGGAAGTATCCACTTTGATATAGTAACATGCAGTCCAGCATCGTCTTTAAGATCAAGTGCTTGCTGGACAGTTCCTTTACCAAAAGAGCTTTCGCCGACGATTGTTGCTTTTTTATGATCGCGCAAAGCTCCGGCTACAATTTCTGAAGCTGAAGCAGATCCTTTATTTAAAAGTATTACGAGAGGTACATTTTGGAGTCGACCTTCTCTCTTTGCGAAATACTTCTCAGGCTCCTTATCTGCATATTCCTGTTTTACAACCAGGTCGCGGGCACTTAAGAACTCAGAGCCAACATGAATAGCCCCGTCTAAGAATCCTCCTGGATTGCCACGCATATCTAAGACTATGCCTTGCAATTTTCCTTGCTTCTTTTTTGCAAGAAGCTCGTCGACCGTTTTATCCCAAAGCTCATTTGTTGGCTCTCCGAAGCGCGAAAGTTCTACTATTGCTACATTACCTTCGTACGATGTTTCAACAAAAGGAATATTAATTTCATCACGAACAACTGGGACATCAATATCATTATCTCCGCGCCTCATTGTTAAGATAACTTTCTCACCCTTAGGTCCACGAATTTTCGCAACAGCCTGTTGTAGGGTCCAATTCTTTGTAGACTCATTATTTACTTTTACAACAACATCCCCTGCTTTTACCCCAGCTTTTTCAGCTGGCGAATTTTTCAAAGGAGTAACGACGACAATTTGATTTTCTTCCAAACCTAATTCAGCACCAATGCCAAAAAATACACCTTTTAAATCATCTTTGCTTTGCTGGTTTTCTTCAGGTGTAAGAAAAAACGTGTATGAATCATTGACTGAAGCTACCATTCCTTTTATTGCGCCATAATACATTTTCATAGGGTCAAGCTTTGTTTTATCCACGTAATATTCTCCAAGCGTGTCCCATGTTTGCCAGAAGAGTGAAAAGTCAATGTTTGCTGTGTTCCCTTTCTCAAGATGAGTTACCTTTATATTTTTCGATGAAATTGGTCCTTGTTGTGCTTTGGTTTGACC
>CAZTOA010000035.1:0-9730 GCA_964614975.1 uncultured Gammaproteobacteria bacterium | reverse complement strand
GCGTAATTGGCTTAGGGTGTATGTGCCAAAGGGAAGTAAGCTCATTTCTTTCAATGGCTCAGAAAAGAAGACCTTAACATATGATGACCTTGATAAGACTGTTTTTGAAGGCTTCTTAGGAGTGCAACCAGAAGGAAAAGCAACGGTTAAAATAAGCTATACGCTTCCATTTAAAGTGGAAAAGAAGTCTGACTATAAACTTCTAGTCCAGAAGCAACCAGGAACGGCTGGCCATGCCTTTACAGCTACACTTAATGGAAAGAAAATTGTAGAAACAAAGCTTGTGAAAGATATTTCTTATTCTGCAGGAAAATAATACCCTTCATGAAAAGTTTGAAGCACGGATCGGTTAGAGGCATTGTGCTGAGAAAAAGTAAACTTCCTAATCAAAACGTTTCTTTAACGTTTTTTTCTGAACTTGGTGGAAAATTATCTGTGTTTGCCTATGGCGTACGCACAATTACAAGTCGACGCTTATCCCATCTTGAAACTGGTAACTTCATTTCTTTTTCATACCGAAATGAGGATGGGCGATTGTATCTTTCAGAAACTGAGCTTGCGTATGGGTACTCAAAAATAAAATCTGATGCTTTGCGTCTTCAAAAAATGTACACAACGTTGCAATTTTTACAGAAAATTCTTCCAGAAAATGAGCCTGAAGAGGGAATTTTCGAGAAGACACTTGATTACTTTAAAATCTTAAACAATAGCGATGAGGTTGATGCGCGTGCTGAAGAAGCATATCTTTCTGAATGTCTTGAAAAGCTTGGATACATTGATGAAAAGACGCGAAAACACCAGAATTTTGATGTATATGACTTTATTAAGCAACTTACAAATTTAAAGCTTAGGTAAGATCTTCGTGCTCAGTTCCTTCAAGAGACTTTACTAAATCAGTAATCTTTGGTACAGAACCTTTTTTAGTTACGAGAAGTACATCGTTGGTGTTAATAACAATGAAGTCTTCAAGATCCATAGCTACGATAAGCTTTTTTTCATCGTAGTTATAAATTAGTGTATCTTCACAATCTTGTAAAAGCACGCGGCCGTTAGTGACATTGTCTTTTTGACTCTCTTCAAGCGCGTTTTTTAAAGATTCCCAGGCGCCTATATCGGTCCATCCGATATCAACGGTCATTACATATGCTGTGGCAGGATCAATTTTTTCTACAATTGCATGATCAAAGTGGATTGAAGGCATAGCATCATAGTGTTCCTTTAAAGTAGAAACATAATGCTCTGTTCCCTGTGTCTTCATTATTGCCTCTGTGTGGGCATAGATTTCAGGTGCGAACTGCTTATATAAGCCATACATAAATTGTGGCGTAGTTACCCAGTAACCTAGGTTCCATGCATGCTTACCACTAGTAAAGAACTCTTCTGCCTGCTCTTTATGAGGCTTATATTTAAAGCTGGTGAATGCATATGCAGACATGCCATTTTTGTTTTTTATTTCTTCGCCATATTCTATCCATCCAAGATTTTCACTCGCAAATCGTGGCTTGTGGCCTATGAAGACAATCTTGTCATTTTCTTCTCGAATAATATCTTCAGCAGTCTTTAATACATCAAGGAAAATATCTTCTTTTTTAATAAGATGATCGCTCCAGAGAATAATGACTGGTTCAGTAGGATGTTTATGCTGTAGATGCGCCATTACTAGGCCTACAGCTGGTCCTACGTCCTTTTTAGAAGGTTCTGCAATAATGTTTTCTCGTGGAAGCTTAGGTAATTGTCCAGCAACTAGTTCGACATAGCCCATGCCTGTGGATATAAAAATATCTTCAGGTTTAAGATTTCGTGTAAGTAGGTCAAAAGTTAGTTGGAGAGTGGACTTGTCATCGACAATAGCCTCAAATTGCTTAGGAGATTTTTTTCTAGATAGTGGCCAAAGGCGAGTTCCGACGCCACCAGCAAAAATTACAGCTTTCATTCTACTATTAGTTTATTAAATTTTTTCGTAAATGTGTCAATAGAAAATTGTGCAAGATGATTCGTTGCTTTCTCTTCTAGTGAATGTCTTATAGTATACTCAACCTCTTCAAATTTATCAAGAGCCTTTTGTAAAGCTTCGATATTTTGCGACTCAATGAAGATTCCCGTTTCATTTTCCAGTATGGTCGATTGTACACCACCTTTTTTATATGCAATAACAGGACAGCCACAAGCTTGAGCCTCAAGAGCAACATAGCCAAAATCCTCTCTCTGTGGCATTATAAGAGCTTTCGCAGAGGAATACTGTGTAGCGAGCTCTTTATCGGACAAATTATGCTTAAAGGTTATATTTGTCGGCGCGTCGTGAGAAAGCTTATTATAAAGTGCGCCGTCACCTACGATAGTTAATCTACGTGATGGCATTCGTTTAAATGCCTCAATGACCAGGTCGACTCGTTTGTAATGTACGAGTCGAGACACCATAAGATATGGATTATTCTGAGTGTCGCTGCTCACTCTCTTATCAATAAGGTTTCTCCAATATTCATAATCAAACGGGGGCATTATGATATCTGCTTCTAGATTGTAATATCGTTTTATTCTCGTAGCAATTTCCGGTGAGATGGCAATAAGCTTATCAGGACGCCTTGCCGCAATATAATCCCAATTTTTTAAGTAGTTAATGTATGGCCTCATTATAGGTGAAGATGTAGCATATTCTTTTTGATGTGACCATAAAAATCGAGGAGGGGATAGAACATACGATATGTGAGTGGTCTCTGGACGTGTAATAACGGCTTTCGCAAAAGCCGAAGTAACAGAAAGTACATGTGAATATTTTGTTAAGTTAAATGATTCGATTGCAAAAGGCATAAAGGGAACTATTAACTTCCTGTTTTGTTTAATAAATAAAGGAAGTTTATTAATAAATGACGTTTTTACATGCAGGGTTTTCGACCATGAAGCTTTTTTCGGGTCATGAACTAGAGAATACCAGTCAGCTTCTGGATACATTTCGGCAAAAACCCTCAGCAGTCTTTCGGCGCCTCCTCTTGAATCAATCCAGTCATAAATAATGGCTAGTTTTTTTTGTTTCATATGCACTGTTTGTATTGATTGTACGTTTCTTCTGCCATTTTTTTAAACGAAAATTCAGCATCAATCTTATCGGTTGATCCTCTTTGTTTTTCTTGAAAAGTTTTTCTAAGAAGCGAAACTAGTTCAGTGGTATCGATAAGAGAAAAAAAAGATGCATGAGGTCGAATTTCACGAAGCACAGGAATATCTGAGACTATTGCGGGGGATTGAAAATATTGTGCCTCAAGTAGTTGTAGCCCAAATCCTTCATCTATCGATGGATGGACAAGTGCAAGAGCATGTGTATATAGATATACACGCTCAGAAAGTGGCGTATTGCTCATACGGATTACTTTTTCACTAAGTCCAAGTGATTCAATTAGCGCATCAATATGTTTTGCAAAAAAATCTTCTGGTCCGTTAAGAATGATGTGCGCGTCAATCTCTGCTTCTTTAAATGCATTAAGAAGGAACGGTACATTTTTATGTGGGTAGTAATTGCCCATGTAGAGAAAATAAGGTTTGTCAGAGAAGTTTTTAGGTTTTGTTGGGTTAGTTTGGGTAAATAGATAGTCTATACCCTCGTATGTTTTAATAATTTTTTCCTTTGTCACCCATGGAAAAAGATTCTGAATGTCACCTTTAACTACCTCAGTGGGAACAAAAATTTTCATGGAATGAGTTACTCCATGCGCAAGAACTCGCTTATACATAAAATGTTTTATTTGATATGACAGCGGATTTCTTGTAGAAGCCTTCCCAGTGGGATATTTGTAAGGGATGATATCGTGAATGGTAATAACGAATTTTCTGTTGTATAAAAGCGGCATGCTGAAATAACAGAAATGCATAAGATCGAGATTGTCAGAATAAAGTTGCTGTAAAAATGAAGTTTGCTCAGCGAAAGAATGCCATTGTGCGTTAGTGTAACGTAGTTTAAAGTTTCCCGACAAAACAGGAAGGTCTTTCTCGTCTTCTTTTCGTATGTATACAAAGAATTCATAATCACTCTCAGACATTTTTGATAGTTCGTACAAAAGATTACGTGTATAAACACCCACACCAGTTTGCGAAAGAAGTCTAGCATCAATACCTATGCGTTTAGTTTCCATGCAGTGCAGAAGATTTAATATAACCAACGAGATCGATTGCTTTATACATGCCCCAGTTTACTATTGCTGGTTTTTGTGGGGCATAATGCTTTCTATAAAAGATTTTCATCGCATCATAAAAATGATTTGTGGTCGCCTTTTTTGTGCTTGCATCATACGTCTTTAGACCGCTCTGATGTTTTAAATGCAGAACTGTAAATTTTGGATAATACATAATTTTGTAACCCTTTTCTTTAATACGATACGAAAGATCTAAGTCTTCTCCGTACATAAAAAAATCCTCATCAAAACCATTGACTTCTTTTAGAATGTGTCGTGGAATAAGGAAAAAGGCTGCAGTAGGTGAGTCAATTTCATGTCTTTTTGATAAATCTTTCCAGGTCATATGATAACCACCAAACAAGGAGTTTAGAACCGGAATATTTTTTGTGAGCTTTTCAAGACCGAAGAAATATGAAAATGAATGCCATATTGTAGGGAAGCCGCGATGTGAGGCTGGATCAATTTTACCGTTTTTAAGATTAACTTTTACAGTTAATCCACCAATATTCTCGTTTTTCTTTAGGTAATTAATGAGGCTTACAAAATCGGTATCTGCCACTTCAACATCAGAATTTAATAGAAGCACATATTCTCCTTGGGCTTTTTTAATTCCAATGTTGTTAGCGGCTCCAAAACCGAGATTTCTGGTGTTCTTAATGGTGATGATTTCTGGGTGATCTTTTGCGAGCATATCAAGCATTTGTACCGATCCATCAATAGATGCGTTGTCGACAACAATAACTTCCCAGTCTAGCTTTTCTTTTTTAAGAGCGGAAATAAGGTACTCAAGAGTTTTCTTTGTGAGTTTACACGTATTATAGGAAATGACTATTACAGAAAGGTCTTTCATGCTGTAATTATAGCAAGTGTAATATCTACGAACCCATGAAACGCACTTTAATCTACGCAACAATAATCACCCTGCTAGCCTCATTTCTTATATTCTTTCAATCCAGCGAAATTCCAAAAGGACTCGCAAATGACGAAGTCGACTTTATTCATCTCGCCTTAGACTTAGATGGAGCACCATATCAGCCATATACCCCCGCAGCAACAGGTCATACAACAATGTATTTTTACGTTATCCTTTTCTTCTTTAAAACACTTGGACTTAGCCAATTTGCACTACGTTTCGCCTCGGCTGCTTCAGGTGTAATCGCTGCTACTTTATTTTATTTCATATGTCACGAAGCATTCGGCAAGAAAAGCATAAAAGTATCCATTCCATTCGTGAAGAGCTTTGAGCTTAACACAGCCTTTTTAGTGGCTGTTATTTTCCTAACCATGCGATGGTATTTTAGCTTTGCGCGATTTTCATTTGAAGCCTCATTCCTTCTTATGTTTGAGCTTGGCGCTTTATATCTAGCTCTTCTTTTTAGAAAATCGCAATCGCTTATATATCTTATACCTGCAGCTCTGGCGACAGGCATTGCATATAACTCATATACGCCAGGCCGTCTTTTTATTATCTTAATGGCCGGCCTTATTTACTTCATTTCTAAGAACAGAAAAGTACACATGTCTGTTTTTTTAGGAATTTTTGCCCTTTGTATTGCTCCACTAACCCTATATTTTATGCAGCACCAAGACGTACGTATTGAACAACAGCTCTACTTGAAAAACACTGGACTTACCGTATCTGAAAAAATAAGCTTTTTCTTACAAAATGTATGGAAGAACACACGAATGTTCTTCGGCAGTGGCGATCCAAATGGTCGTCACAATTATCCTTTCAAGAGCGCATTGAATCCAATACTATACTCAACTTTAGGAATTGGTCTTGTTCACTTTTTTAGAACAAAAAGAACATTCTTTCAAAATTTATTCGCGTCATATTTCCTTATCGGTTTATTGCCGACGCTTCTTACGTATCCTCATGAAAATCCAAACATGCTGCGAACTTATACAATGCTACCTGCGATTGCGTATTTTATTGGGCAAGGATTTATGTGGATTTACAATCAGGTTAAAAAGGACGAGAAAAAAGCCCAACTTGTTGGATTGCTCATCGTTTTCTTTGTGACAATTTCAGTGGTGTATGAGGTGCGATCGTATTTTGTTTTCCAAAAGCTTGTATATATTCAGGCTTTTGATCTAATGAATGTGTTTGAGAATTTAGCGAAATAACGCAGCTCTTCCGATTTTGTATTGAGGATCAGTAGTTTTTCTTTTTCCAATTTCCTTTGCAGGAACGCCACCAACAATAGTAAACGGTTCAACATTCTTTGTTACAACAGCTCCAGCGGCTACTACCGCTCCTTTTCCAATGGATACTCCTGGCAGAATTATGGCACGAGGTCCAATAAATACATAATCTTCAATTGTTACTGGCTCCATAATTGGCGAGAAATCTTTATCATGAATATCATGTTCAGCGTTATAAATCATGACTTCACTTGCGATATCAACATGATTCCCGATTCGCAGCGTATTTCTACCGTCTAGAAGAGCCTTCTCGCCGATAATGGTATCTTCGCCGATATGTATGTTTGCAGGAATATGAAACATAGTTCCCATGTGAATCGATGAGCCTTTTCCAATATGCATTCCTGCAAGGCGATAAAGGAATCGGCGAATATGGTGTGATGGGACATTGCCAACAATATGAATAAGGAATAGTCCTAGCTCACTAAAAATCGTTATACCTCGAACAACTGCCTTTTGGCCAACTTCTTTAGCTGATAGTTCTTTTCCAGTGCGATCTTTCATTTTGGTTATTCTGAAGGAGAGAAGGCATCTTTTATAGTTTTGAGCGTTTCTTCTGCACTTTTCTCCCAGCTAAATAATTGTACCCTTTTTATACCTTTTTTAACAAGTGACTGTCGCACGTGGTCTTTGCCTACAACTTCATTCAGGGCCTTTATTAGGTCCTTAGGATCCTTCGGATCGAAATAAATGGCTGCGTCGCCTCCAACTTCTGGGAGACTCGCAGCGTTTGATGCTATAACAGGGCAACGATAATGCATTGCCTCTAAAAGAGGTATTCCGAAACCTTCATACAACGAAGGAAAGATAAAGCAACTTGCTTTTTGATACAAGGCAGCTAGCTGGCTATTTGAAACATACCCAGTAAATGTAACATGGTCTTCTAGATTTTGTTCAAGAACATATTCAAAAATATCGCCGAAAAGCCATCCCATTTTTCCGACAAGAACTAGGCTATATTTCGGATTTTTTTCGTGGAATATTTTAAAGGCATCAATAAGTGTTTTAATATTCTTTCGTGGTTGAATTGTTCCAACGTATAAAAGATATGGACTTTTCGGAAGTGAAAAAGAACCGTCTGATTCCTTTTTATAGCTTTCCTTCGATTTATCAAATCCATTATGAATTACATTAATTTTTGAAGCTTCAACGTCGTAATTTTTTACTACGTCCTTTTTTGTTGATGCAGAAACTGTAATTACTTTTGCCGATCGCTCGATCGCATGCTTACTCCAAGAAGTAAGTTTATATAAATCCTTCTTCAAAAATTCATCTTTAAAAAACAGGTAAGAGGTGTCATGAATAGTAACTACTGTTGGTACTGGACAAAATCGTGGGGTATAGTGAGCAGGACAAAAAAGAACATCAATTTTTGGGTTTGTATATAAATGCAGTGGGAAAACAATATCCCTCCAAAAATTCTCACCTCGCACAATTTCGTAATGGAAATACAACGTTTCCTTTGGAAGGTCGGCTAAAGGTTTCTCTCGAAGATAGATAATAAAACTTACATTTTGTGAGGCGTGTTTATGAAAATAACGGAGCATCTCCATCGTATACACAGAAACACCGACCTTTTCTTTTACATTCGCCTCATTGCCATCAACTCCTATTACCATATATGTCAGTAACTATTTTAACAAAATTCTCAACGAAATTTTTACGAGAAAAGCTTTTGTAGCGAGCATATCCTTTTATTATTAAATCATCACGTAGTTTCTTATCAGTATGAAGTTTAATAAGAGCATTTTTAATACCATCAGTATTCAGCGGATCAAATAATAGTGCTGACCCGTCAGCAATTTCAGCTAACGATGATGTGTTAGATGTCGCGACAGGACATCCATATCCCATTGCTTCAATAACAGGATATCCAAATCCTTCGTATAAAGATGGAAATACAAAAAACTCTGCGTTTTGGTAAAGAGTTGCAAGATCTTCGTCGCTTACAAAGCCGAGAAACTTTACCCCTTTTACTTTCTCGGGCGAATCATTGCCCCATCCTTTATCGCCGACAATTAAAAGTTCCGCATCGTCGACACCAGCATTTGCAAATGCATCAATTAAAGCATCAAGGTTTTTTCTCGGTTCTCGTTTTCCAACTGAAAGTATGTATGGCTTAGAAATTGCGAAATTTTTTTTAACAGATTCCCAACTGCTTGCAGATACATTGTTTTCTACAGCGGGATACAAAAGGTGAAGATGGTCAGGATGTAACCCAAGATACTGTTCTGTTTCCTTTCTTGTATAAAGTGAATCTATAAAAGCATGCAGCGACTCCTTTTTAATAATTTCATGACGATTTTTCTGTTGTGCAATAATTCCAGAGGTTGTAGTTTCTGGATGAGCATATACAACCATGTCATGAATAGTTGTAATCTTTAATGCCTTTTTTGTTGGTGGTTGTGTCCAATCAGAGGACATGAATATATCGACTGGACCAATAAAGTTTTCTATTGGCAATACATGAAACTTGTTCCAAAGTAAGGAAAGTAGAGTAGGAGGGAATTTGAATTCTTTCAGGGTGTGTGGCGATTTTATCTGGTCTCTGATTTTATTATCAAGAGGAACACGCATTGACGAATAAAAGAATACATATTCATTCTTTTTATCAAATTCGGTGAGTGCCGAAATAAGCGAGGAAGTATAGCGTGCAACGCCGCTACCTGGAAATGCTGTTTGGGAAATATCAATGCCTATTTTCATTTATGAGTTGCAACAAGTTTTAGATATATTTTTTCAAGTTGTTGCGAAACAGTATCCCAACTGTATTTTTCCTCAATAAGTTTTCTCGCATTCTTTCGAATTTTATTATAGAGTTTCTTATCTTTACAGAGTACAACTGCTGCCTTTACAAACTCTTCAGTCGAATTCGCGATAATAACATTTTCGTTTTGTTCGGCTGCCAAACCACTTACACCAGTTGGTGAAGAGATGACGGGTAGTCCTGCAGCCATTGCGCCAAGAATTTTTAGCCGTGTGCCACCAGGTCCATGAATTGGCGCAAGAAAAATTGTAGAACTTGCATATACTTTAACAACTTCGTCTGGATTTGCAGATCCAATATCAACAATCCTTATGCCGTCCTGTTCAATGTTTCCTAATTTTTCCAATGCCCTCTGGCCGGCAATGACACAAGTTGCATTTGGAATCTTCTCCCGAATTGCAGGAAATATGTTTGTAATTAAATATTTTGCAGCTTCAATATTTTGCAACCAGGAAAAGTTTCCTTGATATAAAAATATTGGTTGGCCAGAACTGTCTTTCTTTTCGTCATATACTTTTAATAAATCTTCGCCCGCAGCATTTGGAATAATTGTAGTGGCAAGATTTTTTCTTAATTCATGCATTTTTTCTTC
>CAZTOA010000034.1:2245-10236 GCA_964614975.1 uncultured Gammaproteobacteria bacterium | reverse complement strand
TAATTTAGCTATCAGCATCCAGCTATCTGCTATCAACAAGATTGACACACAGAAAGCTAAGTGCTGACAACTATTTTCGCTCGACTTGCATATCTTAGACACACCGCTAGCGTTCATCCTGAGCCAGGATCAAACTCTTAAAATAAATAATGTTTCCAACCACACTCGTATTGTCAATGCGCGCTCAAATGTCCGAAATAGAATAATGAGTAGGAATATTATACGTATTTAAGATTAAAAGTCAATCGTCTAATTGTGAGGAAATTATTAGTAATTAGGAGGTGTCGGTGAAACCATTATCTTCCATCTTTGAGTTGGATCTAGAGTTGGGTATGTTGAAAGTACAAGTGTAGGCGAAATGGTTGTACACCCGCAAGCTGCCATAACGATCGATCCCCAATCAATTTCTCTGCAGTCTTTATCAAAAGTACAAACAAGGTCACGGTTACTTCCCTCAGTGCATTTGAGGTCTCTAATTGATGGAACTTTATTTAAATCAGGTGAATATTTTTTTGCACAAGTAATTGTTTGTTCATCAGCACAGGCGGCTATTTTTCCGCAGAATTGTCCACAGCCTCGTATTTTTGTACATTGAGTTCCATTTGGCATAATTTCCACATCTATTGCGAAATCAGCTTTAGACCCCATCGTCAGAGTATCTGATTGAAGACTTCGGGATATTAAGAGCGTGCAAGCAACCAACACAATAACTGCGAGTACAAGTATGACGAGTAAAGAGTTCTTAGAATCTACTTTTTTCCGAGCCATTGGAATAATTATGAATAAAGGAAATTAATTTGTCAAGAATCGGTATGTGTTACGAGTAAATAATGACGCGTTTAAGAGCTTCGGGTTCTTCAATAAGCTTCATCAATCCCTGAATAGTCGCATCCTCAGGTCTTCTGGCTTTCATGACAGGTAATTTTATGTCGTTGCTAAGATATTTATCTAATCCAGGAATGTGAGCCATACTTCCCGTCAAAACAACACCACTTTTAATAAGACCATCGACAATTTCAGGTGGAATCGTTTCAATAAGTTCTTTTATACCGTCGACAATTTGGTTTGTGCAGCTTGCGAGTGCTTCGCGAATATCAGCCGCAGTTACTCGTACTGACTTTGGTAAGCCATTTTCGAGTGACTTTCCTCTTACTGGATATACTTCTTTTGAATCCGTCAGAGCGAACAATTTATTTTTTAATGCTTCAGCAGTTTGTTCGCCCACAATAAGTCCATATTTTAAATGCAAATAGTTATATATAAGTTTATCCATGTGGTCGCCACCAAGTTTTAATACTTTTGAGCATACAATGCCACCCATGGTTATAACCGCAAGTTCAACGGAGCCCGCGCCGAGATCTATTACGAAAGCGGGCTGATTTGAAAAAATCTGAACATCGGCACCATATGCTGCTGCGATGGGTCTTTCTATGAGATATGCGTGTTGAAAACCTGCCTTAATTAAGGCCTCTTGGAGTGCTCGTTGCTCAACCTCTGTTGAGTTTGTTGGTACTGTCGAATAGGCAGCGAGCCCTTTTTTAATAAATGTTGAACGATAATACGGATATACAGATTTTTTTAAGAGTTCAGAAAGAAGTGAAACCGTTGCATCAAAGTCGGATATGATCGAATTCTCAAACGGCTTGATAATTTTAATATATTCGGGCGACTTTCCATAAATATCTTTTGCTTCACTTCCAAAGAAAAGCGCTTGATTCGTGCGCGTGTTTTGCCCGATAAATGTTGGTTCACGCAACACAATGCCCTTTTCTTCAATTCCAAAACGCGTCATAGCCGTACCGACATCGACGGCAACAGCTGTTGGCTTAAAAAATGAGCCGGGATTGAAGTTAATTTGCTTTATTTTTGATACAATATTTCTCATGGATAGAAAATTAATTCGGGCTATGCTGTATCTTTACAGATCCTTATTCCTCATAGCTCCTCTCCTTATGTTTCATCGTACCTCGGAGCTTTTTGAGTTTAATAAAATGCTTTTTATCTATTTAGTTTCTGGTGCAATCGGCGCCATCTGGCTATCACGCATGATAGTACACAAAAGAATTATACTCAAGAATACACTGTTTTCACCAGTTCTTTTAGCTTTCTTTGCAAGCCAGGTTCTTTCCACGATACTGTCTATTGACAAAGCAACCTCGGTTTTTGGTTACTATGGTAGGTTTAACGGAGGACTTCTCTCTATAGCTTCATATATTATGCTTTACTTTGCATTTGTCTCAAACTTTACAGGAGATCAATTGAAATCAGTCGTAAAATCACTTATTCATACCTCCATTATCGGCTCGGTTCTCGTTATGGTATGGGGACTTCCAAGCAAATTTGGCTATGATCCATCTTGTCTGCTGTTCACCGGAACATTTGATGTGGGTTGCTGGACCGAACAATTCAAACCAACAATTCGGGTCTTTTCAACATTGGGGCAACCAAATTGGATGGGAGCCTATCTGGCAGTTAACTTTTTCTTTGGGTTGTACTACTTCTTAATTTCATTACGAAAAAAATCAACTACCTATATGTATGCAGCATACCTATTATTTCTTATGGTGATGCTGCTTTTTACACGATCGCGCTCTTCTCTTATTGCGGTTGATATGGGATTACTCTTGGTAGCTGCATACTTCTTATTTCATTATGGCAAGCGAGCCTTTAGTAAACAATATAGAACACCTATCGGAATTTTCATTGCTGTGCTTGTTGCAGCGATACTTATTGCAAAAACGGGTATTGCTTCGATAGATAAATACATATCTTTTAATGTAAGCTCTACACAGAATCAATCAACAATTCCAACAACAGCGGAAGATAAAAACCTTCTTATTACAGATTCATTCGCGATTAGAAAAATTGTTTGGCAAGGTGGATATTCACTTGGACTAGCATATCCTCTTTTCGGAACTGGAGTAGAAACATTTGCATATTCTTATAATTTTGTTCGCCCTCTTGCGCATAATCTTACTTCTGAATGGGATTACGTATATAACAAAGCACACAATGAATTTGTTAATTATTTTGCTACAACAGGCATCGTAGGTTTAGGAACATATCTAGTATTTCTTGGTGTTGTCCTTTCGCAGGTACTATATCTATTTAAGAAAAACTCTCAACTTGAATTTAGTGATCGCATGTTACTACTTGCGTGTTTTGCGGCATTCATTTCGATAATTGTGACAAACTTTTTCGGATTTTCTATAACAATCACGAATGTCTATTTATACATGTTGCCGGCGTTCATAATTTCGTTTACGGACAAGAAATTATTACATGAGGGCAAGGAGAATCATGTTACCTATAATTCTTTTTCGATTCAACAGAAGCGAATGCTTATCGTTCCAGGCATTATTATGGCATCAGTTTTCTGGATGGTCATAAGTTATTGGAGTGCAGACATGCATTATGCTAAAGGTGATAATTTAGCAACGCTACAAGATTACAACGGTGCCTTATCAGAGCTATACAGCGCATATAATTTAAGGGGAGAACATGTATATGCCGATAAGATTTCTAATGTTCTAGCGCAGGTCGCCCTCTTACAAGCTGCTACAAAAAGTGAAGGCACATGCGTTTCACATAAAAATGAATTAAAAAATTGCTCAGAGTTAGTTGAATATTATCTGCAAGCAGCAATAGGCGGTTCGCCTAAGAATCCATATTATTATCGAACCGCATCAAGAAATTATATTTTGCTTTACCAAGCAACTGGAGATGCAGGTTATTATGATAAAGCAGTTGATGCTGTCCAAAAGGCTCGTACGCTTGCACCAACTGATCCGCGTTATCCATATACATTAGCACTATTCCATCTGGCGAAATATGAAAATACAAAGAAACCAAGCACTCAAGAAACTCAACTTTTTGGAAACCAGGCTCTTCCACTTGTTGACTTTGCCCTTCAGCTAAAGTCTGATTATAGAGATGCATACTATGCAAAAGTCCTAATCCTTAAGCAGTTAAAGAAAAATACTGAAGCCAAAGAATTAATAAACATGTACCTGCGCAAATTCGACAGTAAAGATGAGCAGTTCTTAGAAGAGCTTAAAAGTCTGTAATCCTTTTTGACTTATCTGTCAGCTTAAATACGAACACGTCATACCCTCCTGCGTGGATTTCATTTTTAGTATCAAGATTCTTTTGTATGTAGGTGTTGATAAAATTACCGAATAAGTGCGCCTCAAAATGTCCATTATAGACAACATAGTCGCTGTCATTAAGGATTTCTATATATTTTTCACGGGCAATGGGGACTGCTGGAAATTCATATAAAATAATCCCCCTCTTTTTTATAAGGCCATAATATGGATCTGGAATTGCAGTTAAGAAAACAGATGATTCTTCAGGAATTTGCTTATTAACAGCATAGGCAAATTTTTCATAATCATACCTTCCCTTTGCAGCTCCAGATACCAGCGAATAGGTTTGAATCACTTGAGCAATTAATATTCCTATCGATAAGAGCAAAAGCTTTTTCTTATGTATAGAAAAAGCTATGTCGGTAGTAAAAAAATATGTACTAATAATTGTAAGTGTAATTGGATATATCGAATAAAATTCAGATTTGCCTTTTATTGAAAGTATCCATGCAATTAGTAATGTCGATGTTGACAAGGCATGCAATATGTCGATTTTCTTCTTCAAGAAAAATCTTTTGTGCAAAAGCAAGCCCAATAGATAGGCTGTCAAAGCAAGATAGGCAGCAACTATTATTTTTTGTAGAAGTGCGCCTGTTAATAGATCAACTGTTAACCAGGAAGCTACTAATGATCTTGGATAACTTGAAAGCTTAAACTGTTGAATAAATGTATTCCAATTCAAAAATACATCAATCAACCAAGGAAGTAAGCCTAGAACAAATGCAGATATCATAACGATGTATTTCTTAGCAATCCCCCTTTTTTCTTGAAATGCAATTGATGCAATGGCACCAGAAAGAAAAATTATACCTATTATATGATTAAGAACACTCATACCAAAAGCCAAACCAGCCAAGCTAAAAAACAAATACGCATTCTTTTTACTTGCAAAAGCTTTGTCCATCAGATACATTCCTAGTAGGCCAAACATTAAAACAAACATCTCTGGCCTTGCCATTCGAGTACTTTTTGCAACAATAACATTCGTTATCCAAAGGGAAAGTGGCAATAACATAAAACTAGACGAGTGTTTTGTTCTAGTAAGTAAAAAAAGAATGGTCAATACCAAAAATCCTACAATTTGCACGAGTGCTCTCTGGTAATAAATCGAAATTCCCCATACTCGCTGCCAAAGAGCATATTCATAAAAAAAGAGTGGCGGATTCCACATTGCTTTTGTTTGAATGTTGATAATTGCATCCTTCCAAAGATTAGATTTTATTACTCCTGATTCAATAACATTTTCAGCGACTTCTGAATAGATTGCCTCATCAGGCCAAACAGGTGGATGCTTTGTTTGTAGAAAAATTGAAGATAAAATGTAAAAGGAAAAAATAAGAAGAAGGAATATGTTGAGTGCTTTCATCAACTTATATTGTATACTGAACTCTTGTAAATGGTAGCTAAAAAACTATTCGTATACGAGCCTTCAATAACGGATTTAGAAAAAAAATATGTCTTCGATTGTCTTGAAAGTGGTTGGATTTCATCGTCAGGAGAAATGGTTACTCGATTTGGCGACTTATTCAGTGAATACTTAGGAACCAAATATTCAATCCCCACCTGTAACGGCACAGCCGCAATCCACCTTGCTCTTCTCGCGTATGGTATAGGTAGTAGCGATGAAGTTATTTGTCCTGCCTTTACGTTTGCTGCTACAGCAAACGCCGTTTTTCATGCTGGTGCGAAACCCGTATTAGTCGACATAGAAGAAGATAGCCTTGCCCTAGATCCTTCGCTTGTCGAAAAAGCAATAACAAAGAAAACCAAGGCAATAATTGTCGCCCATTTGTATGGCATGCCAGCCAACGTAATTAGACTTAAAAAGATTTGCAAAAAACACAAAATAATTCTTATTGAAGATGCTGCTGAGTCATTGGGAGCGACATGTGAAAAGAAATATGTTGGGTCGATTGGAGATATTGGATGTTTTAGTTTTTATGGAAATAAGAATGTGACAACCGGCGAAGGCGGAATGGTTGTAACAAATAGTAGAAAAATTGCTGAAAAAGTTAGATATTATGCATCACATGCGATGAAGCAGTCGAAAAGGTACTGGCACAATGAAGTTGGTTACAACTATAGAATGACGTCATTGCAGGCAGCTATTGGTGTCGCGCAGATGGAGCGTGTGGACGAGATTTTGAAAAAGAAAGTTCACATTAGCGAAACATATGACAGTCTTCTTAAAAATGTCCCGAATATTCGTGTAATGAAAAACCCAGAATATGGTAAGTACGTATGTTGGTTATATACGGTGTTTGTTCCCAATGTACACATGCGCAATGCAATGATGGTATATATGGATAAGAAAGGCATTGAAACAAGAAAGACTTTTTATCCGCTATCAGACATGCCTCCATATAAGACATTAGAAAAGTTTCCGATAAGTAAACAAATGGCGCGAACTGGTATTTCATTTCCATCAAGTCCCCTATTGTCGGAGGAAGATATTGAATATGTTGCAAATGCAATTAAACATTTTATGAGGGATTATGATCGCGCTTCCATCAAGAAATGATATTCCTTTCATAGCGGATCTTCATATTCTTTCGCTTCCTAACGAACTCTTATCAAAACTTGGCAGAAAATTTCTTACTGAAGTTTACTCTGAAGGGATAAAAAATAACGATTCCTTTTTTATAATTAGTAAATCAGGAAAGAAAATTCATGGTTTTATTTTTCTAACGAAAAATTCAGGAGCTTTTTATAAAAAACTTATTTTGAGTAGATTCTTAAAACTTATTTTAATAGTTACTCAGGAATTAATACGGGATATCACGTTATTTAAAAAGCTAATATCAACAGGGAAACATTTACTTCTTTCAGATTCTGAATCGACACCCGAAATTCTTGTTTTTGCAGTTGATCCAAGTATGCAACGAGGGGGTATCGGGTCAAGTCTGCTACAAGCATTGGAAGATAAGCTCGCACTTGCGAATATAAGCGTGTACAATGTCAAAACTACAAGCTCAAATGAAAAATCAAACAGTTTTTACAAAAAAAACGGTTTTAAGGTTATAAAAAGATTTAACATACAACAGCGAGAATGGGTGGAATACAAGAAAAAACTCTAAATACTGATCAAATAATTCTAGATCTTTTGATGGTCGGTCCCCTTGCATGGGCATTAATTCGCGTTCAAGAAATTTACCTTTTAGCAAGCATGTCATTTACTTATCCGGTATTAGATTTAGCTTGTGGTGATGGGAGCTTTGCTGGAATATTACTCAAGCATCATGGTCTTAATTCTTTTGATGTTGGCACCGACATTGATAGAAAAGAAATCGATAAAGCAAAAAAAAGTGGTTCTTATAAAAGTGTAATACTCGCCGATGCATCGCATCTTCCTTTTAAAGACAACTCTTTCAAAACAATTTTTAGTAACGGTAGTGTTGAACACTTTTCAAATTTTGAATTATGTTTGTCGGAAATTAGACGAGTTCTTACAAATGATGGAATTTGTTATCTGACTGTTCCTAGCAAGGCCGTCGGAAGATATTTGTTTTTTTCAAGAATGTGCAGATTTCTACGATTAGGAATTTTCGCTGATGCATATGAAGTTTTTTTTAATGGTTTGTTTAAGCATAAGAATCTATACCTACATACTGAATGGAAGAAAATTCTGAAAAGGAATGGTCTATTATTAGATGATTACTTTTACTATAGCTTCGATCCTGTCCTACCAGGTCATGATATTTTACTCTGGCTTAATAGCTGGAATTTCCTTGTAAAAAAAATTACTGGTAACTGGTTTTTAAGTAAAAATCTAAGAAAATTTACAGCCCCTATTGAAAAGAAGATTGTAGAACGCTTGATAAATCTTTCATCATCAAACGAGAC
>CAZTOA010000034.1:1017-2235 GCA_964614975.1 uncultured Gammaproteobacteria bacterium | reverse complement strand
CCTTCGTTATTTCTAGTGATTAAAAAATGAAAAAAGACACATTTGATATAAGCGTGATTCTTCCTACATTTAACGAAAAAGATAATATTCTTCAAATTCTTAAAGAAATAAAAGCTATATCTTTAAAGAAAAAACTAAAAATAGAATGCGTAATTGTTGATGATAATTCCACTGATGGAACGGCACAAAGTGTGATGAAGATTAAAAACAAGAATACCTCACTTTTAGTTAGAAAAAATGAAAGAGGATTAGCATCAGCAATATTGACTGGAATAAAAAAATCATCGGGGAAAATTGTGGTTGTTATGGATACCGATTTAAATCATGATCCTGGTCTTATTCCAAAATTAGTACAGAGACTTAGAAAATCGTCAATTGTAATCGGCTCCCGTTTTGTAAAAGGGGGCGGAATGGATAACTATTTTAGATACATAGCAAGCAAGATTTATAATAAGTATTTCTTGTCTTTTATTCTGGGTTCAGGAGTCTCTGATAATTTAAGTGGTTATTTTGCAATGTATAAATCAGATCTTATCCCCTTTTTGAATAAAGAAATGTTTTATGGATATGGAGACTACTTTATTAGACTTATCTATTCATTAAAGAAAAGTGGTTTTGCATTTATCGAGGTACCCTGTTATTACAAGAACAGAACCTATGGACAGAGTAAATCTAAGTTTATTAACATGCTTTTTTCTTATACTGCAGAAGCTATAGCCTATGTTCACAAAAAGTAATCTTTTAAAGGCGCTGCCGTTTATTGGTATATTCATCATTGTGCTGGTTTTCTTTTTTAAACTCTTTTATCCTGGTCTATCAATATTCGTTACGCCTGATTTCGGCCAAAGCGACTTATTTCAACTGAATTACCCAGCTAAATATTCCCTTTTCCAAGCTCTACATGATAATTCATTGCCTCTCTGGAATAAATTTATTGGAACGGGCTTTCCGCAGCTTGCAGAAGGACAAATAGGTACATTTAATATCATAAATCTTTTTTTGTATAAATTTTTTCCTTTTGTTGTTGCACTTAATCTTGGCTACATAAGCATTTATGTTGTCTCTGCAATGGGAGCGTTTTTGTATCTCAAGTTCTTAAAATTTAATGATGTATCTTCTTTTATGAGTGCGATTCTCTTTGCCTTCTCAGGCTTCTTTATTGCCCATATGAGCCATGTTAACTTAATTCAAGCATCATCTTACCTTCCTTGGCTTTTT
>CAZTOA010000034.1:0-1007 GCA_964614975.1 uncultured Gammaproteobacteria bacterium | reverse complement strand
ACTTATGCATGCCTATATTCTGCAAAAAAAGCCAGTCTACATGTTGTTATTGTTATTAATCTTAGCCCAACAGTTTTTTTCCGGTTTTCCTCAAATAACCTTCATATCCTTGTGCGGACTTTTAATGCTGTATATTTTTAATCTAAAAGGTCATTGGAAAAAGACTTCTACATATACCCTGCCTATGGTTGCCCTTCTCGTTTTTCTCGCATTAATTGCGATTCAGCTATTACCTTCGAAAGAATTTTTAGATATTTCTTCAAGAAAAGATGGGTTTCTTCTTTCGGCAGCAACTGAATACAGTTTTCCTTTCAAACATTTTATTGGTTTTATTAAACCTGATTTTTTTGGAACACCACAAAATGGAAGTTACCCAGTATTTACAAAATTTGACGGCAGCATTTATTGGGAAAATACCGGATATATTGGATTAATTCCTCTAATTTTTGTCGCATTTGCACTGTTTAAGAAAAAGAAGACCAAGGATCACAAATTCTATATATTGTTGCTATTTATTGCAGCGCTCTTAATGACGGGAAAGCATTCCCCTCTCTATTTTGTGTATTCTTTTGTACCATTCAACTTCTTCAGGGTGCCCTCTAGGTTTATTCTTCTTTTCGTGTGGGCACTAACTATTCTGTCTGCATATGGATTCGAAGATGGCCTTAGGCTTGGAAAGAAGCTATTGTCAGAGCGTGCGGTAAAGATCATCGGTTTTTTTGTAATGATAGTTGCCCTATCACAACTTCTTCATTACGGATATACATATAGCCCCACAGGTAAAGCAAGTGAATGGCTAAATGAGCCTAAACTATCAGCACAATTATCAGACACAGATCGTTTTTATACACTTGGCTCTGGTCTTTTCTGGAACAATGTTTTTCTAAAAGAGGGATGGAAGAATACGACGCCTTATCTTGAGATGCAAAATTATACCAAGCCAAATCTGAACATAATTTTTGAGAAACCCTCATTTCAGGTTTATCCTATTCTAACAACAAATCGCT
>CAZTOA010000033.1:0-10356 GCA_964614975.1 uncultured Gammaproteobacteria bacterium | reverse complement strand
TCTTATTCTGAATGTTATCCAGATGCTCTTTATTGGACCGGATGGTCCTTCTCTCTTTAACTTCAAAATCCCTGAATTCGAGCCGTAGTTTCTCGTGTATAATGTAGTATTCGTATGAAAAAAGATTTTCTACTTTCGGTTATTGTTCCGGTTTATAATGAGGAAGGAAACATTCGAGCTCTTCTTGATAGGCTTCTTCCTGTTGTCGAAAAGTATAAACATGAAGTCCTCTTTGTTGATGATGGATCAAAAGACGGCACGCTAGAGGATATTAAAGCTTTTACGGAGAGCAATAAAAATATAAAGCTCATCTCATTTGTACGCAATTTTAGCCATCAAACAGCTCTAAGTTGTGGGTATATGCATGTCGAAGGCGATGTCGTCGTAACAATTGATGCGGACCTTCAGGATCCTCCAGAGCTCATTGAGGAAATGCTTTTGAAGTGGCAAGAAGGATATAAGGTAGTCTACGCAAAGCGAACAGTACGACATGAATCGTTTTTTAAGACTATTACTGCAGATGTTTTTTATCGACTTATAAATGTGCTCTCCGATACGGCTATTCCGCACAATGTGGGCGATTTTCGTCTTATTGATCGCGAGGTTGTCACGATGCTTAATAATCTCCCCGAACATTCACGCTTTTTGCGCGGACTTGTTGCGTGGGGAGGCTTTTCTTCGGCATATGTAACATTTGAGCGAAATGAACGAGCGCATGGCGAAACCCACTACCCGTTTAAGAAAATGATGGGTTTCGCGCTGAGTGGCATTGTATCGTTTTCCTCAAAGCCGCTTCGATTTGCAACGTATATGGGTTTTTTGTGCGCAATATTTGGCTTCTTGGGAATCGCGTATGCGATCTCGCGCCGACTCTTTCTTCCACATGAATATTGGGTAACTGGTTGGACAACCATTTTCGTAGCTATAACATTCTTCGGCGGGGTTCAGCTGTTGACGATTGGAATTATTGGTGAGTATATCGCGCGCATCTATACAGAGCTTCAGAATCGTCCACAATACCTCATAAAGGAAAAAGTTAATATCAAATAACGTATGGGAAGAAAGGCGATCGGCTATATTCTTGTCGCCATAGGCTTGGCAATGTTCTTATTTGTTGGTTACAGCTACTTTTCTCAACGTAATGGCCTTGTGTCTCCAATTCCAGATGATAAGGGCGTCAAGGTTATCTATAAGTAAGACCGTAACCTGTCCAGGTTACGGTCTTAAAATCATCGAAACGTCGTCTTCATAGATCTTCTTCCAGCCTTTTTTTTCGAGTTCCTTGGCTAAATCAGCGAACTTAGTTCTACTTTTTTGAACAAGGACCGTATCAATATTATAGGATTTGGCGGTTTTTTCAAAAGGTCTCTGCAATGAGATAATTTCGGTGTATTCGTTAAGAATATTTCCCCAGTGTGGCATGCGCCCGTCAATGAAAACGCGTTTCTCTGGAAGCTTCCAGATTAGGTAGCCGCCCCAGCCAAAAGGGGCAAAAATGTTACCTTGGGGCGGGTTTGTTTTCAGGTATTCGAGGGCCCTTTTTGGGTAATAGCGATCCTCGCTTAGCGGTTTGTAAGTTTGGATTGTCGCAGTAGTCAATATTATTGAGTTAATGATTACTGCGATGCCAAGAATGTAGACTAAGAGGGAAAAGCGCTTCTTGGCGCCCTTTTTTGAAGGCGCATTCTCCTCAATGTCTTTAAGAAAAAACTCAAATCCTTGAGCTATTAAAAATCCTGTCAGAACAAGCCAAAATGGGAATATTTTTCCAGCAGACAGCATGCTTAGTGAAAGAAAAATAAACACTGTCTTACTAAATAATGAGTAGCTGCCCCAATATCTACTTATAAACAGCAGGGGCAACGCTGCAATAATCACAAGTCGATAATCAGGGCGACTAAGAATTGGCGCCCACTCATTTACGCTTGTGTGCAGCGGCAATGATGTAAGCGTCGAAAAAACTTCTCGCCACAGGCCTATTTCATATGGATTAATAAGCGTGGCGAACACACTTATGCCGAAAATTCCTAGACTTGCAATCAATAGATTTCTTTTTACTTTAGCCTCAATAACAACAAACAAGCCAAGCACAACTAACCCAATAATGAATGCGCCATGAACTTGTGCCCATACCAAAAATAAAGCTGGAAGCCATTTTTTATACCTATTCCAGACCTTTGCATCAAGCAAAACGCGGAGAAGCAAAGCAAAAAATAGCCAACTAAAGGTTTGCGGGCGCAACCCTACATACGGCAAGAAATGAGCACTCAACAAAAGTGCCGGTATGTACGTCCACGTTTGCCAGGAAAGTCCGAAAATAACGATTAGAGTTGCTGTAGCAACGATGCTAGTGAGCAAAGCCAGTCCGAATAGACCAAATTGTTGCTCAACAAAGAAAAACGCGATATCGGCTAGCCACGAATGAGGAATAAATGCAAAGTCTGGCATTGTGTACGAAAAAGGATCTGTGCTGGGGAATCCTTCTTTCAGAATTAGTTCACCAGTTCGTAGTTCCCATCCGAGGTCGGGATCAAGATATAAGCTTGATTTTAGATAGAAGCCAAACGTTACAACAAGCAGAAAAAGACATACATAGATGAACCTGCGTTTCATTATCTTATAATACTACAAGACCAGGTCCTAAAAAGATCAGACCCAAGCTTATGGCAGAAAAAGAAAACAAATCATTTTTTGAAAAATACATGGCCATCTCCAATATTTTTTCTATTGGCTTACTCGGATTTGCAATTCTTACTGCCTCAAATACTCTAGCAATGGCCTCGGCCATTGATATTACCTCAAACGCAATTATTTCAAAAGAATATCGAAGTTGGAAAGATAGGAAGGGAAAAGCTAAAAAAAAGTAGGCTTCGCTGTGCTATAATACACATGCGGAGTAGTGTACGGCCGCACAGGAGGCTCATAATCTCCTAGGCCGGGTTCGACTCCCGGCTCCGCAACAAAAGGCCACGTGGAAACTCCAAGAAACTCACCATTGCGCAATCTATCACGCCCACTCGTTCGGGTAGCTGAGTATGTGCATGAAAATATGCCAAAAGTCCATCCAGATCATGTAACGTATGCGGGGCTTATGGGAACGACGTTAGGTACCGCATTTTTAGTAGGTTCGTCTCAAGCAAGTCCAGAGTTCCAGCCTGCAATGCAGGCAGCAGGATTTCTGATGCTTGCAGGTGGAACGATGTGCGATGGAATCGACGGCGCGCTTGCGCGCATTAAAAAAGCAGCTGATGCTGGTTTTAATACCGACAGAGGCCAGCTCGTTGATGTTATTTCAGATAGGCTGGCCGAACACGCTTCGTCCTTAGGAAGAGTAGCAATCGCATACCTCGCAGGTAACGAATACGCTCAAAATATGGCTCTTCTAGCTGGCGCGACAAATTATGTACCAAGCTTACTCCGAGCACGAGCCGAGGCAAAAGGAGTTGTTGTTGCTGAGTCTGGAAGTACGCCAATCGAGTTCGCGGGCACGAGAGCGGGAAGATTTATCGCAAATACTGCCGCGATCACGGCCGGTGCCATGGGATACCCTAATGTACAGGGAATAATAGATACCGTTGCCGTTACAGGAAACCTAGCCTCATCTGCAAGGCGCTTCCATGCGCTCCATCAAGAACTTCCAGCAGACGCAGAGATAGATCCTGTCATGCAAGCTCAAGCTGAAATACGTCACGATGCTTTAATGAAGACTTCAGCGGCTGGAATCGCTGCCCAAGTTGGTATAGGAGTGCTGCTAAACTCTTGATTCAATGGGTTTCATTAACGTCAATCTCTTCTTGAGCTTCACTCTCATAAGGCCTTTGATCAATTCTTCTACGTTATCGATGATGAAGATTTCAGACGCTTGTTCTGTATTGGCAACATCTTTCACTGCCAAGTACTGTAGATAGCCCGACATTGTCATCCCGAGACGTTCTGCACGCTTGTGAATCTCCTTTTTTATTTCATCATTTAGCCTCACTTTTACGTAGTTATTGGTATTCATAGTGCTAGTCATTTTATACCCATAATGGGCCATATAGTGGGGCAATTTTATACATTGTCCATAGAAGGTGGGTAAGGGTTTGTGAGATTGAGTCGCTTATAAGAATTTAACCGTAGAAAGAAGATTCTTCATTTTCTGGATTGTCACATCAATCTCAGATTGATTATTCATATGCATTATAAAGAACCACTTATCATTTTCTTTAGCTATTAGCTTAACAACTATTGCACCTTGATCGCCATCGCACATTGCTGCATTCTTCTTTTCCTCTTCCGTACAGAATCCAGTTACAAGAAGTTCACCATCACGCCCAGCAACAACAATTTTTTCAGTCTTCTTTTCTGGCCCCCAATATAGCTCATATGGGTTATATGTTATATACGCCATGTTAATTCCATTAAGGTCAAGCGACATAGAGAAACTTGGTATTTTATCATCGATGAGCACAGATCTTTCCCCCTGAACAGTCCAATCCTTCGGATATAAAAGACTAATCCCAGCGTTTCCATTTGTATATCTTCTTTGTGAATCACCAACAAGCGGGTCTTCTGGCCTCACCGTAGGCTTAGGGGAAGGCGTAGGTGAAGTACGTAATGTTATAGAAGGACTTGCGATAGTTGGCTCAGGAGTTGGGCTTACTTCCATAGCGATCTCGTTCTTTGGCGCCTCGTCGTGGGAGAGATAATCCACAACAAGCTTTCCAACGAATAAGCTACCGATGACAATAATAAAAGGGAGAATAGAGTAGATGAGGTGGTAGTTAAAACCTTTAGGCTTAACCGTTTCGACCTCTTCGATTTGGACTGGTTCATCAATCTGATCTTCCATAGGTATATTATATCTTATTGTGTGTAAAGCTCCAGCCACTCTTGGTAAGGTGCCTTCGGCACCGTCGGGGTAGGCTCAGGAGTCAGCGTAACCTTCGGAATAATAAGCGCCGTTTCGTTAGGCTGAAGCAGGTTTAACTTGTCCCTAATTTCCTTTTCGACAAAATAATAATCCTCACTCTTCTTTATATCACTCTTAAGCTTCTTATTAAGCTCACGCTCCTTCTCGTATTCCTTTCGATAATCATGGTAAAATGTCAACTTGTCTTTATAGAGGAATATGTTCCTTGAGAGCGAGGCAACAAGCACCGCCATCAGACAGAAGAAAACGGCATTTTTAATAAGTCTAAACATATTATTTGATTATAATTAATTTGCGCTTGAATTATTGTACACTTTGTGATATTATAGGGCATTCATGATAACATCAGATTTACGAGCACTGGTTAATTCATTTATAGAGCATCTGACTGCACAAGACAAGTCGAAGCACACTATCGTGGCTTATAAAAAAGACTTGGAGCAGTTTATTGCATATATAGCGTCAGCTGAGAAGACCGATATCAAAGAAGTCAAAAAAGACGACATTGATGGTTTTATCTCTAAGCTTTTGGGTGAAGGATATACAAAAAAATCCGCTTCGCGAAAGCTTAACTCTATAAGAACCTTTTTCCGTTATTTGAAACAGGAACAAATTATCACGCAGAATCCTTCTTTGGAGGTAACTCATCCAAAGTACAATCAGGCCCCACCGCGCATTCTTTCTAAGCTCGAATATAGAGCATTAAGAGACTTTTCGAAGTCAGATAAAAGAACATACGCAATGATCGAGCTCTTGCTTCAAACAGGAGTAAGAATTGGTGAGCTTGCTGAAATTAAACTTGGTGACATCACTAAAGAAGGACTCAAAATAAGTGATAGAGTGATTCCGATGAATAAGGCCGTTGAAAAGGCTGTCGAGAGCTATGCCAAGTCACGTCACGAAAGTGAGACAGACTATCTCTTTGTCACCAAAACAGGTCGTCAACTTCTAGTGCGAAACATTCGAAGCATCATTACACGATGTTTCCGCGAAGTTGGTATTGAAAACGCGAAGGTCCAAGACCTCCGCAACACGTTTATTGCCTATCAGCTTATGAATGGTGGCTCAATTTCTTACATCTCAAAGATCGTAGGACATCGCCGACTTTCTTCTACGGAGAAATACCTCGAGCTTGTTAAGCAAGAAACCGAGCGTAAGGAAAAGCTCGGTGAGCTTTAAGACCGTAACCTGCTCAGGTTCGTGCCTGCCTGTGATATGATATTCGCATGAAAAAGCTCAAGGTTGTTATTGTTATGCCGGCTTATAATACGGCTAAAACTATCCGCAAAACCTACAAAGACATCCCATCTAGCCTCAAAAAGCACGTTATTGTAACGGATGATGGAAGCACTGATGAATCAGTAAAAGTAGCAAGGACGTTGGGTCTCACTGTGATCCGGCATAACAAGAACAAAGGATATGGCGCCAATCAAAAAACCTGCTATAACGCAGCGCTGAAGGCTGGCGCCGACATTGTCGTGATGCTCCATCCCGACTATCAATATCCGTCTGAGCTTATAACGCCAATGGTAGCAATGCTTCAGACGGGGCATTATGATGTCGTCCTGGGTTCCCGCATTCTATCCGGTGGGGCTCTGCGAGGCGGAATGCCACTCTATAAATACATCGCAAATCGCGCCCTAACCTTCATCGAGAACATTTTTACCGGCGCAAAACTTTCTGAATACCATACGGGTTTCCGTGCATTTACGCGCTCAGCCTTAAAAAGCGTAAAATACGCTCAAAATAGCGATGATTTTGTCTTCGATAACCAGATTCTCCTTCAACTTTTAGCCTCAAAAAACCGCATTGGCGAGATTAGTTCGCCGTGTCGTTATTTTCCCGAGGCTTCCTCAATAAACTTCTTCCGTAGCCTCAAATATGGCGCAGGTTGCCTCTATTATGGCTTTATCTTCTTCCTTGGCCGCATTTCACGTTATAATTAAGCCTTATGAAACTCAAAGTGTTTACAGATGGTGGTTCAAAGGGGAATCCCGGGCCGGCTGCAATTGGCGTTGTCTTCTACGATGAACATGATAAAGTCCTTTTTGCCCATCGCGAAGATATTGGGATCGAAACAAACAATACTGCGGAATATCGGGCTGTCATGAAGGCCTATGAACTTCTCATTACGACACTTAAGCCTCAATATCCGATAGAAAAGGTTGAATGGCATGCGGATTCGCTTTTGGTTGTACAACAGCTGAAGGGGGTCTATAAGATAAAACAGGCTCATATTCAAACATACGTTGATCAAATTCGAGTGTATGAAAAGGAATTGGGCCTGCCGGTAAGCTACACGCATGTCATGCGTGAGAAGAATAAGCTTGCTGATGCGCTCGTAAATGATGCGGTTGATATCCCGGAATTACTGCGCAAATAGCCTCATAGTTTGACTTCTTTAGTAACCTATAGTAGAATTACAGCTTCTCGTGTCCCCATAAAGGACGCACTTTTATGTTCGCCAAGGAGGCCTCTGACATGCAACGCAGTATGATCATCGTAAAGTCGGCAACCGCCGATCCAAATGTCTCAGGTCGTTTCGGCGCCTTCACGGCTGTGGTCGAGCGCCTTAGTGTCGGCCCCGTTGGCCACAGTATTAGGCTGACGCCCGACCGGAATTCAATACTTGTCTTCACTGACACGGCAAACGACGACGCGGTTGCGGCGCTTTGCGCGGGGCATGGGCTGCGGGTCGACGAGATTCGCAACGCGATGTCTCTCGTGGGCGACGAGGACGATGACGACGGCGATTGAGCCGTCAACACTCAGGGGCCCGGCATGTGCCGGGCCCCTGAGCTTAATTCTATATTCGATAATTATTTACTCCTTTCAGCCTCAGACTTGACAAACGTATTATCCTATAGTATAATTAT
Source organism: uncultured Gammaproteobacteria bacterium (assembly GCA_964614975.1). Taxonomy (GTDB): domain Bacteria; phylum Patescibacteriota; class Microgenomatia; order UBA1406; family HO2-37-13b; genus OLB23. The sequence goes on along the minus strand of CAZTOA010000033.1, from coordinate 2,568 downwards.
TACTTCAATCAAGTTTCTGTCCGTGCGCTCGTCGTGCGATCGCAGAAACACCGCTCGTCACAATCTGGAGGAAGTCACCATGACCATCGAACTGGCTCACACCCTGACGAACATGCTGTACGGCGCTTCGATCTTGTCGCTCGCAATCGCGTTCTTCGCGGCCGCTGCGGCGAGCCCGAAGCCGGTCGGTCCCACGACGGACATGCGGATCGTCATCGCGTTCTGGCATGTGGCCGTCGCCATGGCTGCGTTCGCCCAGGCCGTCGATTTCTACATGTTCAACAACCTGTACCTGCTGGTGTTCTGGGCGATCATCGCCTGCGTTGCCCTTGTTCTCGGCCTCGATAAGCTGCTGAGCAAGCGGTCCACCAACTAGCCGGCTTCGGCCGGCACCTCCAGCACGCGCGCACCCCGCTCCTCCCGGAGCGGGGTGCCGCACACTTTTCCTCCAAAAATCCTTTACTCTAATTTTCCACAACCTCTTTCATTGTTATTTCTATATGAATTTTTAGTCCTTAATTTGACCCATTAGTAGGGGTGTTTTTAAGGACCTTTTTTTGCGCATAATATTTTTGCACACAATAAAACCAAGCGAGATATTAAGTTGGTTTTGCGGGAAGGGCACGATCTTTTGAAGGCCCGGTCTTACTTTTCCAACGAAGCAATATTTAGCCAAGGATCGATTTCCTTAGCTTGGGTATAAAATCTAGAAGCCTCAGCATCATTTCCTGCACGTAATTCATACAACGCAAGCATTATTAGCGCATCGCGACTCTTTGGATTCTTCGACAGCATATTCCTATAGCGATCTTTTGTCGCAACATTCTTTTGTTCTTCTGCAGTTCTTGCCTCAATAAGTCCATTATCAAACAACCCATTAAAATACGCATATTGAGCCTTATAGAGAGGCGTACCTTTTATGTAATTTAGAAAAACTTTCGCAGATGCAATGTCTCGATTTTCGACCAAACGATAATATAAAGGAGAGAATAATTGAGACGCATACACGTTCAAAACGAGAAATAAGAGAAGGAATACAGCCGTCAGTGACAGTCCAATGTACTTCATATGTGATACGCAACTAAGTATACTTCATATTCCTCCTTCATGTATACTGAACTCATGGGAGGCATAGTTGATAGCCTTACTCTTACTTTTCTCATATTCATAGCAGTCGTCATAGCGTTAGCGTTTTCGGCGACAGTATTGTATGTGGTGGTAATGCTCATAAAGATGAAAAAGCGAGAGCAGCAGGCTCTCGAGATGGTGACGTTAGAGGTGCGGCTGCCGAAGGAGAATGAGATAAAAATAGACGCCGCAGAACAGATGTTTGCCTCGTTTTCATCGCTGGGAAACAGCGGATTTTGGACATTCCTCGACATTCAAGATACGCTCGCATTTGAGGTAGTTGGCACGCCGGGAAATATTTCGTTTTATGTGACGGTGCCAAATAAACTTAAGGATCTTGTTGAGAAGCAAATTTATGCATTTTATTCTGCCTGTGACATTGCCGTAGTTGATGAACACAATATTTTTTCAGAAACTGGTCATGTTGCGTATTCTGCGCTGCATCTAAAAAAAGAGGATTATGAGCCTATAAAGCCCTATAAGGAGCTTCCATACGATTCATTAGCTGGAATTACATCGCCATTGTCAAAGATGGGTGAAGGTGAAGGCGGCATTATTCAGATTCTTATTCGTGCAACACATTCAAAATATAAGGAAGCAGGAAAGTCATACATGGCGAAGACAAAGAAAAATGAGGCTACTCCAGACAAGGCGACATTCAAAGTTGATCAAAAAGGGCTTGAGAGAATTGGAGAAAAGCTTGGAAAACCAGGGTATGATGTGGTAATTCGGCTTGTTGCAGCATCCCCGGATAAAAAGATCGCAGAAATGCATCTAAAGAATATGAAGTCAGCGTTTAATCAATTTGCCTCAGAACAGAATAGCTTTGGGACGGTGAAAATCTTCTTTAAGTACGGATTTATGGTAAATTTCATCTATAAATTCTTCCCGGTTCTTGATATTCCTTTTGCGAAATCGGTGTCTGTTTTATCATCTGAGGAGCTTGCGACGCTTTATCACTTTCCAAATAAGACTGTTGAAACGCCGTTTATGAATTGGTTGAAGGCGAAAACGGCGCCTGTAGCGTCGGCGGTACCCGAGTCGGGTGGCACATATCTTGGCTACGGGCATTATAGAGGTGTGCGGCGGCAGGTACATATTTTGCAAGAGGATCGCCGCAGGCATTTGTATATTATTGGAAAAACTGGTGTAGGTAAATCTGAGCTGCTAAAAGACATGGCTATTCAAGATATTAAGGCCGGCCATGGCGTTTGTGTGGTTGATCCCCACGGGGATCTTGTAGAAGGAATATTGCAATATATTCCGCCGGAGCGAGCTGAAGATGTCATATATTTTGATCCGGCGGATGTTGAGCGCCCTATCGGGCTTAACCTTTTAGAAGCCCGCGGAGAACAGGAGAAGCATTTTATTACCTCCGCGATCATTAACTTAATGTATAAGCTCTATGATCCTCAGCGCACGGGTATTGTTGGCCCTCGA
>CAZTOA010000032.1:6482-10535 GCA_964614975.1 uncultured Gammaproteobacteria bacterium | reverse complement strand
GTAAATGCCTAATAGTAAAGTAAGTATTATGACTATGAAGCTTGTAAGAAGAGAATTGGTTATTGGAAAACCTTGAATAAAGAACACTGTTTCCGGTTTTATGCTCACGTGTAGCATTATTTTAGCTTTGCGTATCTTTAACTAGCTTATATAAACTGTACGCTGCTGAAATAAAACCGACGGCTATTCCGACTAGCGTAAACAGTGGTTTAGTGTGGAAGTATGAATCCGCCCCTAAACCAAGAAAAACTCCTAATAAAAGAGGAGTTATCAAATAATAACCTATGCTACTATATTTTGCAAGTAGGAGAGTATCGCTTTTAGAAGATTTTTCAGGCAATTTTTCCCTTTTTTCGAGTTTTAATGAAAAATCTCTGCCGACTTTATGATGAGTATTCAACATAAAGTTTCTCTTTTTCGGCTTCTAATTCCCGAATGTTGCGCTGAATGTTATCAAGAACTAACTTAAGTTGAGGCTTAGTACTAAAGTCGAGGACATTTGAAACCTCAGCATATTGCGATACTAAATCTCGATGTCGAATATCACATGCTTTACGAATAAGATGAAACTGCATTATACGAGAAAGCTCTCCCCATTCATCAAAACCCGCTAGAATTTCTGGGTGATATTCCCCTGCTTGAATAGCTTGTTCTAATGTCTTAAAAGTTGATTTCATACAGACATTTTTTCCAAATCTACTGCTTTCTCAACAATAACGGATAATCCCTCATCTTTTTCATCCACGCGTCCTTTAAATAGGATAACAGCATTTTCCCGCCATGTTGACTGTGACGTTGCATAAAGTCGCGGAAAAATAATTAGATCTAATGAACCTGTTTCATCAAACACTGTCACGAAGGCCATTTTATCATTATTCTTTTTCGTCGTCACTTGTTTTATAGCGCCTACTGAACCGGCAAAAACGTAAGTTTTCCCTATATCTTCTTCTGTGACTTCTCCTAACTTTTTTTGGACTTTTGTATCAATAATGTGTGCATACTGTTGAAGTGGATTTCTATTTATTGAAAAGCCAACGACTTCTTTTTCCATTTCAAGAAGTGTGTTATCTGAAAATTCTGGAATTGCAATCATATCCGTGTCTTCTAAATATTCGAGCTTAACTTCTCCAAAAAGTCCGTATTGACCACTTGCCTGCTGGGATCGACGAGACGCTGCTTCAGTAAGTGCCTGCGGATAATATTGTAAAAGTGAGGCACGCGTGCCAAACGCATCGAAGGCACCAGCCTTAATTAAACTTTCGATAGTTTTTTTATTAGCTTTTCGTACATCGACTCTACTTAAGAAGTCCTTTAAGCCAATAAATTCTTTTTCTGATCTTGCTGAAAGAATTGAGTCGATTGCTGCTGTGCCAACATTTTTTATTGCTGACATGCCTAAACGTATCGCACCTTCTTCAATAGAAAAGTCATGTTCAGATTTATTAATATCGGGAGGCAGTACTGAAAGTTCCATAGATTTACATTCCGCAACTGCCTGAAACATCTTTGCTTCCCGCTGAGCGCCAGCTGAACCCTGAAGCTCTGCTGTTAGTAGCGCCGCCATATATTCAATCGGATAATTAGCCTTTATGTAGGCTGTCCAATAGGCAATTAACGCATAAGAGGCAGCATGCGGTTTATTAAATCCGTATGCTGCAAACTTTTCAATAGCTGCGTACAATTTCTCGATCATTGTTTTTGAATAACCTCGCTCTTCTGCTTGCTTTGTGAACTTAATTTTTTCTATCTTCATTAATGCCTTCTTTTTCTTACCCATTGCCATTCTAAAACCATCCGCCTCGCTCATCGTGTAGCCTGCAATACCGTGGGCAATTGCCATAACCTGCTCCTGATAGACTAAAACACCATAGGTTTCTGCTAAAAGCGGCTCAAGATCCTTATGTAAATATTTAATACTTCGCGGACTTCTCTTTCCTTGTAAGAAACTAGGAATAAGTTCCATTGGACCAGGGCGGTAAAGAGCCACCATAGCAGTAATATCCGATAACTTATTTGGTTTTAGGTCTTTTGCAAGGCGCCGCATTCCTCTTGATTCAAGTTGGAATACGCCGACCGTCTTTCCTTGTGATAGCAAATCGAAGGTTTTTTTATCATCAAGCAGCACATTATGGATATCAATCAATGTACCCGTTTTCTTTTTTACAAATTGAAGCGCATTCTCGATAATTGTCAGATTTCTTAAACCTAGAAAGTCGAATTTAATAAGACCAACTGCCTCGTTATTTGATACCGCATTAAGATCTAGACAATACATATCGAATTGCGTAACTATTTTTCCGCCGCGCGCCTCCTGCTGAAGCGGCACGTACTCTGTCAGATCCTTATCTGCTATCATGACGCCTGCCGCGTGCACAGACGAGTGGCGTGCAATACCTTCAAGTCGCTTTGCGACGTCTAGCACTTTTCGCACTTCCTCTTCTTCGTTATATGCCATACGAAGTTGTGGGTTTTCTTGCATTGCCTGATCAATATTTATGTGAAAACCCTGTTTACCTACAGGGATCATCTTAGAAATTCTGTCGCCATGACTATATGACATACCAAGAGCACGGGCGACATCGCGTACGGCCATTTTAGCCTCCATACGTCCAAACGTAATAATTTGAGCAACTTTCTCTTTTCCATATTTTTCAGTGACATACTCTAATACGCGATCACGATGAATATCAGCAAAATCGACATCAATATCTGGAGGACTAGGACGATCTGGGTTTAAGAAGCGCTCAAAAGGAACGTCATACTCGAGTGGATGAATATCTGTAATTTTTAGCGAGTATGCAACAAGCGATCCAGCAACAGACCCTCTTCCTGGGCCGACTCCAATATTATTAGATTTAGACCAGTTAATAAAGTCTTGAACCATCAAAAAATAAGTGGCATAACCTTTATTACAAATAATATCGAGCTCATATTCCAAGCGCTTTTTCTCCTCATCGGTAAGTGCAATTCTTTCTTTTGCCTTTTGAAAAGTTAGTTCACGAAGTTGTTCTTCGGCTGTTTGTCCTTCCTTTAAGGGATAAATAGGAAGAATAAGTTTTCCATACGGAATTTCAATATCGCATTGATCTGCAATTTTCTGCGTATTTTCAATTGCTTCAGGCAGGTCTCGGAACAAATCCACCATTTCTTCGGTTGATTTAAAATAGAATTCTGGGGTATCAATATTTGAAAGGGGTCTATTTTCTTCGTATACAGTGTGTCCTGTTTGAATACATAAAAGGACGTCCTGAGCATATGCATCTTCTTTGTTTACATAATGGACGTCATTTGTTGCAACAAGCGGGATATTGTATTTCCTTGATAATGCGATAAGTTCTGTATTGAGTTCTTCTTGATCATGCATTCCTGGAGCCCTCTGCAGTTCTATGTAATAATTCTCCTTAAAGATCTTATGATAGTGCTGAAGTAGGTTTTCTGCTTTTTCTTTTTGATTATTGCGAATTGCCACGGCAATCTCTCCGCTCATGCAGCCAGAAAAGGCAATAATTCCCTCACTGTATTTTTCGAGGAGTTCAAAATCGACGCGCGGCTTATAATAATAGCCCTCAAGGTGCGCATATGTTGTTAACTTCATTAAGTTCTTATAGCCAATATAATTCTTCGCAAGAAGTGTTAAGTGATAGCTTGATCTTTCGCCCTCTTCGGCTAAATGTTCAAATCTAGACCCAGGTGCTTTGTAAGCTTCCATTCCAATGATTGGCTTTATTCCTGCTTTTCTTGCTGCGATATAGAAGCGAAATGCGCCATACATAGCTCCATGATCTGTGAGCGCGACTGAGTCCATATTATGCTCTTTTGCTTTCTCGATTAGCTCGTCAATGCGTGATAAACCATCTAGAAGTGAGTATTCACTATGAACGTGGAGATGAATAAATGACATGGGTATAGTATAGCATTTTGAGCTGAATATAGCATAAATGGTATAATAATAGCTCTGACTTGAGCACAAAGCTTAGGTCCAGTTACAGGAAGGGAGTCCAATGAGGATTATCGAATTGGCAGTTGTGGCCATGTCCCGTATCAGTGAAGACA
>CAZTOA010000032.1:0-6472 GCA_964614975.1 uncultured Gammaproteobacteria bacterium | reverse complement strand
AGACACGTCTATCCTGAATCAGGGGCAGAACTGGGATCAATTCATGCAGTATCGTGCTATTGAGGCCCTGCAAGAAAGGGGCTATGGCACATTCAGGCTGTCCCCGACTCAAGATCCCTGGTGGGAAAATGGTAACCATCGCAAATGCATGTATCTGGTTGACGAGAACCCTGATTTCATGCTAACTGTTGTGCTCGACTTTGACCACAATAGCATTGCGATCTTTGGATCGATTCCGGGCTAAACTGAACCGAGCGCCAGGCTCTTAACCTCGCTGCCGGAGACGAGACTAAACTTCTCCGGCGATTTTTCTCTCTACTTTTTCTTCCATTATGTCTTAAATGGTATAATCACACGCAATAGTCTGGGAATCCGTCCTAGCTATCAATTGGAGCGATTCAATGCACATCGTTGACGAGAAAGCCCTGTTCGATTACGGGCATGGGGACGACGTTACAAGCGACGACATCCAGTGGGATGTTCTCATTGACCGGCGCGTCAAAGCTGCATGCGCCGAAGATGGGATCGATCCAGATCGGGTACGACGTGATTCGTTCCACGTCGAGGGCTCGGTCATCACCGCCGTCTATTTCGAGATGGATAAGGGAATCTGCGCCGTAGCTACGCTCGACATGAGCAGGAACTCTCTTACCATCAAGGAGGAGTGACCCTGCTCCAAACCTCGAGCCGGCGCGAGGACATTCGCCGGCACTATTTCCTACTTCAGTTTTTTCTTTAAAACTTCCTGAACTTTCTGCGCATCGGCTTGACCCCTCATTCCCTTCATGACTTGTCCAACAAAAAACATCAGTACCGTTTCTTTTCCTTGTCTGTAGCTCTCGACTTGTGAAGGATTTTGCATAATCACTTCCGCGACGACACTTTCTAAAAGCCCTACATCAGTCTCTTTCGGTTGCAGAAGTTCTTTCATTTCTTTAACAGCTTTTTCAATATCATCCGTCAATGCAAACTTCTTATTTACTACTAATTTCGAAGCCTTTGCCGCCATTGCATCGTCGAGGCCTTCAATAAGCTTGTCGAAGAGCAAAGCTCCGTCTCGATCTCTTGTAAGAATATATGCTTCATCAGCCGAAATCCCCATATCCGTATACCTTTTCACTTTTTCATGTGGAAGTTCCAACATATGCTTTCGAATTTGTGCAAAGAATTCATCGTCAAAAACAAAAGGTGGGATATCTGGTTCTGGAAAATAACGATAATCTGCAGCTTCTTCTTTTATTCTTTGCGAAACAGTAATGCCCTTACCTTCGTTATAGCCACGTGTTTCTTGTTGTGGCGTTTCTCCTTGATCTAGAATTTCTGCATGGCGTTTTACTTCATAATCAATAGCTCTTTTTGCAAAGTTAAATGAATTAATATTTTTGACTTCCACTTTGTAGTTTGGTAATTCCGTCTCACCTTCTTTTCTCAATGAAATATTTGGTTCAAGTCGCATCGAACCTCTTTCCATATCTGCTTCTGAAACCCGTTGAGAACGAATGATGACTTGTAGCTCTTCTAAGAATTGCTTTACGTCATCAGAATTATCAAAGTCCGGTTCTGTAACTATTTCTACAAGCGGCATGCCAGAACGGTTAAAATCAACGAGCGTCTCATCACCTTCATGAATGAGTTTTCCTGTGTCTTCTTCAAGATGGACACGCTTAATACGAACTTTCTTAGGTTCTCCAGATGCTTTAGATATAAACTCGTAGTGACCGTCATACGAAAATGGCTGGTCGTACTGGCTTATCTGGTAGCCTTTTGGTAGATCAGGATAGAAATAATGCTTTCGGTCAAATTTAGAAACTTTGTTTTGTTGGCAATTCAAAGCCATGCCGATAAGAATTGCCCACTCAATAGCTTTTTTGTTTGGCACAGGATTTGCACCAGGAAGACCTAAAGACACAGGACAAATGACAGTGTTTGGCGCTTTGCCAAACCAATCCGCAGAGCAACGACTGAACATTTTAGATTTTGTCGCAAGTTGCACATGAATTTCAAGGCCAATGACGGGTGTGTAATTACTCATATTTCTGCATAACTGATAGTCGATCAAAGTTAACTAATTGTTCGAGTTGATGAGCTGCTTGTAGAACAGTTACTTCACCAAGAAATTTCCCCATGAATTGACCGCCAATGGGCAGTCCATTTGAATGCATGCCAATGGGCAAAGAAATTGCTGGAATTCCTGCGGCAGATGCTGGCTCAGTTAATACGTCCATCATTTCACCATAGAATGCAAATTTCTCATTGTCGCCAATTTTGGTTGCTGTAATTGGTGTCGTTGGAGCAAATATAACATCAACATCTTCGAATACTTTTTCAAAGTCTTGCTTGATTAGATAGCGCACTTTTTGGGCTTTTTTATAGAATGCATCATAGTAGCCTGCAGATAAAGCATAGGTTCCTAGAAGAATGCGCTTTTCGGCTTCTTTGCCGAAAAAACTTCTGTTCTTTCCAAAACGGATACCGTCAAAACGGGCTAAATTTGAAGAAACCTCTGATCTTTGGAGCAACATATACACAGATATCGCATACTTTGGATGCATTAGTTTAATTTTCTTTATTGTATGGCCGGCCTTTTCAAGAAGCTCTATTGATTTTTCGACAGCGGCCATAATTTCTGGATCAACATTTTCAAAATACTCATCGGCAATTCCTATTGTAAGAGTGCGTTCCTTTTTAAACTCGTCATAATATGACGGAACGTTTTGATCAAGTGTTGTTGCATCATGAGGATCTTTACCAGCAAGAAAACCTAGTAAAAGAGCAGCGTCTTCGACTGTCTGAGTAATTGGTCCTGGACAATCCCATGAGGATCCCATTGCAACAATGCCGTGACGCGGAACGCGTCCATATGAAGGCTTAAAACCGACAACACCGCTCCAAGCCGCAGGAAGACGAGTAGAGCCGGCCGTTTCTGTGCCTATGGCTGCTGGAATGAGGCCGGCAGCAACTGCGGCGGCGGAGCCGCCAGATGATCCACCAGGGACGAAGTCCCTGTTATATGGATTTCGCGTGGGACCAAAATCCGATGTTTCTGTCGAAGAGCCATGTGCCCACGCATCTAGATTCGTTTTTCCCATAATTGTCGCGCCTGCTTCTCCTAATCTATGTGCAATTGTTGCCGCATATGGAGCTGTGTATTCTTTCAGAATATTTGACGAGGCAGTAGTTGGCGCATAGAGCGTTCCAACATTATCTTTTAATGAAATTGGAAGGGCTTTTAATTTCCCCGCAATTCGTTCAGGTTTAACTTTAGGAGCTTCATCGTCAATAAAAGTATAGGCATTTAAATCTCCATTATTATCCTTGATTCTTTTGTGAAAAAAGTTGACGACTTCTTGCGAGTCAGCATTTTCTTTCAATAACTCCGTGACACTTTTTCCTAAAAAACTCATAGAATTCGCTTTACAACAAAATAACCTTTTTTTGTAGATGTGGCATTCTTCATCGCATCTTCATGACTAAGCATGTCTTCTTCTCGCACCTCGTCTTCTTCCATAACGTTGTGTGCATTAGTCGTATAAAAATTATCTGGAACATCGCTAGTATCAATTTCATCCAAATTCTTCACGTATTCAAGACTTTCAGAAAGTTGTTCCGGATATTGAGCTGCCTCCTCATCGGTAAGCTTAAGGTTTGAGAGTTTTGCCAGCTTCTGAACTAATTTTAGATCCACTGTAGACATGGGTCTATTGTAGCGCACTTAGAGTAAATTTTCAGCAATCAGCGCCTGGCTTATCGGATCTGTTGACTCATTCTTTTTATGAGCTGGAGAATATTGTCTTCCATAGTCAATAATTCTGTGGGTAAATTCTAGCCACTCTTTTTGAGGCAGAATTTCCATTAGATCTTTTTCAATTTTCCCTTGGTCCTTTTTATCCGTTAACTTAAATTTTTGTGAAAGTCGAATGACATGCGTATCAACGGCGACACCTTCCATTTTTCCAAATATTTCTCCCATGACGACATTTGCAGTTTTTCTTGCTACTCCTGAAAGTGTTAGAAGCTGATCCATTTCTTGTGGAACTTTTCCACCAAATTCATCTGCAATCTTTTTCGTTGTAGCCAATACGTTCTTTGCCTTATTTTTGTAGAAACCTGTTTGGCGAATATCTTGACAGAATTCTTCAAAATCGGCTTTATTGTAGTCCTCTAGTGTTGGATATTTCTTAAAAAGTTTTTCGGTTACTTCATTTACTTTTTTATCAGTGCACTGGGCAGAAAGTATGACTGCGATAAGAAATTGAAGCTCATTTCCGTAATTAAGCGCGGACTGCGTTGTAGGAAATAATTTCTTTAGAGTTTTAAGAACAACGGCAGCTCTTTTTTTACGTAGTTCTATATTCATATTACATGCTGCGAAGAATGCGAACTCGTTCTTCCATTGGTGGATGAGTACTAAATAAGTTCATAAGGAAGTCTTTTGTTTTTGATGTGCCGAATGGATTCCCAATAAATAAATGCGCTGTTGCGTGCGATGCTGTATGGAGTTTATGCGAATCGCCTGCAATTTTTTCTAACGCATCCGCGAGTGCGTCGGGATTTCGTGTCAATAATGCGCCCGACGCGTCTGCTAAGAATTCGCGTCTGCGAGAAACTGCCATTTGAATAAGCGACGCCATGAGCGGCAAGATTATCAGAAAAGCTAAGAAGACTATCCCGCCAAAGACATTTCCTTTTCTATTATCGTCATCTCCATGCCCCCAAATCATACTGCGCATAACAAAGTCAGAAACAAAAACCAGCGTTCCCACAAGCACTCCAACCATACTCATAACAAGAATGTCATAGTTTTTTACATGCGATAATTCATGGCCTATGACGCCTTCAATTTCTGTGCGATCCAAACGCTTTAAGAGACCCGTAGTCGCTGCTACTGCAGCATGTTTTGGATCGCGCCCTGTTGCAAAAGCATTCACTGCTTCATCTTGAATTACATACAATTTCGGCATAGGAATCCCAGAAGCAATAGCAAGATTTTCTGTAACCGTATAGAAGTCGAAGTATTCTTCTTTACTTGCAGGCTTCGCCCCCGTCATTGACAGTACAATTTTATCTGAATAGAAGTAACTGCCAAAGCTCGATACAAGAGAAAATAGAATACCGATGGTAAAGTATGTTTCTGGGTTTCCTACATATTTACCCACACCATAAAAAGCCACAGAAAGAAGGCCGACAAAAATAGCAATAATAAGATATGTCTTCAGCTTATTGCTGGTAATTTGCGAATATATATTCATACTCAATTCTCAGCTTAAAACTGAACTTTTACATTTTCGCGTTCGCCTGGTTGCGCTTCAAAGAACTGCTCTTCACTAAAGCTGAAAGCTTTAGCTACAAGATTTGAAGGGAATGTTGCCAAACGAGTGTTGTACTGTAAAACGTTACTATTATAGAACTGTCGTGAATATGCTATTTTGTCTTCTGTGTCCTCTAACTGTCTTTGCAGATCTGAAAAATTGGTGTTTGCCTTAAGATCTGGATACGCTTCTGCGATTGCAAATAACGACTTTAAAGTGTCTGAGAGCATATTGTTAGCTTCAGCTTTTTCTTCCATAGTTTTCGCTCCCATAAGTGCTGAACGAGCTTTTGTCACATTTTCAAATACACTTTTTTCATGTTTTGCATAACCTTTTACCGTTTCAATCAAATTCGGAATCAGATCAATACGTCGCTTTAGCTGCACATCAATTCCAGAAAGTGCTTCTTTAATACGCATTTTAAGCGTCACAAGAGCATTATATGTAGACCAGACAAATAGAAGAATGAGTCCTGCTATACCGATAAAAATCCATGGTGTTGTCATATATATTTCACCTCCCTTAACTATATTTTACCATGTTAGCGACCTATCCATGACTTGATATATGAAACATCTTGAGCATTGATGATATCTTTTTTTTCGGCCCATCCTCTTCTAGCCACAGATACACCAAAGAACATATTGGTCATTTGATCCATGTGATGCGAATCTGTATCAATTACTATTTTGCATCCAAAAGATATTGCTCGTCGTACCATCGAGTCTGGCAAATCCAATCTGTCTGGAAATGCATTAACTTCTAATGCTATATCTCTTTTTGCGGCTTCTTTGAAAATTGAGTCCCAATCAGCATCAATTTCTTCGCGTTTATTAATGAGTCGCGCAGTTGGATGTGCAAATATTTTTACCTTAGGAAATGAAAGTGCTTTCAAAATTCGTTTCGTCATAATATCTCTATTCTGTGTGAATGCACTATGGATTGATACAACTGCCATATCAAGATACTCAGCTGATGATTCTGGAATAGCAAGCTTGCCATCTGGAAGAATATCTATTTCTAATGAATTAAGAAGCAACATATTTGGAAATTTCTTTTCGAGAAGTTGAAGTGCCTCCTTCTTTTTTTTAATAAGTGCAACAATTTCATCTTCTGAATGTTTACTGACAGATGGATTATGTTCAGAAAAACCTAGATACGTA
>CAZTOA010000031.1:0-11318 GCA_964614975.1 uncultured Gammaproteobacteria bacterium | reverse complement strand
AGCCTATCTAAGACACTTTGATTATTTGAAGAGCTTGCATATAAAGTATTCTGCGACATTCTTGTATCATTGCTTCCAGAATAATGAAGTAGGTCTGACATACTTGGCACCAAGGCTTCACCAGGTGAATTATATGTAGATGAAGCCGGGCCTTTGTGCCAAGTAAAATTTGACATAGGCACATTATCCGGTAAAAAAAGCATTCGCTGATGATCTGGCAGCATTTCATTTTCCTTATAACGTGAAAATGGTATCTGCTGAAATACAAGCTTTTTATTCAGATCTTCAACTAAATAGGGTGTCGTTATTAATACGTATACAAGAACCCAGTAATAAATCGATTTTGCTGATTCCTTAGAAAATATGTGGGCAGTGGAAATAGCCCCAAATAATACAATAAAACTCATTAGCCTTGATGGATCTCTAAAAACTTGAAGAATAGGTAAATTTCCAAAAAGAAGCCTACTAAAATTTGAAAATGGAGGGTTTATTCCTTTTGATAAAAATGAGAAAAGTAATATTTCGAAAAATAGAAAGATAAAGAAGAATTTTGATTTTCTGTTTTTGCTCTTCAAAAAACCGAAGAGGCAGCTAAAAATAAATATTAGGTAGAATCCAGCAAAAGGCATGTTGCTTTTCACTGATTCCGTCGTAACCTCCCAAGGAAGTCTGGTATATAAATTCAATACATCCCCTAAAGTACTGCCCTGACCATTAAAGAATAATGATCCAAGGTTAAAATAGTCAGTTTTTGCATATATTGTGGGGCTGTAAAGTAGAGAAGGAATTAAATGAAATGAAATCATGCATATTGTGAAAAGAAAAACTATTCCGGTTCTTCTTAACGATAGAGCTGATATAAGTTTTTCCCCTTTAATTAAAGCCATATACGCAAGAGCAAGAGGGGCGGCGATAATGAATCCATATAGAAAATGCGGCTGGAACAAATACATCACCACCGTGCCGAACGATGTCACAATAACTGCCAAAACCTCGGTTTTTTTACTCATTTTGCTATTTAAATGAGCACAAAAATAAGCAATCCAGGGCAGGAAAGCGTAAGCTATATGAAGTTGCCAAAATCCCGTTTTAAGACGATTAAAAATCCATGGATTTAACGAAAATAATGCTGCACCAAGAATAGCCCCTCTATCGACCCGATGATTAAAAAAAAGATACGCAAGTATAAAAGAGACGTACGGAGCAATAATTATTGCTGCAAACAAAAATCTATCCCATAAAATCCCGTATATCTTCTGAAGTATGGATAAAAAAGCTATGTAGGGAAAAACACGCACTCCTCTATTTGTACCGTAGACTGTTTCATTTGCAGGCGAGAAAGGGATCCCGAGATTATATGTCCCGTTTACTCTATAGCTAAAAGCATGTGATGTATCTTCTGCAAGTTGTTTAAAATCAGAACTTTGAATAAATTCGGCGAACAACATATTATAGTTCTTGTCATACATTCGCCTGTCAATATTGACTGCAATTAACCCAAAACAAAGAATTGCAACGATAATTGCGGCAAAAAAATTATGAGCTATCTTTAGGCTATTCATTAAGTTGAGCATAGTATACTATTAGTACAATGAAAATTCTGATTACTGGGGCTAGTGGACAACTTGCAAAGTCGTTTGAAGAACAAAATAAGAAGGATACGTTAATTATGGCGACCAAATCTCTGATTAATATAGAAGACAGAGAAGATGTCTATAAAAAGGTAAAACACTTTAATCCAGACATTGTTTTTCATTTTGCGTCGATGACTCGTGGAGACGAGTGCGCTGCACAACCAGAAAAAGCGTATAAGATTAATGTGGTAGGCACAAGACACATTGCCAGAATAACAGCAAAGCTTGGAATACCAATACTTTTCGTAAGCACTAATGAAGTTTTTGATGGAAAATCTTCAAAACCCTATGTAGAAAGCGACATGCCAAGGCCAAAGACAACTGTTGGGAAGAACAAGCTCTTAGCAGAAGGCATTATAAAAAAAACTAACCCGCAACATTACATTATTAGAACAATGTGGCTGTACAGTAAGTGGAGTGATAATTTTATACATGCAATTGTAAGAAAAGCCAATCAAAACAAGTCCGTACAATTGGTCTCTGATGAAATTGGGGCACCAACAAGTGCAGTCGACCTTGCTAAAGCTATAGCCAAACTTATCCAGACAAAAAAGTTTGGCACGTATCATCTTGTAAATACAGGCGAGGCATCGAGACTTGATTTCGGTAAGGAAGTTTTCAAGAAACTTAGTTTAAATATTGACGTAAAAGCAGTTAAACTCGAGGAATTTAAAAGAATCTCAACTCCTCCTTTATATTCAGTTTTATCAAATACAAATGCTAAGAAACTCGGTATTACTCTTAGAGATTGGAAAAGCGCCCTTACAGATTTTCTTTCAAGAAACAAAGTATGAAGACGAGCCGCATTAGTCTCTGTGTTCCTACGTACAATAGACCAGACACGTTAGAACAACTCATTCACTCTTATCTTTTGCAGGATTATAAATTTAAAGAGCTTGTTATATCTGACGACTCTTCCAATGATGAAGTAATGCTATTAATCAATAAAATAAATGAGCCAAGCATTCATTACTTTCGAAATAAGCCAGCATTAGGTTTCCCAAAGAACTTATTGGCATCAATGTTACGTGCTAAAAGCGATTACATAATTGTGCTCGGTGATGATGATGTTTTATATAGCAATAAAACTCTTTCAAAATATGTGAAGGGCTTTGATGATAACCCAGATGTGCACTTTATATATAGTAATCAAATTCAATTTAACAGCACAGGAACAGTCGAAGCCGTAATCACTAAATTTACAAAAGATACAATTTTTGAAAAAGGATCTGAAGGGTTAACAAATATGTTTTTGCATTCCATATTTATTGGGGGGCAAGGATTTCGAAAAACAACAGATATCGAGTCGCTATATCCAAAGAAAAATATTCTTCATCCCCAAGTACAGCTTGTTGGCTCGATTATTTCTGAACACTCATCATTGGGACTCTCCGAATATTGCATTGGAGTAAGATCACACGAGGATCAAATTATATTTCGTGCATTAAAAAACAAGCATATTCAAATGGATGGTGATCATATGAATATTGAATTGCCAAAAATATATCGAAGTTTAGTAAAGAAATATAGTATAAAAAATAGCGAAGAAACAATAATCGATCAGCTAATAAATAACTATCCTCCAGTTATCGTCAAGGAAAAAATGTATTTAGGAAATCAAATTCTGAGCAAGTACTATTACAAATTTTGTAATTTATCTGCACATGCCGCGAAATCAAAAAAATTGAAGTTTATGTATTTTGCTTCGCTTATCAGTCCGGCAATTGTTCTCACATTATTGAGACAGATAATTATGAAGCTGCAACAACTATATAATAGGCCGTTATTTTCTAAAAAGGAACACGAGCTAAGAAAGATTTTACAAATACAATGAAAATACTATTTTGCCCATCTCATTATGCGCTATTGAATAACCGTGGTTCAGAACTTGAGTGGGCTTATAAAGTGACAAATTTAATCGCCTCAAGGAATAAAAACTCAGTTGCCGTTACGGGTTTTTCGAACATTAAGGACACAAATTACCAGATAATACATCTTCAAAAAAAGAAGCGAGCTATTAATCTTGGAGTAGTTAATACTGTTATCTTTTCATTTCTGTATGGAATTAAAGGAATTAAGCTATTAAGAGATGGTGATTATGATATCCATCATCATGTCCTACCTTTTTATATTGGGCGAACATTTAATTTGGGTTTTTTGTTTCCAAGACATAATAATGTCGTTAGAATTATTGGCCCCTTACAAAATTCTCTGCCTTTTTTTGCTGACAATTTGCATGATCAGCATGAAAAACTATCATTAATAAAGAAAGTTACCAATACCTGGACTACTATTTTATTGCAGGCTGTTGCATGGCCATTATATAAACTTTCATACTCTACATTAGTAAAGGCAGATGCATTAATCGTGGTTAATAAACTGGTTAAAAGGTCCTTGATAAACATGGGTATTGCAAGTAAAAAAATACACATTATTCCACCAGGAATAGATGTTCATAAATATTCAAATTTTCCAAAACTGTCCAACCAGAACACAAGCAGCTCAACTGTAAAAGTTATTTCAACTGGAGCATTAATTAACAGAAAAGGTTTTGATCTTTTGATCCGTGGAGTAAAGAAAGCTTACGAAATAGATAAAACTATATCAATTAAACTCACAATTGTTGGTGACGGCCCACAGAGAAAAAAACTCGAAGAATTGGTCATGAGCCTGGGCCTTTCAGATATGATAATATTTACTGGTCATGTTGCATATGAAAAAATGGCTAATTATTACAGTAAAGCCGACATATTTATTAGCATGACACGCGCTGATAGCCAACCTCTAATGTATCTCGAAGCCATGGCGTCTGGTTTAGCTATCATTACATCTGATAATCAGGGCGCGCTATCTTTAATAAGAAATGGTGAAACTGGCATCATTGTCAAAAACGAGGATTACGTTGGTATGGCAGAAAAGCTTTTGCTTCTCACTAAGAGAAAAGCCTTGCTTCACAGAATACAAAAGGCAGCTAAAAAGGAAGTGAACAATTATGATTGGGAAAAATCTATAATTCCACAATATATAGAGTTATACAATAAACTTATCAATGAAAAAAAATAATCACGAAAACTGGTACAAAGATAATACCAACTATTCTGATTTTCTTGAAAATCAAGATAGACATACTTTCGAGAAGTATGTTCAAAAAATTCTTGAGTACATACCGAATAATGGTAAATTTCTTGACGTGGGTTGCGGAAGTGGTATTGCTTTAGATATGCTCAGAGATGCAAAAATTCCTAATAAACGGTTATTTGGCATTGAGGTATCAAGATCTTCTGTTGCTATGTGTAAAAAGAAAAAACTTCAATGTAAAAGCTATAACGGATCAAAATTTCCATATAAACCTGCATCTTTCGATATGGTTGCTTCTATCAATGTTCTTGAGCACACAGATAATCCTTTAGCTTTTCTTAAAGAGCAGTTGTTAGTAACAAAAAGGGGGGGATATCTATTGATTGTATGTCCAAATTTTCTCTCAATTAGCAACGGCTACCACCAACACACACGCGGACTAACCCAGAAAATTAAAAACCTTCTAATTCTTACGTATAAATACATATCTAGAAAGCCTAATTTTATAAAAATGAAGCCCATACAAAATGAGACATTCTCACCAGACGATGATGCTGTTAATGTAACTAATCCATTAGATATATTGCACTGGGCAAGAAAAAATGATTTAAGATTAAAATACTGGTCATCGCAACAAACGAACAATTCACCAATCGGAGTGCTTGACATGTCATTCTTCCGCTACATATTAGGGTCAAGCTTTTTTGTCTTTAAAAAAATATAGTATGTATCTATCTATACTTCTTTTAATTTCAATCTTCTTGCATCATGTTTGGTTTTTCTCGAGCTCAATACTAACGAGTGGAGATTGGGGGTTTTATTATCAAGAAACGATGAGGTCTTTTTTGCAGTTTCCATCAATTTGGACACCGGTAGGGTTAGGATCCGTTGATCTTGGTCTGACATGGTATCCGATAGGTATACTTTGGGGTCTACTTGGATACTTATGTGATTATGGATGTGCAGAACGAATTATCTATATTTATCCCAGCATTATTTTTGCAATAGTTTCTAGCTATATACTTGCAAAAAAAATAACCAGCTCTGATCTAGCATCAACCATTGGCTCCTTATTTTATACTTATAACACGTATTTCATCATTGGTCGAACGAGTCACTTACCATTAATGGTTTCGTTCGCTCTATCGCCTTTAGCATTTTATTTGATAATTCGAATCGCCGAAAAAAGAGAAACCAAAATCCTTTTACTTTTTGCAATACTTAACATCGTTATTAGTTTTTACGAATTTAGAGCATGGTACATACTCTCGTTACTAGAAATCCTAGGGATATTTTTTTACAGCTATTGCGGGCAAAAGATTGGGGTTTTACAATTTTTTAAGAGAGTCATACCCCAGTTGTTAGCTATTGGAAGTGTAATTCTAATAAATCTATATTGGTTGATTTCATTTTCAAAAAGTAGTTCACTGACGACAAATCAGTATTTTAGTAGGGGATTGTTCGGTGATAGTTTTTTGAACATAAATAACGCTTTAAGTTTATTTCATCCTTTTTGGACTGGCAGGGAATCAACACTTTTTATAGTGCAAGAAATTCAATATTATTTTTGGGTTATTCCAATAGTCGCATTTTTAGGACTCTACTTAAATCGCAAAAACAAACATGTATTATTTTTTGGGATAGTTACAATCATTGGCATATTGTTATCAAAACAGTCTGGTGTACCCTTTAAAAGTCTGTATCGTTTCCTATACGATCACTTTCCAGGATTTAATGCTTTAAGAGAGGCTAGTAAATTCTTTTTCTATATTGCTCTTGGATACAGCCTGCTAATAGCATCTTTTGTTAAATATCTTCTTAAGGATGTACCTATGACTAGTATTTTCTACAAAAGTCGCATGTTGATTATTACTATTGTTATGGTGGTTATTCTACTTAATCTTAAACCAATAGCGGCAAATGAACTAGGTACACTTCTTGTTCCGAGATCTATTCCGAATGATTATCTTAAATATAAATCCTACATAAATAGTCAAGACGGATTTACGAGAACCATGTGGGTCCCACGTGATTCTAGATGGACATATTATTCCGCAAGCAATCCCTCATATGCTTTGGTAACGATGTTTCCAAATGGATATTTCTCGAATGTAAATAAAGAACAATTGGACTTTATTAAGAGTAAGGACTTTAAATTAATACTAGATCTTACAGCAACAAAATATATTGTAATTCCATTGGAAGACACAGAAAATGATGATAATTTTTTTAAGTTCTACAGCGATAGAAAGACATACCTTCAGACACTTGCAAAGCTGAAATACTTGAAGAAAATAAACATCGGTACATCTGACTTAGAAGTCTATGAATACTTAGATTATAAAAACCATGTTTATGCAGATTCCGGATCGGTAGATTTTGTACAAAAAAAGCCATATCTGATCGAAGTTAACTTAAAAAGAATATCAAGACCGACTGTATTAAGCTTTGCGGAATCATATCATCCTGGGTGGAAGGCGTACATAGGAACATCAAGTTTTAGTGAGGCATTCTTGAAAAAAAATTATCTTGAAAGTAAAAATGTTGAACTTAGTAATTTGTTTCAAAATAACTCCTTTATTATTGACCCCGAAAAAATAAAGAAAGAATTCAGAGGCGATGGATTCACAAAAAATACTGACGGATCAGTTAATCTGAAAATAACAATTTTCTTTAGACCAGAAATATACATTTTTATAGGACTCTGCATATCTACAGTAGTAATTGTGGGCAGTTTGGTTCTGTTTATTTTGTTTAGACGATATAAAAAATGAACGGGAAAAAAAATTATCTAGTTAAATTTCTTATTCCAATTGGGTTGCTACTGTTATGGCTTGTGCTTTTGTTTCTTCAAATATTTCTAATTGAAGAGTCCTTTACCTTAATAACACATAATTATAATCGACATATTTTTAATCTAAATGACAAAGAAAATATCCGAGATACCACTAGGCTTGCCGCTAAATTTAAAAGTAAAGATGACTATCTTGGTATTGTTTCAATAAACTTTAACAAGCGTCAAAAAATGCAAGAAGGGCGCGTTATCTTTAGAATAAAAGAGGAAGGATCTGCCCACTGGTACTATCAAAATTCATATAATGCAAAAGAATTTAATGATTTGTCCTTTTACCCATTTGGATTTCCTATCATTAATCAATCAAAAGGAAAAAACTATGTAGTCGAGATTGAATTAGAAAAAGCTAATCAACACAATAAATATTTACAGCTTAACTCATTTGGTCCTGCTTTAGGTTCCCACCACAAATTCCCTAAGGGTCCACTAATTGAAAATCGAAATGCATTTGCTGCTTTTCTATCTAAGAAGCTTGCAAACATTGTAGAGAGTAACTATCAGGTTTTTGCTTCTACAATCTTTCTTTACCCATTAATCTTTTATCTGTTGTGGAAAGTAGCAAAAAACAAACATACACGTCGTGGATTTTTGTTATTAATTGTTCTAACAGCTTTCTTCGATGCTCTTTTTGTACCACAATTTACTGATTTGGCATACCTCACAATTTCGATGCTCTGGATACTGTTGCTTAGAAAGCTAGATCTTTCGTTGAAAATAACGTTTTATGTTGGATTTATAATGCTTGTTTTATGCATTATTTCTCATATTACAAATAATGGTTTCATAGCTGAAAAATTTGGTGCATGGGCACTTATGTTTATGGCCGTAGGCTTGATTATGAGTATAGCTGAGATGATAAAAACTGAGCGACGCTCATAGCTATGTTAGAATACTAACTATGTATCTCATATCTCTTGTATTTATATTTCTTGTAGCATTATTTCTTCGCTCATATGGCATTTTAGAAAATCATCCATTCTGGGTAGATGAGTTTAACACCGCAACACAAGCCAGATTAATTATCGATCATGGACTTAAGATTTTTACTGATAAATCACTTATTTTCGAATTTCAAAACATAACCACCCACTTTCTTGTAGCTGGATTTTTTTCAGTTTTCGGTCAACATGAATGGGTAGCTCGTCTGCCAATTGTCATTATTGGATCCCTGGTCCCGATTGGGGTATATTTTTTAACAAAACTGCTTAGTAATAGGACCACAGCTTTAGTTGCGTCAATTCTAACAACATTTTCATACTTTGAAATTGTCTGGTCGCGCCAGGCAAGGGGATATGTGCTTCTACAGCTATTAGTTTTGTTTACATTATTTGCATATATTAAATACGTAAAACCAAATAAGCTAAACAAGAAACTGAGCCTCCTACTTATTACACTGGTACTTCTTGGAGTAGTAACACACTATTATTATCTGCTAGTTATATTCGCAATTTTGTGCGACTTCCTTTGGAGTCATCGAAAACAAATCAGAAATTATGTTTTCTCACCAACACCTTACATATTCCTGATGGGACTTTTTATAGTAATTTATGGATTTGGAGGCATAACAGTATTTCAAAGCTTCTTACGTAATAACGCTTTTTCAACTAATAATATTGGCTACTATCACTCCTTTTTATGGAGGGAATATGGGCTTATAACCTTTCTATCATTAATGGGTTGGATAACCTTGCTTCTTAAAGGGGGGGATAAGACTAAAAGCATTCTTCTCTATATAATAATGCATCTCACCTTTGTTACGTTTTTCTTTGGCCACCACATGTCAAAGTATCTACTGCCTGTATTTCCTTTAATAATAATTGGAGCATCTAAAGCAATTGCCGACTTGTCAAAATTAATCTGCGAACCAGTAAAAAATCAAAAGCTTAAAAAAATAGCGCCATTAGTTATAGCTTTGTTTCTTGTTGCAAACGGCCATAAGTTTGTAAACAGACCTGAATCTTATTATTCAATTAACCATGACTTTAGAGAAATTGCAAACATTGATTACAACATCGTATATACACCTATTTTATCGCAGAAAGATAATAGACCAGTGATTATTGAGACCTGGCCCGGTCGAGCGTATTGGTTCTTAGGTAATGATTATGAATATGTCTATATGTTCCGGTGGGAAAATGAAGAGGGACTCGCCAATGGACATATTAAAAAAACAGAGTTTTATCTTAAAAATGATGAAAAAAGAATATCTGAGCAAATAGGATTTATAGGAACGACTGATGATCTTAAAAAA
The DNA here is from genome assembly GCA_964614975.1 of uncultured Gammaproteobacteria bacterium. Lineage (GTDB taxonomy): Bacteria > Patescibacteriota > Microgenomatia > UBA1406 > HO2-37-13b > OLB23. The sequence continues at coordinate 1,501 of CAZTOA010000031.1, read as the reverse complement.
GTCATTAAGAAATACAAAACCGGATTTATATTTATAGACGACGCATCCCTTCCAGCCGATGTGATTCAGTATGCTGAAAAAAACCTAAAAAAAGAGCTTTTTCTCGATCGTTATCCACTTGAAGAAAACCCGTACTCAATATGGCCAGCGACACTTTATAGTTGGGGAGTACAATAAGATATGATTAAATCTCTCTTTAGGCGCTCTGGAGTACACTTTGGAGGCTCAATCATAAGCAAAGTTTTTACTTCGACCGTCTATATTGTTTTAAGCCGCTTTATTTCTCCCGCAGAATATGGTCAAGCAACGTTAGTCGTAACTTTTAGCATGTTGGGAAGCGTTGTCGGGGATTATGGACTTTCGCAATGGTATCAAAAACAAGAGAATGAGAAAGAAGCATTTCGATCATTCTTGCGTGTGCGCATGATATTGGCAGTAATTTCTTCGTTAGCTCTTTTTACTTTGATTACAACACTTGATTGGCTACCATTCTCACTCGCTCTTGTCACAAGCTCTGTTTTGCTTCCGCATGCATTGCTTTCTATTGCAACCGCGTATCTCATTAGAAAACAAGAAGTGCTTAGACCAAGTCTTCAACAAGTCATGCAGCAGGTGCCAATTCTTATCATCATGCTCATTAAGCAACACTCGGTAACCGTCTTAGATGCGGTAACTGCGTATTTAATTGGGGACATTATTGCAGTCTTTTTACTATTCCCAAGAAAAAAACTAACAGATCTCCACGGCGCGCGTACATCTTTTTTTACAACGCTCCGTTCATCAACAAAGTACGCGCTCTTAAATTACACCTCAGCAACTTATGCGAGAGCAGATTCGATACTTGTGCGAGGATTTCTGGGTAATGCTGCTCTTGGATTCTATGGTCTGGCATATCGCTACTTAGAATATTTCGCCCTACTTCCGTCATCTCTTGTGCAGATTGCCTTTCCAATATTCGCGCAAAATAAAAACATTGGAAAAAAACATATGGTAGCCCTTACATCTCTGATGGCAATATTTGGAGCCGTTTTCGCACTCTTCCTAGCCTTTATAGCGCCCGCACTTATTACGACATTCCACGGATCTGCCTACCAACCAGCAATCATAGTCATGCAGGTTCTTTCTCTAACTTTATTATTCATGTTTATTAATGCACCACTCGCAACATTTGTACAATCCTCTGACTTAGTGAAAAAATTCTTACCATTTGGAGTTGCAAATACTGTGCTTAACGTCGCTCTAAATATTTTCCTCATACCGATATGGGGGTTAACAGGTGCAGCAACAGCTATGTTAATAACTGAAATCACAGGATTACTTATCAATGCCTATTTTACCAACAAGCTTCTTAGAACATCATGAAAAGCCATGCCACCGCAGTTATTGTGAACTGGAACACGAAAGAGAAACTATCTAATCTTTTAACACAACTTAATCCTTCACCAACGCTAGATATTGTTGTTGTTGATAACGCATCAAAAGAATCGATTGAATCATTGGT
>CAZTOA010000030.1:0-11352 GCA_964614975.1 uncultured Gammaproteobacteria bacterium | reverse complement strand
TTATTTTTGAACGCTTCTTTTGAACCATTCTTTATTTGTAGTAAATAATTATTAAGAGTGAATTTTTCGGAATCTAGGTAAGGCTCTTTATACAGCAAAACGAATATGGTTCCTAAAAAAAGAGAGATACCATATGCAAAAAATGGAAGAGATGGATGTAGTCCATACATCATTCCTCCAAAAATTGCTCCAGTAATTAAACCTCCGTGATAACAAAAATTTCCATTTGCATACACTTTACCAAATTCATCTTCACGATTCGATTGTTTATAGGTATCATATATTAAAGCTTCCTCAGAACCAGATCTAAAAGAGTCCATTAAACCCATCAAGCCTGCGAGAAATATAAAGTGCCACAGGTGGGTTGCAAAAGGAAATAAAAGTGCCCCAATTGTCCCCGCAATAAAAGCCACAAGAGTTGTATTGCGTCTGCCGATAAGATCTGCAAGTGCACCGCTAGGGAGCTCCAAGATTATTTGAATAAGATATTGAAATGAAACGACTAAAGACATTTCTGCGATGGATATACGAGATTGATAATAAATGATCCAAATAGGTGTGGTAAATATAAGAGAGTGAAAAATCTGAGTAATGTAAAAAATTAGAGTATTTCTTTTAACGTTCATACTTGATTAAATTTTACACTTTGCACATAGTCCAAAGAAGTCCATTGTGTGCGAAACAATACTAAAATTAAGTCGATCCTCAACAGATGTTTCTAGAAAATCAATGCTACAACCCTCAATATCTTGAATTCTTCCGCAATTTGTACAGATTGCATGATGATGATGGGGAAGTGCCGCCAGCTCATAACGAAATTTTCCTTCTTTAAATTCGACCCGTGTTGCAATTCCATGCTCAACAAAAATTTCCAATATTCTATATACAGTTGCGTTATCGAGTGAAAGTTTTTTACTTACTAATCGCTCCTCAATTCCGTCAACATCAAGAGGTTGCTTTTCATTAGAAAGAATATAAAGAATTGCTGCTCTTCCTTTCGTAGTCTTTAGACCAGATTTTTTTAAAATGTCGTATTTATTTTTAACCATGAAGAGAAGTTATTTCCAACCAAATTCAGAATAGAAAATATTTTTCTGGAAATTTTCTATTGCTGTCTTGATATAAGGAATGGTATTTTCTGGGAAATCGTCAAGTGGAAACCAGCTCAAATCGTCACATTTATCTGGCTCTGTATTTTGTGGCTCGGTTGGCCAAGAATCTGCGCTGAAGAAAAAATCAATGCGAATATCGTTGCTTTTTCGATGCATTACATGAACTGGTTTTAGGTCTTTTGGTTGAAAGCTTACTCCAGTTTCTTCTCTCATTTCTCTACAAGTGCCCTCACTTATAGACTCGTTATCCTCAATATGTCCAGATGGAATACCATAATATCCGTCCATATAGCCTGTATTACAGCGTCGGAGTAGCAATATTTTATTATCTCGAATAAAGAATACATATCCGGCAGCGATCATCTTGAATTTGTCCATAGGGAAGTATATCATTTTATTTACTATAAGCGTTTTAGTGGTATAATGTACTTCTTATTATGATATTAGATAGAGGTTTAGACCTTACAGACAAAGCGGCATGGCACCCAGATAATGCTGATCGAATAGCAGAGTACTATGGATATGCGGCAGATGGAATATTTGGGCAAGCTCTTAATACATTTGTGGATAATGTGATTTCAGCTGCTAATGTCACAGATTTGGTTCCAGCCGTTGCTCATAACTTTTTCAGAAATCACCAGCCTCCACTCACCAGGCTTGGATAAACATGTATTCATGTACATGTCATACTAATCGTATATACTTTAGCGTATAAGTTATACGAACATGACGAAAGCAATACTCTTCATAAAAATCCCTTCAACAAATACTCTAAAAGAAGAAGCAATGGAGAAGTTTCTACATGCCCTGCATCGAATAATGCCCTCAAAGTCACTTTTAAGTTTAGAAATGGCATCGTCACAGCAGTTTTTGCGATTTTATATCGTAACGACGTTCGAGAATAAAAGCAACCTAGAATCACAGCTGTATGCACAATATCCACAGGCAGAAATCGAAGAAGTTGAAGATTATCTGCCTTCCTCATTCGAAAATGTAGCAATTGCCCAGCTGGATTTTAAAAAGCCAAGTCATTATCCCATTCGCACATATGAAGAGCTTGAGGAAAATTACATTAAGCTCTTGTCCGCGCTTTTATCGAAGTGCGAAGCAAATGAAGAGGCATATATTCAGTTAACTCTTAAGAAAGTAGGTTCCAAATTATTGGATCGAGGCGTTAAGGGTGCGTACATAAAACTCTTTCTAAAGAAAGAAGAAGGTGAAGCGGCAAAAAAGAATAAATTTTCTGAAGACCTTTATATGGGCAAGCTTAGAATTGCCTATAAATCTGACAATATTCAAGTCGCCGAACAAAAACTAGGAACACTAATTAATCTGCTAAAAAGTTTGAAAGGACAGAATGAATTACGAAAGCAAACTTTTTTTATGGCACGAGATTTGCGTTATGTTTTTAAAGGTCGAACATTACAAGATAGTGATTTTTGGTCAACGAGAGAAATCGCCACAATCTTTCATTTCCCTTATGAGGGAAGTCTTGTATCGAATGTCGTAAGCACAACTTCGAGACGTGCACCAGCACCAGATATTCTTCCGGTGCATGGATCAGTTGCACCCAAAGAAGTTTCGTTTGTTGGACAAACAAACTATCGTAATGACAAAAAGATTTTTGGTTTAAAAAGAATTGATAGGCGCAGACATTTGTATGTCATAGGAAAAACAGGAAGTGGTAAAAGTAAGCTATTAGAATTGTTACTTATTTCTGATATAAAGGATGGTCATGGGTGTTGCATTATCGATCCACATGGAGATTTAGCTTTAGAAATATTAAAGTATGTGCCAAAAGAGAGAATTGATGATGTGATATATATTGATCCGACAGATCGTAATTTTCCAATCGGGTTTAATCCTTTAGAGCCTGTCGAAGATTATGAATCACGCCAACATCTTTCGACATTTTTTATTGCGATTTTCAAGAAACTTTTCGCTGCGACATGGAATTCACGAATGGAGCATTTAATTCGATATGTAACATTAGCTCTTTTAGAAACTCCTGATTCAAACATCTTAGGAATTCCGCGAATGCTATCTGATGTCGCATATAGGCAAAGAGTTATTAAGCAAATCCAAGATCCTGTCGTTAAGGCATTCTGGACAAATGAATTTTCAGCATCAGATGGCCAATTTTCTAGTGAAGCAGTAGTTCCAATATTAAATAAAGTGGGACAGTTTATTTCAAATCCAATTGTGCGCAATATTGTCGGGCAAAGAAAAAATGTTTTGCACTTTGATGAATTTATGAATGAAGGAAAAATTGTGATAATAAATTTATCGAAAGGAAAATTAGGTGATGAGAATACTGCGCTGCTTGGATCGATGTTTATTACGAAGATCCAACAAGCAGCGCTAGCACGTGCAAAAGTATCTGAAGATCAGCGAAGAGACTTTTACTTTTATGTTGATGAGTTTCAGAATTTTGCAACAGATGCATTCTCGAGTATTCTTTCTGAAGCGCGAAAATATCATTTAAATTTAACGATCGCGCATCAATACATGGGACAGCTTCCGCCTGATGTGCGCGCAACAGCTTTCGGAAATGTAGGAACAATGATAACGTTTGCTGTTGGCGGGGATGATGCTGCATATTTATCAAAAGAATTTTCACCAACATTTTCAGCAGACGACATGATTAATCTTAATACGAGAGAAATGTATGTAAAAATGTCGATAGATGGAAAAATTACACCGCCATTTTCTGCATACAGTCTTAACGTTCCCGAAACAAGTAATGACTATACGCAACAAATTATTGACGCTTCCAGAAAAAAGTACGCGCAAAATAAAACGAAAGTAGAAAATGATATTGCGCGATGGGCAGAGAATAGTGAGAGTATTGAGTCTTCAAATGATGGATCTTTTCCTGAGCCGATTATTTAGAAAATTCTATATAGGTTATTCCAGCCAGTTTTTTCTTCACGCAATTGTGAAAAAAGATCCAACTTAACTTTTTCATATTCTTCTTGTGTTAATTGTCTATTTAAAATGCAATATTGTTTATTCGTTAGACCATAACAACCAAGACAATCTTTCACATTATTACAGTTAACTATGTATGAACTGTCGTTGCATGCATTGCAATATAATGCATAAGCGCAATTAAATAGATTGCCAGAGTCGACAATTTCATACGATACTTGATTATTTTGTGATGCGTACGTCATGTCGTAGCAGGTTTTATTATGAAAACTGTCGTATAAGTACGAGCAATTTTCATTATGTGCAGCATCAAAACTTAGATAGCAATTTTTATTGTAATGAGAGTAGTTACCATATGATGAATTGTCGTTATGTGCTTCATAGGTTTGAGTAAGTGGGTAGCGTGATTTTACTTCTTCAAGCATTGCCAATGCTTTTTCAGCTGGCATTTTTTTATACTCGCCAATTTTCTGTTTATACTCTTCTTCTGTCAATTGGCGATTAAAAATGCAGAAGGATTTATTTTGTAGATTTGCACATCCAAACACATCGTGACAATTCATAGAATCATACACATACATAGAATCAGTTATATGTCCACAATATTCAATATATGAAGAGTTAAAACATTTAAAAGCGTCGACACTTTCGTAACATAATTCTGATTCAGCGCAATAATCGCAATCTACACAACTGGGACACATATACGAATCGTAGATATATTGACTATCGGTGCAGTTTGCATCGTCAAATGCAAAAAAGAGATTGCTCGAATAATATATATTGCTCCCATAATCACAATTTTCGGAATTAAAAATTGCGGGGGGAATACGAGGGTGCTTATTTATTATCGATTCAAGTTCACTAAAAAAACGTTGCAGTTTCATATTTATGCATCTGGCAATGGGTCAGTTATGATAGGATCGTTTTCTTGAAAGTATTTTTCATAGTCTTCTTTACATAAAATAGTATTTTTTACGTTTTCTGGATTATATGACACAATAATTTCTTTACCACATTGTTGGCACTTAGTTTTAAAGAGTGCACGACCGCCACGTAATGAAAGACGTCGTTCTTGTCGGCAAGCAGGACATTGTGTCGGGTTAGGGAATCCTTTTTCTCTGAGGAATGCTTCTTCTTTATCGAGAATCCAAAATTGCTTTGAGCATTTTGTACAGGTTACCGTCGTGGTATTCATTAGTCCTGAGTATAATAATAACCTGCAGCATATTCAACCACAAAATCTGCAATGTCGCTCGCAAGTTGAACACCGCGTTCACGCCCCTCAGCAGTTCTAAAATCTTGATGAATTTCTACTTGAACGCAATCTACATGTGGAAATTCATTTGAAACTTGTCTTGTTAGCGTGCGATCTGAGTCTGCTCCAAAAAGCTCACCTTCGACTGGATGTTCTTGTGGCACATAAACAGCATAACCAAGTCTTTCCATATATTCACCGAATTGCAGGTCTATATCAGATTGTAAAGAAGTTCTGTGAGAGGTCCCTAAGATAAGATCATAGTCACCAAATGGTGGTTGCTTTACAAATCCATGCAGATCCAGGAAGAGTGGAGGTTTATCTATTCTCCCCTCAAATTCCCCAGTCAATAAGGCCATTCTGTATTTTACTAACCGATCAAAAACAGGAGATGTCGCCCATCGTCTACTTCTTTTAATATCATCAATAACTAATGACGGGCGTCTGTCCATGCGATTCTCCACAAAATCACACAGATCATTTGCTATGTACCGGACATTTCTATCTCCAGGTGTTCCTCCTGGAATTGGCATTATGCCTTGGCCCATTACTGCAATGTCTCTGCCGTCATGGGGGACAGTAATAAGAATTGGTAAATCACCAATGACTTCCGTTTCTTTACTTAAAACACGATGAGTTATATATGTTGGTGTTTCAATCATATGAAATGCGGTCAAGAAATTAAAAAAAGGTTAAAACGAGTTAGGCTCAGACCTGTGGGGAGAAGTTGTGGTAGGGATTTATTCTGTCGTTCATTGGGTGATTATATCATGACTGACTCAAATATTGCTAATTAGACCAAAGTAGGATATAATATAGCTATTACAGAGATACATTCACTTGCACCTAATACCTGCGTTTGTCTGTCTCTCACCTATTAATTTTTTTACATTTATGTACAATGCAAGACCGCCTTTTAACGGGCAAAATCATAATAATCGTGGCAATTTTAGAGCACGACGTCCTAATATGACGCGACAACAGAAGAGTTTTAACCCTTCTATGTTTGTTAAGAAAGCCGAAGTAGTTGAAGAAGAAGATGCCTATGTGCCACAACACGTATTCGCAGATTTCGCAATTGCTGATCAAATAAAGCAAAATATTAGTAAGCGTGGCTATACAACCCTTACGCCTATTCAAGATCAGATAATTCCACATTTATTGGAAGGAAAAGACGTTATTGGACTTGCGCATACAGGCACAGGAAAAACAGCAGCCTTTCTTATTCCTCTCATCGATAAAATTCACCGTGATAATAGACAAAAAGTCCTTATTATTGCGCCAACTCGCGAATTAGCGGTTCAAATTCAGGACGAGCATAGACTATTCGCGTCTGGAATGAATCAAACATCAGTACTTTGTATTGGTGGTGTAAATATTAAAGCACAAGTTGATAGAGTACGAAGAATTCATCATTTTGTTATCGGTACGCCGGGTCGATTAATTGACCTCGAAAAGCGCGGCGTTCTACGTCTTTCTGAATACAGAACAGTTGTCTTAGATGAAGTTGATCAAATGTTTGATATGGGATTCATCCACGCAATGAAATATATTATTGCGAAGCTTCCACAACAACGTCATTCACTCTTTTTCTCAGCTACACTTCCAGAAAGCGTACGTGAAATCACAGCTAGTTTCTTAAAAGATCCAATAACAGTTTCATTAAAAAAATCTGATACAACATCAGCGAATGTACATCAGGACGTTGTAAAACTAAATGGACGCAATAAAATAGACGTGCTTCATGACCTGCTTATTAAAGAAGACTTTAAAAAAGTGCTTCTTTTTGGTCGAACTAAGCATGGAATGAACAAGCTTGAGAAGATTCTTCTCGATCGTGGCTTTAAAACAGCTGCAATTCACGGAAATAAGTCACAAGCTCAGCGTCAGAAAGCTCTTGATATGTTTAAGCAAAATCGTGTTCAGGTTCTTTTAGCCACAGATGTGGCTTCTAGAGGACTTGATATTGATGATGTATCACATGTCATCAACTATGATCTTCCACAGACCTATGAAGACTACGTTCATAGAATTGGAAGAACAGGAAGAGCTAATAAGACTGGTCATGCTTTGACCTTCATGGATTAATAGCTAAGGAGATTCAATTCAGAGTTTGCAACCAGCTCGGTGGCAATGGTATTGATTGAGCTTTAAACCGTACTTTGCGCAGTAACTAGCGCTTTTTCTGCATCTATGCCCACCTTTTTTATCCAGCCCACCAGGGGATGCATACGTTGAGGTTGCGCCAAGAATGAAGAGGGTACTTAATAAGGTAATAATGAGTAGTATTTTTCTCATGTTGTTTTTGATAGAATCAATGCAGCAATTACCCGAAATGTATCCGAACGCATGCTGCACGACTCATACTTTTCGTTAGTGATTAATAATTTCTTCGGTTTCCACCAAATCTGTTATTTTCTCCTCGGAAGTTATCTTTATTCTCGCGAGGTTTCGCAAGATTAACCATAATATTTCTTCCTTCTACTTCTTTACCGTCCATTTCTAATGCTTTTTGAGCATCAGCTTCATTGACGAAAGTAACGAATCCGAATCCTTTAGATCTTCCTGTATCTCTATCATTAATAATAATAGCTTCAGTTATTTCACCGTAAGATGCGAAAAGCTCTTTTAAAGCTTCACTTGTTATTGACCAAGGAATTCCACCTATGAAAAGTTTATTTTTATCTGTTTTATTGTCCATGTATATTCACCTACTTTCTTATGGGGTAATATGTAACCTTGATGTGAGCGTTGTAATCTGCAGATTTAAACATAAGGCAATAACATATTATATCAGTTATGGGGCAAAATAGCTCGTGCTAATAATCAAAAGCAATTATGACTTTATCATGCGTCCAATCCAAATTAAAACCACCGCTCCGACTGTCGCAACAAGTATGCTATATAGGTTGAATCCAGTCACTCCGCTTTGACCCATAAGGTTAAAGACGAATCCACCTACAAATGCGCCAATAACACCCATGACGATGTCACCGATTGCTCCCTGACCACCATCTGTCTTCATGATGACCGATGCTAACCAGCCTGCTATAAGACCAAGAACTAAGAAAATTATTATGTTCATATTACTCACCTCTTCCTTGATCTAAATTTATACTTCTTCAATAACGATTATTTCATATCTTCCCAAGGAGTCATGAGCTGGAAATAGTTGCCATCAGGATCAGCGAGAGTCGCAATCCAGGCACCACTCATTTCATAAGGAGCTTTTACTTCGGTTGCACCAGCGGCTATAATTCGTTCGTATTCTTCTTTGACTTCTGTAGTTTCAAAATTAAACATCATGCGTGCTGGATCTTGTGCTTTTCCAGCAGTTTCTGAGTGTTCACCAATCGAAATAAAGCCATCGCCAACCTTCCATCCATACCAGCTACCTTCGATCATATCCGCGGGCCTACCAAATACTTTCTCATAAAAATCAGCCATAACTTTTGGCTGCATCGTACCTATCATGATTGAATTTAGATTTAACATATACACACAGTATACAGGAAATAGATCAGGCCCGTAGATTCTTTTTAACTATGAATGCAAGGACTAAAAGTGAGATAAGCGAAATGGTGGAGCCGATATAAAATGATCGTGGTTTATATATAAATGTAACTTTGTGTGGGCCTTTAGGTAATTCAATTGCACGGAAAGAGTAATCGGCTTTATAAATCGATACGGGTTCATTATCAACAGAAGCTTCCCAACCAGGGTAATGATTATCAGATAAAAATAACATCCCAGATTCCGTAGCATTCGTATCGATCTCAATTGAATTTGCAGAGTATGAAACAATTTTTGCTGGCGTGATGGGTAATTGCTTTGCCGTGATCTGTGGAGCACTTTCTAATAGAAGGGTTTTACTGTAGGTAAATGCTGGATCGAAAAGTTTTTTAATGAGCGATGCGCCATTTTGTTCGACAACAAAATCATGGAAAATGGCGGCTCTTGGGAGAACGTCTTTATTCTCATATATTTTTCTTTTATTAATTTGGTGGAGAAGCTGGAAACGCGATCCTGGAAAACGATCGGGACGAGGATCCCAATCAGAGGAGGCGACACCATCATTGTCTAAAATATAACGAACACCAAGAAGATTAAGCATTACTTGCTTGCGATGCGTGTCTTCATTTGGCAGTGATTCTGGTAATAGCGCATCGCTTCTAGGAAGATCGACTTCTAATTTTCCTGTTTTTGCGGCATACATTAATTCTGAATATCTTTTAATGTAAAGCGGATCGTATCCTTCGGGAGTTGATATGCGCCACTGCACATAAAGATTTGTATCAAGTCTGCCGCTTTCATAACCATATGCACGATCATTTCCCTGTATCTCTGAAAGCTTATCGATAAATTCATGCTGTGGGAACATATACGTGCTCGATGCCATTGGAAGATATTTATTTAAGAAGTATGAATATTCAAATCCCATACAGGCAAAGATAATAATCCAGAGAATAAAAGCGCGCGGCAAATATTTTTTACTAATGATTAGCGCGCTGACAAAAAATACTAGTGCTGTCGGCAAAATAATGTTTCTCTTTGTGACAGCAAGTTTAAGAGGGTCGATAGGAATAATAAATATAACAAGCCACATAACAATATATAAACCTACGACACCAAGAATCGGTGGCAATACTTTTTTCTGTTTCATATTCTGAATTGCTTCGACGCCATATGCTCCTGCGATAACAAAACTGAAAGCTAATAAAAACATTGTGCGAGCAGGAAGACCAGTGCTTAAAATTGGGATTTCTGCGCGAAATAAAAGTTCAGGAAATGGTGTGGGAAACGCAATTAAAAAAGATACAACAGAAACTCCCAAAAGAAGTTTCATTAACTTTGTTTTCGTATGTGTAAAAAATCCTATGGCCGCAATTAACAATGTGATAACACCAAAATAACTCATAAATTCGCCGTAATCCTTCCCCCAGAAATTACCAACGGCAGGATTTCCAAAGAAATCTGGTGCCAGCATCATGACAGCATGAGACCAAGGTGTAATAAATTTATGATATGTTCGTGTTGAACTTATTGCATCGCGCGGAGAAAAAGACATTAATTCCAAACTAGGAACTATTTGTATTGCTGCAAGAGAAATTCCTATAAAGAAAATTCCCAATCCGATAAGCATTTGTCGTTGTGAAAGCTTTCCCCAACCGATGTAAAGAAAATATGCTAATGAAAAAAGAAGCACATAAGCAGAAGTTTGGGCATGACCAGCCAGAATTGAACAACATAATCCAATTGCAGAAAAAGCCATAAATCGCAATCTTTTTTCCTCAATAAATCTTGTCATTCCCCAGAGAATAAAAGGAAGCCATAATGCAGCGTGTCCAATATTTCCCATTTCAAACCACACCACAATGTATCCGATAAATGAAAAGCTAATTCCTGCAAAAATTGCAGATAGTTTGGAAAGTTTTAAACTACGAATAAACATAAACATAAACAGTGTCGATAGAATTGGTTGAAGCATAACAAACGAAATCCATGCGAGTTCTGGCTTTAAAAACAAAAAGACTATATTAAGTGGATATAATGCAGCCGATTGTAAGTTTGCGAGCAGTGGGTTTCCCGCGAAGGAATACATATTCCAAAGGGGGAAGATGCCTTGCTTAATTAAATCCATCGACAACACTTTCCATGGATATAATTGTCGGACTACATCAGCAAGAATAAATTCCTTATGTGTTATCCATGGTGAATAACCTTCCCACCCACCACCTGCATATGGAAAAAACCATGTGACAAGTAAATCGCCTGGAAAAGGAACAAGATGTGAAAGAAAAACTTTTCGAAAGATAAATAAGTAGACGAATAAAAATATCGCGATTTGCCAGTATCGTTTAAGAAGCGCGGATATCTTATTCATGCATACTTATTCTAACTCAACTTCAGGATTATTTACATCGAGAATATGTGTTGTTATGACCCCACCACAAAAGGTTATTACAAGCTCTTTAAATTCTTGTGATGCAACTTCTAATTCAGTTCTTCCTACCGGTGGAAGCCCTTCCATGACAATGAATGCATTTTTAG
>CAZTOA010000029.1:6510-11585 GCA_964614975.1 uncultured Gammaproteobacteria bacterium | reverse complement strand
AGATTATGTTCGTAATAAGACCAAATATACCAATATTAGCAACAACTTTACTAAACGGAGGAAACATAGATTGGTATATTACTGAGCTCGGTTGTTTCATAAACTGATGTATCGCAACGCCACAAATAGCCAAAAGAATAAAGATTTTTAGTGAATTAATGTATTTACTAATGGACGCATTGCCTCGCAAGCCAAAAAGCAAGGTATAACAAATAGTAATTAGAGCGAAAATCCCAACAATTAATAATGAGTTAGGAACAAATGGAGAAATTGTAGAAGCATCGATAGCAACCTCCCAGGCTACAAAGTAATTAACACCGATTAGTGAGCATAAAGCAGCCAAAAGCTTTGTTTTGTAGCCAAATCTCTGACCTAAAAAGTCATGGAGACTCACTATATTCTTAAAATGTTTTGAGGCTGGAATCAAAAGAAAAAAACTAATTGACCATGCAACTTGAATCAGTATTGCCCACATACCAATTGAATATCCTAGCCACGCCGCGTAAAAGATGGCGTTAAGACCAAAAGAAGAAGATATAAGCAGATTTACGATTGCTGAAGTTTGCAATCTTCTCCCAGCCAATAGAAAATCAGAAACTTTTGCATTCATGGAGACGATTATAGAGCGCTTTGCTAATTTAACAAAAAAGTATTAAAATATACCAATGAAGCTCAAGTTACCTCTTTCAAAGCAAACAAGAAATATATATTCGCTCCTTCTTGCCAAAGGTCCAATGAGCGCCGTAGATATTGGCAAAGATCTGGACATTTTCCCTCATGCGGTATATAGATCAACTCGTCAATTGGAAAGCTTAGGTTGTATTAATCAAACAGGTAAGCATCCTGCTCTTTTCCAAGCAATTCCGATCAATGATTCAGTTGAAACATTTGCCATGGTGCAAAGAGATTTGTTCTTGAGTACTTTTCTGAAAAGTCCGATGAATAAAAAGACCTCATTACCAGAGGATCTCAATATCACTTTTATTGAAAGTCGCGAAATGATGTTTGAAAAAGCACTCTCAGATATTAATAACGCCAAAGAAGAAATGGATAATTTGGCATCTGGAGACGAGCTTCCCGCTGAAATTATGCTTGCCCAGAAGGAAGCTTTAGATAGAGGCGTTATTATTCGAACGCTTTTTCAAAAAAGAAATGAAGAGAATGAATCTTTTATTGAAGCTCGCGTAAAGATGGGCGAACAAATTCGCATTTCAGAATTACTTAACACGAGAATTGTGATTTTTGATAAACGGATTGTCTACGTCATGTCATATGATCCATCTGACTACATTAAAAGCATCGGCGTTCGTTTTGAATATGCCCCAATTGGCCAGATGATGTATCAGCTTTTTTTACAACAGTGGGAAAACGGAATGAAGTTGTAAACTCGTGTATAATCATCATTATGAAAACATTGAATGGAAACTGTGAAAGTTGCTTAATGCCCTTTAAGAAAGATCCTAAAGGCGTAAACAGAGAGAACGAAAAGTATTGTTCGTACTGTTTTACCGATGGAAAACTTTGTTATGAAGGTAATGATGTAAAGGAATTCAAAAAAGAAATGGTAAAAGCAATCGTCGCTAGAGGAGAAAGTAAAGTAAAAGCCCACGTATTTGCTTTTATGGCTGGGTTTGCCCCACGCTGGAGGTAAGATTTTAATTTATACTTAACATTATGGATCAAGTTGAACTATCTGAACCAATCCAGACACTTCCTAGCCAGAATCTAAGTCGTAGTCAACTCATCCTAGCCTCAATAATAGTATTTTTTATTGCTTGTGTCGGGTCGTATTATGTAGGGTCTAGAAATGCTTTAAATCCAAAAAGCCCTCCTGAAAATTTGCCAACAATTGCCGTTCTTACCGTTGCGCCAACCTTATCACCTATGCTAAGCCCCTCTGTACTTAAAAGTCTAGATAATCAATATGGTTTCTCTTTACAATATGACTCCTCGCTTAAAGTAAATGGTCAAGGAATGGCTGTTGATGTAGATCCTACAGCTGAAAGTGCTCTTACCTTTGTTGCTGATGATGGAGTATATGACAATACGCAAGAAGATCCATACATGGAGATAGTAGTTTTTAAAGCTGAGGATTCGCATTACAATATAAAAACGCTAGAGGAGTTCGTACAAGCTAATTTTAAAGAAAATACTGAGAATAAAAACATAGTAACTAAGGTTTTAGAACCTATTCATGAGACTATATTTAAAGGTGGAAAAGCTTTCACATATCTATTTGAGTGTCGAGGATTCAGTGGTGTTTATACTAGCCAGCTCGCTGCACCTGGCAAATGCCGAATGATTTTTACTGAGAATAACGGAAAGTATTTCTTTATTGGTTATTATGAGATTCCAATATTCGAGCAGGCAATTTCCACTTTTAAATACATTCGAAGAAGAGAAATTTAATAAGTCAATTTATTTAAAACACTCCTTGTACAAGCGGGAGTTTGCCTGGCTCTTCATACCTTGACGCATAGCAGCCTTCTGGTTCTGGACAGGGGATTTCAACCGATTTTTTATATTCGTACGCACCATTTTCTTTCCACTGAAAAAACGCCGTAAGACCAATGTTTTTGCTTTCACCATCGGACATGCGCACAAGCGTCGTTGATGGGTGATGGCCACCACAGTTCCAGCAACTAAACATGTAAAAAGAGATGAATTTTTCATCTAAGCTAATACTGTTAATAACTGGAACAATTCCTACTTCTGACGGGGTAGTAAATAGTTTTATTAAACGTGGCTGAGAGGTTGCAAATTTATATTCATATACATAAAAGAACGGTACATTCTCCTCTTTTTCCTTACTTTGTGGCCATCTCATAACAACAATAAACCCATCCTTGCTTGGCAACATTTTAAAATCAAATAACTCGTTGAAGTATGGATACAGTGTTTCCTGGCTACTTACAACTTTCTTCCATTCAATTCCCTCTGGGTTAATCTTCTCAGTCTCTTCCTGATTAAGTGAAGTACTTGAACTGGGATTTTCTCTAAAAAATTTCCCGTTATAGTGCAAAACAATACTGCCATCAACTTCGCCATAACTTACCTCGTTTTCATTAAAAATGGTTTTTGCTGGAATTGGAGGAGGTGTTATATATTTCTTCTCAAGTGCCTGCTGGACTATTTGTGGTTTTACAGCTACTTTCCATCCCAGGATAAAGCCCACAATAGGTCCTATAATTAATAATGTCATTAGGACCTTTGATAGGGGTTGCTTTTCAGTAGCTTTGATAGAAGGTGTATCTTCGTAATTCATGAAATCAGTATAACAAAGATACTTCCATTGACGAACGACCTATCAGTATATGGCGAATCGTTCTGGAGATTATGATATAATTGAGGCTAAATATGCCTGAACGAGAAACACCACTTGAGGTAGCCAAAGCAACCACTCATTTTCTTCGATCCACCAATATGGCTTCTGAGGCAGTTGCCGGTCTCATGATCCAATTTCCCCTACTGGATCCCGCGGAGAAACTTCCAAAAGAGCAAAAAGAGGCCCGCACTCTTATTCTTGATAACGCAGCGGCAGAAATTCTTAAAACCACATTTAATAAACTTGATATTGGCGTTACTGTGGTCGGATGTGAGGGTGATAAAGAAAGACAAGAAGCAAAAGGCGGTGTAGAAGTAGATGTGCTTGAAGGATTCCATGGAAGTCAAATCGGCTTACAGTATGATGTTGTTCTTGATCCAGTTGAAGGAACTACAGCTGCGTGTTCGCGCAGAGAAGGCGCAGTAGCGATAATCGCTTTTAGTGAAACCGGAGGTCTTCAGCCAACTCCTAGGCAGTCAGAAATAATTCCAGGTGGAAAAGATGAAGAAGTTCACTATATGTATAAGCTTATCGCATCAGCAGAAGCCAATGGCGTTCTCGATATTTCTCGAGGAGCTCAATTTAACGTAGACGCTATGACACGACTTTATGGCAAAGATACTTTAAATCTTGTTGTCATGAATCGACCAGCAAATCAAGACATTATTGATGCCGCGCGGGCGGAAGGTATTCAGTTAACACTTATAGAAGCTGGTGACTTATTACCAGCCTTGGCTGCCGCTACGGGACAGCTTGTTGATGGAAAGCATGTTGTCGTATATGGTCGCGGAGGAGATCAAGAAGGAAGAATTGCAGCTGCAGCAGCGAAAGCGTTCGATGGGTTTGCTCAGGGTCAAGTATGGATTCCTTCAGATAACAAAGATATTCCGTTGGCTGATCTTCCGATTTATGATAGAGATCAACTTGTGCCAGGTAAGGCTCAAAAAACTGGTGTCGTATTCACACCTATCACAGATGAGAAAACATGGTTTGGGCTTAGTGGCTATGATAATGGCTCAGACACTTTACAGAAACCAACATCTTTGGCAATTATTCATAAAGATGCTGCTGATGTACTCGCTATTGAACATGCTAGAGATCGAGTTGAGAATGTCCGCATACTATCCTATAATAATTGACTATTCTGCGTTTTGGGTATATAATTTATAGTTAACACATTAAGCACACGAGCTGTGCTTTTTTTGTTTTTACACTTTTACAGACAGACGAATAGAGATATCGGATCGACCTTGCGAAGGCATTTTCGCAAATGCCGCAGAGTGGATCCGATATCACCTCAAAACAGGAGCAAGTCAGTGGGGTTCATCCTTTGGCTATGGGCTGCCCTATCGCCAACCTTTGGTTTGACGGGTACCATCTCGATAGTGGTAGCGGTTCTTTCAGCAGCAGCCATGCTGTTAGGACCGGTCAACTTTCTACTCACCGTTGCAATCGTACTATTCTTCTGTTGGCTGGCCGAATAGGCCAGATCTTCGTCTGTCAGCCGTGGGGGGACATCCTCCTCCCACGGTACTGACACCTCACCTCATAATGTACAATATGCCTATGATTACTATCTTTTGTGGCGAAGATCCTTCCGCATCGCGCAAGCAATACATAGACCTCAAAAATGTTTTTAATGAAAAAGGATACGAGGTTGTGACAATGAAAGATAATAATCTTGAAGAACTTGAAAAGGAAGTAGGCTTTTCATCAACATTGTTTTCTACAAAGCGCGCGTATGCAATCG
>CAZTOA010000029.1:0-6500 GCA_964614975.1 uncultured Gammaproteobacteria bacterium | reverse complement strand
ATCTAAAATGTTTTATCAAAGAAAGCTCAACGTGAAACGCTACTCAAAATTTTAAAACAAGCTGAGGAAACGCTCCAAGCAACGCCTGAAATTCTTATTTGGGAAGAATCAACAGATGAAAGAACTATTAAGCGAGCCTTTCCAAAAGCTAAAATTGTAGCAACAAAGCTTTCAACCAGTCTTTGGAAACTTCTCGACAACCTTCAGCCAGGTAACCTTCAATCTACCATAAGAACTCTCCGAGAAATCCAAGATACAAATGATATTCACCTTGTTCATTTTATGATGATGCGCCGGCTAAAAGAACTCCTTATTGTGGCGCATGGCGGCCAGCCAGCGAAGCTGGCGTCCTGGCAGGTTGGAAAACTAAAGTCGCAGGCTAGAGCTTGGAAGCCTGCTATGTTGGAAAGCTGCTTTAAAAAATTGATGGAAATTGAAATGCAAACAAAAAATGGTACAATGGTTTATGAGCTTAACAAGGCTCTCGAAATAACTTTGTGTTTTTATTTATAAATTCTTTTTTTCTATATGAAAACCATTCCTGACCACATTTTTAGAGGTTATGATTTACGCGGTGAAGTTGATAAAGACCTTGATGTAGAAAATGTAGAAATTTTGGGAAGAGCATACGCAACATGGCTCTTGCAAAGAAGAATTTATGATTGTGTCGTCGGAATGGATTGTCGGTTATCGAGTCCAGCCTATAAGGACGCAATGATAAAAGGTCTGACAGAATCTGGTATTACTGTTTTCGATATTGGAATGACTCTTTCACAGATTTCGTATTTTGCCCAATACTTCTTTAGAACAAGAGGCTTGGTAATGATTACGGCCTCACATAATCCCAAAGAATACAATGGATTTAAATTTGGTACTGGTTTTTCAGAAACCATGCTCAGCGAGGATGTTATAGAATTTAGAAAACTTGCTCAATTGGGTAATTTTACCTTTACAGGCAAGACTGGAGACCATATAGAAAAAGATGTCTTTCAAGACTACATAGAAGATTTAGTTCGACACGTACCAAAGGACACAATAAAACCATTTAAGGTTGTAGTTGATTCGTGCGCAGCAACAACAGGAGCATTCCTTCCAGAAGTTTTAAGAACTTTCGGATGCGAAGTTATTGAACAAAACACGACCCCAGATGGAAACTTTCCAGTGGGCACACCTGATCCTACCGAAAAAGAGGTACAAATGCGCTTAGCTGAAAGAGTTAAAGAGGAGGGCGCCGATCTAGGATTTTCATATGACTGTGATGGTGATCGTGTTGGTGTCGTTGATGAAGATGGCGGATTAATATGGAACGACACGCTTGCGGCTCTCTACGCTCAAGATATTCTGGAATTCCTACCAGGTTCAAAGATTATTTTTAATACTCTATGCTCAAAACAGGTTGCTGAAACAGTTCGCCAAGCAGGTGGCGTACCTGTTATTTGGATGACAGGACATTCATTTATTAAAGCTAAGGTACGAGAAGAGAATGCGCCATTCGGCGGTGAATTAAGTGGTCATTTCTACTTTGTCGATAATTTCTATGGACACGATGATGGAGCCGTAGCTTCACTTCGCTTGTTAGCTTTCCTTACCAGAAAGAATATTTCATTAAAGAAAGCTATTGCTGGGCTTCCAAAATATGTTTCAAGTCCAGAAATAAAGGTTGCTTGTCCAGACGCAATTAAATTTGATCTTGTTAGCTCAAAGATCGGTGGAGAGATTAAGAAACTTTATCCCGATGCAAAATATGTAGAGATTGATGGTGTACGCATGGATACAGATGATGAGATGCTTATTATTCGAGCTTCTCAGAACGGCCCATATCTTACTATTAAATTCGAAGCCCAGACACAAGAAAAATATAATGAGCTTAAGGATCAAGTTAATACGATCTTACACCAGTTCAGTGAGATTGATTTTACAAACGGTGTAAACACAGATTCACTAAATTAAGTTATGCCGACAAATGAGGAGCTTGATTCCTTTCTGAAAAGATCATCGGAGTTAGCTGTGGAAGCATCGCAGCTCCTTCGTGATATGCAAGGAACTCAGAAACTTGTAAAACAGAAGGATACCGTCGACCTTTCGACTTCTGCAGATACTGCCGCTGAAAGCCTCATTATTAAGGGTATATCTGCAAGCTTTCCTGATCATGCTATATTCTCTGAGGAAGTTGGACGATCGGACGCCAGAAGCGATTATTTATGGATTATTGACCCTCTAGATGGCACCAAAGAGTATTCGAAGGGTTCTGATGATTTTAATGTTCTTATCGCTTTAGAATATCAAGGCGAGTTGATTGTGGGTGTGTACTATAGAAATATTAATGGATGTCTCTATCAAGTTTCAAAAAATCAAGGTGCATTCAGGGATAACGTAAAGCTAGAGGTATCAACTAATAGCGATATATCTAAGTCAATAATCGGATTTCGTCTTCCTAAAGGTCAGAATGGGCCAGGGGTAGTCAAGGAGCGCTTGCACATATTAGAAAGATTGATTAACGCTTTTTATCGTGTTAGGTGTCCATCTGATGATGCGCATAGTCTAGCAATGGTTGCTGCTGGTTTGTTAGATGCTCATATAATTCATGAGGGTATTTGTGATTGGTATGATATTGCGCCTGCGCTTCTTCTTGTGACTGAATCGGGAGGTCAGGTTACAGATTTTTACGGAAACACTGTTCAAACCGGAGATTTTTCTAAAGGGATAGTTGCATCAAATGGATCAATCCATGAAAAACTATTGGAACTTATTACTCACTAAATATGACAGATACCAATCGACCTTTCCTTATCGTGCCAAAGCTCATCCTACAACCCACTTGGGGTGGGCGATACATCATTAGATCGAAAGGATGGGGAGAAATTCCAGGATATTCAGAGGTTGCAATAGGCCAAACGTATGAGCTTTTTAGCGGATCAAAGCTGTTAACAAACATAGACTCTACAAAATCATCAGATTTTCTCCCAGAGCTTGGAAACCCCGATACAGATGAGATTCAAAAGGACAATCCCTTGTTTTATTCAGGCTCAAAGTATCTAACTCTATCTGAATTAACAGCAGAAAAAAAGGAAGAAATTGTTGGACCAGAGATATGGGAAAAATACGAAAAAATGCCACTTTTAATCAAGCTCAATCAAGCACGAGGAAATTCGTTTCAATTACACATTAAGCCCGGAGTAGAGAATTATCGATGGCATCCAAAGCCAGAAACCTGGTATTACTTTGAAGATGGCAACGTCACATTCGGTTTAAAGCCTGGCACCGATCTAAAGGCATATAAGCAGACATGCGAAGAGATTGCTAATTTTATGCAACAGCAGAGTCAGGCTGTCAGAACAAGCCAAAAGACACTTGATGAAGCTAAAAAAGAGGCTAAAAACTTCATCGAAAAGGTAAACCCGTGGCAATTTGTAAATCGACTTGAGGTAAAGAAAGGTGATGTTGTTGACCTCAGTTCAGGTGGAATTCATCATTCATGGGAAGAGAATATAGAGAAACATCCGCTAGGAAACATTGTGTATGAAGTTCAACAAGACGTCATGGATCCTCTATGTACCATTCGGGCCTTCGATCAAGGGAAAATGAAGGAAAATGGGTCGGTTCGAGAAGTACATATTGATGATTACTTTAATTATTTAGATACAGACCCAGTTGCCAATGATCCAAATAATGCATACGTGCAAAAAAAAGGGGAGACGCTTATCTACACACAGTTTTACAATATGGACGAGCTTCAACTTACCTCAGGAAGAGAAGTAAAGATGCAAGATTCATTTGAGCATATATACGTGAAGGAGGGTGAAGTCAGTATTAATGCACAAGGAGGAAGTGTTACCGTAACCGGTGGACACTCTGCCTTTATTCCCTACTCAGCTGAATCTTATACACTTGATCCTAAGGTTCCTTCTATTGTTCTCCGGACGTATATTTCTACCAAATAAGAGCTTGCAAAAAGAGCACGTTTCACGCTATAGTGAATACATATGCAAAAGAAATATGTCGCGTGGTTTGATGAGGTTAACCATAAGGATGTTAGTATAGTTGGAGGGAAAGGAGCTAACTTGGGAGAGATGATGCAGGCGAATTTCCCTGTGCCGTATGGCTTTGTAGTAACTTCGGCTGCGTACTTCTATCTTCTTGATTACAACAATCTACGAGAAGACATGGCAAAAATACTTTCGTATATTAACTACGAAAATCAAAAAGAGCTTTCTCAGGGATCAGTAGCAATAAAGAGGATGCTAAAAACTGCTGAAGTACCAAAGGACTTGCTTAATACAATAACTCACCATTATCTTCATTTGATGGAAAAAGAAGCGCAGGTGTATAAAAACTCTGCCTTAAATCAAGCAGCTAAACATCTAGCGTCGAGTTTTAATGATCCCCTCGTCGCCGTCCGATCTTCTGCAACAGCAGAGGACTTACCAGAGGCTTCTTTTGCAGGACAGCAAGAAACATTTTTAAATGTCCAAGGTGAAAATAATCTTATTGATAAGGTGCGCTCATGCTGGGCATCGCTCTTTACTGAGCGCGCAATGTACTATCGCAATCACCAAAAGTATGACCATATGAAAGTTGGGTTAGCGGCTGTTGTGCAACGAATGGTGCAATCTGAAAAGTCTGGAATTGCCTTTTCTATCGATCCAATAAGCAATAGTAGAGATGTTGTAACAATTGAATCGATTTATGGGCTTGGAGAATATATTGTTGGTGGTACTGTTACACCTGATCATTATGAAGTACGAAAGAGCAACCTTGAAATTATTAAGAAGGAAGTAAAACAGCAACACGTTAAGCTCATTAAAAAAGGAGCTGATAATGCGGAAGTAAAACTAACGAAAGCTGAGGGAAGTGAACAGAAACTTGCTGATGAAGATATTAAAAAGCTCGCTAGCTTAATTATGACCGTGGAAAAGCATTATGATTTTCCACAAGATATTGAGTGGGCATATGAGAAGGGTGTTCTTTACATTGTGCAATCACGTCCAATTACAACCATGCACAAAGAAACAGCTGATGAGAAATTAGAAAAGAATTTCTCGCCAATCGAAGTAGGTAATCATGAAATTCTTGTAACAGGATCACCGGCTTCACCTGGCTTTGCAACAGGCATTCCCGTCATTATTCAGACTCCTGACGAAATAGATAAAATTAAGCCAGGCGATATTTTAGTGGCACCAATGACAGATCCAGACTATGTACCTGCTATGAAGCGTGCGTCTGCAATCGTAACGGAGTTAGGTGGAAGGACATCTCACGCTGCTATTGTTTCTCGCGAACTGGGAATTCCAGCAGTTGTTGGTGCTGAGCATGCGACAACGATATTAGCAAAGGAAGAAAAAGTTACCGTAAACGGAAGTACAGGTGAAGTGTTTAAAGGAGTACTTAAATTAAAGCTTCCTACAGCCGCGGAAAAAAAGGAAGAAGAGGCTAGTCACAAAAAATATCATACGCACACAAAAATTTACATTAACCTCGCACAGGTCGATGAAGCAGAAGAAATGGCAAAGCTCGATGTTGCCGGAATCGGCCTAATGAGAGCGGAGTTTATTATGGCGGATATCGGCATTCATCCAAAACTCATTGTGGAGCAAGGAAAACAAAAGATGTTTATCGATAAGCTGGCCTCGCAACTTACAAAAGTTGTAAAACCATTTAGCCCGAGGCCTGTCGTCTATCGCGCGACTGATTTTAAGTCTAACGAATACAGAAACCTCGAAGGAGGTAAGAAGTACGAACCTGTCGAGGAGAATCCAATGTTAGGCTTTAGAGGCGCGTCGCGCTACATTATATGGAAGGAAGTCTTTGATATGGAGCTTGAAGCCATAAAAAAGGTGCGCAACGATGGCTATAAGAATCTGCATTTAATGATTCCATTCGTACGCACGCCGTTTGAACTCATGCATATTAAGAGCATTTTGCGCGAGCATGGTCTTCTCGACCTGCCTTCATTTAAACTCTGGATGATGGTCGAGGTTCCTTCTGCGGTGATCTTGCTCGATGAGTTCCTAGAAATGGGTATTGACGGCATCTCAATCGGCACAAATGACCTAACAATGCTTCTCCTTGGTGTGGATCGCGACAGTAGTCAGGTTGCACACATATATTCAGAGCAGAATCCTGCTGTTTTATGGGCTCTAAAACGTATCGTCACAAAAGCAAAGAAACATAACGTAACCGTTTCTGTATGTGGTCAAGCACCTTCTGATTACCCCGACATTGTCGAGAAGCTTGTTGAATGGGGGGTTACAAGTCTTTCTCTAAATCCAGACGCTGTGGATAGGACACGTGTGCTTATCCATGAATGCGAAAAAAAATTATGGCACACATTGCATCAATAACAGCTCGAGAAATTCTTGACTCTCGTGGAATTCCAACCTTAGAAGGAAAGCTCATCACCAAAGATGGGCTTGTTGTCTATGCTCAGATTCCTTCAGGTGAATCTTTGGGGAAACATGAGGGAGTTGAAATGCGAGACAGAGACCCAAGCAGATACGTAG